>CAYHYS010000118.1:0-1572 GCA_964360905.1 uncultured Candidatus Saccharibacteria bacterium | reverse complement strand
CTTCAGCTGCGTTTTTTACCCACTCGTTTTTTTGCCTCAATGGGCCCAACCCCTCGCTTTGATGCTGCCCTCGACCTACATTTTTGAGGGTTTACGGTCGCTTTTGTTTGCCGGCGTTGTTCCCGTCTTCTATTATTGGATGGCTTTTTTCCTGGGTCTCGTTTATTTCTTTATTTCTTTAATCGTTTTTAAACTCATGTTCGAGAAAGCCAAAGAAGCAGGTCTTCTAGCCCGTCTCTTGGACTAATTTTTTTATGCCGGAACTACCGGAAGTTGAAACAATTAGAAGGCAACTTGATCAGGAATTGAAAGGCTACTCTTTCGTCAGCGTAAAAACCAACTGGAAAAAAAGTTTCCGACCGTCTTTTGACATAGTTTCCAAAGCCATCGCTGGAAAAAAAATTAAAACTGTTGATCGGCAAGCAAAGCTTCTGATTTTCAGTTTATCTGATGACTCGTCTCTATTGTTTCACCTAAAGCTTACGGGCCAGCTTCTAATCCGAAATCCTTCCGACCCGCTCGATAACTATACCCGCAGCGTCTTTTCCTTGAAGCTACAACCTCCACAAGGTGAGACCTTTTTGGATACTGATCGGCCCGGCAGCAAGGAGTTGCGGTTTGCTGATGCCAGGAAGTTTGGATTCGTAAAACTTGTGAAAGACAAAAAGGAAATGGAGGGATTGTTAGAAGGTTATGGCCCGGAGCCGTTGAAAGATCTAACGCTCAAAAAGTTCTTGGCAATACTCAAGGATTCGTCGCGTCCGGTCAAGATTGTCTTGCTTGATCAGACAAAGATTTCCGGCATTGGCAACATTTACGCCAACGATGCCCTGTGGCTGGCGAAGGTAAGTCCAAGGATGGCGAGCAATAAAATAACAAAGGAACTCAGTAAAAAGTTATACGATTCCATTCTGATCGTCTTGAAACGGGGATTGAAATACGGTGGCGCCTCCGACCAGTGGTATGTTCAGACCCACGGAGAAAAGGGGAAGTACCAGGAGCATTTCCTGGTTTATGGCAGGACCGGCGATCCGTGCGACCACTGTGGATTGGAGATTCGGCGGATTGAAGTCGGTGGCAGAGGCACTTTCTTTTGTTCCAGTTGTCAAAAATAGTCAAATTCTTGACAAGAGATCAAACTCCCGGTAATCTATAGATAGTTATCTATATAAATTATGAAATATCCTTTTTCTCTGCCAAAACTTGAATATTCCCACGAGGCTTTAGAGCCTTACATTGATCGCTCGACAATGGAAATTCACTACGCCAAGCATCACCAAGCTTATATCAATAAACTCAACGAGGTCTTGGAAAAATATCCTGATCTTCAGAAAATGGAGCTTAATGAGTTGATGGAAAACATCAAATCTTTAACCGTGAAGGAGAATGACCGAACCACTTTAATAAACAACGGCGGCGGCCATTTGAATCACAGTCTTTACTGGCAAATCATGGGACCAACAAAGGAACTCGATGAGGCGCTAATCGGTCGTATCAAGAGTGAATTTGGTTCCGTGGAAGAACTTAAGACAAAAATGACCAATCACGCTTTAGGGCGTTTCGGCAGCGGTT
>CAYHYS010000117.1:0-1609 GCA_964360905.1 uncultured Candidatus Saccharibacteria bacterium | reverse complement strand
AATTTATGGATGTTATGTGAATACCTATAAAATTAAGTCAAATGTTAAAAATCATAAGCTATCGGATGGACAACAGAAGTGAACGTTTTTCGACGGCTACTCCGCTGTGGTCATTCAAAACCAAAATGGAACGGGGTCTTCTTTAAAAGTTATATCCAAAACCGTACTTCAAAACTTAATTAGCCAATAGTCAGCGGTAAATAAAAGACGCTTTTTGCGGTTATTTTCCGTTAAAAACTGGCACCACTTACCACCCACTGATACACCTAAAATATGGCCTTTAAATATGGTTTTAGGATAAACACCTATTATATAGGTCTTTAGGAAGTTTCTCTCACAAAACGTGTCCGGCCGGACACGTTTTGTGTAGATGACGTTTAAACACTCTTTAAACTTGGCCAGTAGGTTTTTAACAAACGATCAGAACGCTCCGGCGTAAGGGATGATTTAAAAACAAAAACTTTATCCCCTAATTTGAGTTTTTTAAAAATTTCTTCAAGCTCGTCCTCCCAATCATGAGGCGAAATCCAAACACTTTGCTGCAAATAAGCAAAGCCGAGTTTCTTTAGACCTTGCCTCATTTCTCGACGCAGTTTTCTTTCAGTTTCGCTGATATCGTAAACAACAACACGAAAAAGACCGTCAAACTTCTTATTTTGTAACTTAAGTATTGGGAACTTCCTGTAAAGACGCTCTAAACCATTCGTGGTCAACTGATAACGTGTTTTAGCGTCAGTCTCTATCTTTTCTAAATATTTAGATTCAAGAAGGCGGAATAAAGCCATACGGAAAGAATCCTTTCGAATTCCCTTAAATTCCGGTTGTGTAGTATAAAGAGAACGGGTAACACTCCTTTTCGACGGCAAATTATCTAAAATCTCCTCACCGAGAGCGGCGCCCATGAGAACGGCCGTTAGGATTTTATCCGGTATTTTAAGGCTTTTAAATAAATCCCCTATTTCTATCTCTTTTTCCATACTCACAAATTATGTCCGGCCGGACACGTTTTGTAAAGAGGCAAATTATTGGTTTTAGATTCTGTTTTATATAATCTTATTTAGAAAATCTTGAGATTGGGAGAGGGAAAGGTGAATGAATAATAAAACGAAAAGCCAACCGGGAGTGATCAGATGATCATCTCGCGGTTGGCTTGATTAGTAGTCTCTACCTCTTCAGTCTCGATTGGCTCTATCCTTAGTCAGCCACACCTGGAAGGTGTGGATTTTCGGAAGGTATGGGCCAAGTCGGGTTTACCTTTGACTAACGCCATTTGCAAGACGTGGTCTTGCAAACCGTCTTGCAAACCCGAGGTCTAGAAACACGAAAAAGCCAATCATGTGATAAATCATCATGATTGGCTTGATTTAAAGTCTCTACCTCTTGAGGCTCAGGCGTCGAATTCGTAGCGTCTGAGTCTCTTTTCTCCCTAGATCCCACACTATATCCCACACCTGGAAGGTGTAGACCTAGTCTGGTCAGTTAACCGGCAGTGTTGCTTGAAGCAGCAGTGACGGTTTTACTATCAGAACCCCCACCTAGTCCGGTTGTGAGCGCGCGGCGAGTCTTCTTGGACTGGGGCGGCGGATTGGTGAGTGGCGGCGGATTCTGA
>CAYHYS010000116.1:0-1694 GCA_964360905.1 uncultured Candidatus Saccharibacteria bacterium | reverse complement strand
CCATCCACCTCCGAGATGGTTCCGAGGAATTTCGGAGTTCTTGCCTCGAAAAGCTACTCAACCCTAGGCAAACCCTGAGTCACATCTTTAGAAGTCGCGATACCTCCTGTATGCCTCGTCCGCAAAGTCAGCTGAGTACCAGGCTCTCCGATACTTTGGGCCGCGATAATTCCCACCGGACTGCCCATGGCCGCGATACTACGAGTCGAAAGATCTAATCCGTAACAGAGCGAGCAAACCCCATACTTCGCTTCACAAGCAAGGGCGGAACGAATCTTAACTTTTTTAACGCCACTACCGTCAATCAGAGAAAGAATCTCATCTCTTATGAGCTGTCCCTTTTCGACGATAATTTTTTTACCTCCCTTAGGGTCGACAACATTTTCCGCTAGAATCCGTCCGTAAATCCTTTCGGAGAAAGACGTCAAAAGATGTTCTTCGCCTCTGACAATATCAAGACCTTCATTGGTACCACAATCATCACTGCGGATAATCGCATCTTGGGCCACATCAATTAAACGGCGGGTTAGATAACCGGCATCAGCCGTCTTTAGAGCCGTGTCAACCAGTCCTTTACGGGCACCGCGCGCGGAAGCGAAATATTCGAATCCGGTCAAACCCTCTACATAGTTGGAACGAATCGGTAACTCCACCAAACGACCTAAAGGATCAACGATTAATCCCCGAATTCCGGCGATTTGTTTTACCTGGTCGCGCGTTCCCCGAGCTCCCGAGCGGACCATGGCCTTAATCGGATTATCGGTCGAGAGGCTGTCCCAAACTAAATCATCCAATTTGTTGGTTACCTCGCTCCAGACGTTTTCAATAAGTCTCAATTTTTCTCGCTTGGTAATTAAACCACGTCGAAAATTCATATCAATTTCCGCCACTTTATTATCGGCCTCATCGACAATTTTCTGCTTCTCGGCCGGAACCATCCCGTCCATGATACCCATGGAAAACCCAGAAACAGTTGAGTACTTAAACCCAATTTCCTTAAGATCATCAATAAGGGCAACGGTTATCTCACGACCCTCACTCTTGAAAGAACGCTCGACCAGCTTTTTGATCGCCCCCGTTTCTTTATTTATCTCGTTGTTGAAAAATTCAAAGGATTCCGGTAAAACCTTGTTGAAGATGATACGTCCGGCGCTGGTTGTGATTTCTTCTTTGGAGGATAATCTTAACTTTACACTTTCACGCAGTGATATTTTGTCGAAATCATAAGATAACAAAATTTCGTTGGTGTCATTAAAAACTTTTAACTTCTTACCCTTATCAGTTTCTTCCAGCGTGGTGAGGTAATAAGTACCGACAATCATGTCCCGGTTAGGCAACGTCACGGGAACTCCGGAAGCCGGTAACAGAAGGTTATTAGAAGATAACATTAAATTGGTTGCCTCAGCTCGGGCGTTAGTTGAAAGAGGCAGATGAACAGCCATCTGATCACCATCAAAATCCGCGTTATAGCCCGAACAAACACAAGGGTGGATTTGAATGGCGCTGCCGTCGATGAGAATGGGGAAGAAAGCCTGGATACCGAGCCGATGCAACGTCGGCGCGCGGTTTAAAAGCACCGGGTGATTCTTAACCAAATTCTCTAAAATATCCCAAACTTCAGGCACTCGTGACTCAAGAACAAAACGGGCACTCTTTAAATTCTGAGCCAATCCGGCTTTAAGAATTTCCCGCAG
>CAYHYS010000115.1:0-1748 GCA_964360905.1 uncultured Candidatus Saccharibacteria bacterium | reverse complement strand
GAGGTCGTTTAGTTTTAAAGAGCTAATGTCTACTAATTCGCTGGTACTTATACATGCAAAAATCAAAATTAAAAGTGACAATCCAAAATGCAAAATTATCTCTTGCCTTTTAAAGTAATAATGCTGGAAGCCAGAACTTTCGCAACTTCGATGAGTTCACTTAACAAGAAATCTAACTCCTCCCGATCTCCTTTAGCAGTATCCCGAAGAAGAGCCAACCAAATCTTTGATTCATTGGCCGACTTAAGTGAATGGGTGAAAAAGTTTATAAAATCTCTCCTCGAGGAAGCCGAACCGGCCTCAACATAATTGGCCAGAACGCTGGTACCACTTCGCAGTAATTGATTGCCTAAAACGTTACAGACTGAGTCCTTGGGAAGGTTGCCGATAAACCTTATCAGCCTTAAAACCCATTTATAAAGCCTTTTCTTAAATTCAATTTTAAACTTTTCATTGTCATTTTGTCCCGCCTCTGCGGGATCCCGCTGTGGCGGTGACATTTTGATTTTTCAACTTTTAACTGATTCGCTCACCGGCAACGTGAACCAAAACCGACTGCCTTCGCCTAATTTTGATTCGACGCCAATCTTACCCCCCATCAATTCCACTAAAGACTTACTGATGTATAAACCTAAACCGGTGCCACCGTTAGTCGCGATCGAAACGTAGGAATTTTCTAACCGACCAAATTTACTAAAAAGTCGCGTCAGGTCTTCTTCGGAAATCCCCGGCCCGGTGTCAGTGACCGAAACTTCAACAAACCCGTACTCTTTACTCTTTACTCTCTGCTCTTTACTCTCTGCCCTCTGCTCTTTTTGATTAGATCTTAGCGATCCGGATTCGCCGGTGAGCTTAGAGCTAACCAATCCCGCTTTGCGGGAGAATTTTATAGTTATACCACCGGTAACGACGAACTTTAAAGCATTGCCTAAAAGATTGATCAGAACTTCCTTAACCCGATTTCGGTCAGTGAAGATATCATCAATCTCCGCCTTTTCCACCTTCAGGTAGATTTTTTTCTCATCGGCCTTCGGCTTTAGTTCGGCGATAACTTCTTCGGCGATGGCGACGAGGTTAAATGATTCAGTGGATAACTCAATCCGCCCGCTCTCAATCCGGCTGACGTCGAGCATGTCGTTGACGAGACTGATTAAACGCTCGGTGGCGCGGTAAGCCCGTCCTAAATAATTTTTCATTTTTTCCGGCACCTCGCCGGCCCGGTTATTAAGGACCATCCACATGTAACTTTTTATGGAAGTCATCGGCGTCCTTAGCTCGTGGGAAGCGACGGAAACGAAATCGTCCTTGATTTGATCGAGAACTTTTAGTTTCTCGTTGGCCACTTTAAGCTTATGAGTCGCCTTGAGAATTTCTTCCTTAAGAGTGACGTTGAATTTAACAATCGAGGCGTAGGCTTTCGCGTTGGCGAGAGCCACGGCGATCTCCGGCATCAATATCTCGAGAACGGAAATCTCTTCTGTCGAGTAAATATCACCTGACGATTTCTCGCCGGTGGTGAAGAATCCGACTAGCTCCCCTTTTACCCTCAGTGGAAAAACCAGGCTGAACTGATCCGCCCGCATGGCTTCCTTAAGAGGGCCTTCCTCTAAATCTTCAAGGACGAGAGTTTGGTTTCCCGCGTTTTTGTAGATCAGAGCAAAGTCTTTTTCATTAAGTGGCGCCGTACGCGACGAACCTTGGGCGTAGCGGTCAACGATTTTTCCCCGCCGATCCGTAAGGAAAATACG
>CAYHYS010000114.1:0-1985 GCA_964360905.1 uncultured Candidatus Saccharibacteria bacterium | reverse complement strand
GGTTTTCTGACTTGGCGGAGCCAAGGGAAATAAGACGGTCTGCCGTAGTGAACTCGTAACCGTTCACCTACCCTCGTTCCAGAGAGTATAATGTAGCCTCTAAATGCTCAAAAATTTCATCTAATCCTTCCTCTTCTGTTTTTGATGTTGCATGATTCGCTTCCGCAGCCACAAAACCTGTAAGTTCTTTTAATTCATCTTTGGTTAATAGCAACCTAACTTCATTATCCTTCATTATAATTTTCTTGAGAATACTGCCACAGCAAGTCGTAATCAAAAAATTGTTTTTGAGCATGCCATAATCACGGCTATCGAGAGTAATGGAGTAGCGTTTCAGTTTCATAGGTTTAAGAAAGGAAAAGTGTTATTTTTACCAAGTAAAGACTAAGCTGATTTGATTTGTTGTGTTGTCAGTTGTGTGAGCAAACTGGGAGCTGTTCCTTTTCCATAATAGGCGCAGAGAGCCTCTTTAATAAAGTGAGCGACATTTCTGTTTTGCTGCCGACAAGAGGCTCTGATGGTCATCATTCTTTCAATAAAGCGATTGCCTCTTTCCGATTGAGAACCAAAAGACATTTTCCGCCAAAGGACATACGCACGAAGGGTTCTCTCCGCCACATTATTGGTCGGTTCCAAGCCTTCTGTATAGATAAAAGTCCAAAGAGCTATTTTCTGTTTTAAGATTTGGGTGCAAGTTCCCCTCGTCTTTTTGTGGGTACTTTTCGTCCCTTCCTCAAGGAGACTCTCTATCGATTTTTGGGTAAACTTCATCGCACGCTGAAAGGCTTGACGGCTTAAAGTCCCGTCACGAACTTGATACCAAAGACGGAACATCCATTTGATGTGAGCCAGTAAGTTTGCCCCAATTTTCTGGTCGAGCCCACTGCGTTGCGATATCCTTAAAATATCCCGAATGATATGTGCCCAGCAGAATTGTCTCCTGGCCGTATCCACCCAATTATAAGAAGAATAACGATCTGAAACTAAAATACCCCGAAAGAATTCTCCTAAAAGCTCTTTTGCCGCTACGGTCGCTCGCGTAGGACGAATGATGAAGACACTCAGGAAGGAAGTCACCGCGACCCACATCCATTGTTTGACCCCGGCTTCTTTATGACTGGTTTCATCGGCATGAACAATGTCCTCTTCCTTGATCGCGGCCTTCGCCTCTTCTACAGGAGCTTCCAGAGCGGAACTGACCTCCTTTTCCACGTTGGAAATGGTACCCAAGGAAAGAGGAAGACCGAAATAATTTTCTAGCAACCGTTGGGTTTCTCTTCTGGAAATTCGGTAGTCTCCTGTTAAAGAGGCGACCGTGCTCATCGCTTGTGGACCCAACATTCCTGGGGGCGTACCTGGGGGAAGACTTCCTTGATAGGTCGCTTCGCAATCCCTGCATACTCCTATAAAACAACGATATTCCGTGATCTCGGGATGGACCACGGGAAGCTCGTATTGTTGGTGAGGCGTATAACGATCAAATTGAATTTCAATAGAACCCTCACAGGAACATTGACTGGGAGGAAGGCAATTTTGAATCCGATCTACTTTTGAAGAAGCCACTAATTTCCTGGCGGTTCCTTGATGACCTTTTTGAGCACCTTGTTTACGGTTCGACTTTTTTTTCTTGATAAGCTTCCTCTTGTGAGGATCTTGAGAGGGCGGTTTCGATGAATTTCTGGAATTTGTCTGATTTTTTTCCACCAAAGACTCATTCTTTTTACGGAGCTCAACGACTTCCTTACGCAAATCTAAAACTTCTTGCCATAGCAGATCCACTTCCTGTTGTGCTTGAGAAAGATCCTCACAATTAAGCTGGGGTTTGTGTAGTAGACTCACTTTGTTAGACATGGCTCAGTAAAAAATATATTAGCTTTGGATAAGTATCAAATCAGCTCACATGCATAACTCTAACCGTGACACTACTGATTCAAAAAAAATTGCCCCGTTTCTTTTATATTGATAATGGGTAGGTGAACGGTTAC
>CAYHYS010000113.1:0-2008 GCA_964360905.1 uncultured Candidatus Saccharibacteria bacterium | reverse complement strand
GAAATACAATTGGCCCCCGAATCCCCAAGCGCCATTAAATATTTATTAGATCACCACAATATTAAATTTATAGTGACGGGATCAAGCTCCTACTATCTAAAAAATTTATTTTCGGAATCATTGTCCGGGAGAAAAAAGGTTTTCGAGTTGTATCCGCTAGACTTCGGAGAATTCCTGACTTTCAGGCAAATCCCGTTCCACAAAGAGAATTGGAAAGGAAAAATGTTTAACAATTTGGAATACAGTCGCCTTTCCTCCTATTACGATGAATTCGTCCGTTTTGGAGGTTTTCCGCAAGTAGTACTAGCTCAAACCGAAGAACAAAAGCACGACATTCTCCTGGATATTATGTCTTCGTACGTAAATGTTGATATTAGAACGCTGGCCGATTTTTCCGACGAGCGTAATCTGTACTCTCTGTCAAAACTATTAGCTGGTCGGGTTGGCAGTCGGGTAGAATACACAAAATTGTCAAGGCTTACTGGTTTGTCCCGCCCAACAGTCACTAATTATATTTCTTTTTTTGAAAAAACGTATTTAGTGAGTACAGTTCCGGTATATACCAGGAATATTGATCGGGAAATCGTAAAGTCCCGCAAGTTGTATTTTTGTGATACGGGGCTTGCCAATACTTTGGCAGATCTTTCCAGTGGCGCTCAATTTGAAAATACCCTTTTTAACCAGCTAGCTAGGTTGGGACAGGTCCAATATTTCGCTCTCAAAACCGGGCACGAAATTGACTTTATTTTAGATTCTAAAATTGCGATTGAAGCCAAAGAAACGCCAATAGAAGGGGATTTAACGCATTTAGAGCAGATGGCAGAAACGGCCGGAATAACAAATATTAAATTAATAGGTCGGCACAAGTCTCCAAAATTTACAAATTATGCCTGGGCGGGGTCCGTGTATTAGTCTTGAAGTTTATAAGATGAATTTTCAAACACCCTCGTGATTGGGTCTGAATAGGCTGAGATACATCGGGTTTGATGTTTGTGATTATTAAGTTGTACCAAACAGAAGGACGAAGAACAGTTAGTGGCTAAAGTTGGGATACGATAATCCTGTTGATCCAATTACAAACCACCGATAATCTCTGCTTCTACGATTCGAATCATCGAAGCGACAATGTCTTCAAGTGTTTTAAGAGCGATCGTTGCTAAAACACTTGAACTTAATTCTCATATTTAAGATCCATATTTTACACAGCGTCTTTACGAAACTGCCAGAACTTATTTTACCAAAAACTCTTAAGCCTTGATATTGAAGGGAAGTGAGATAACAAAAATGTTAAAGTGAAGGAAATAGTTGAGAATATGAAAATCCAAAGACACTTAGAGTTCCTTAGAAAAACACAGAAGCTTAAGGCCGTGGTAAGGCATTCCTGGACGGAAGATAAAACCCGGCAGGAAAGTACGGCCGAACATAGTTGGCATATGTCACTAATGGCGATGGCCTTTTACGGGAAATTAAATAGAAAAATGAACTTAGAAAAAGTTTTACAGCTGATTACTATTCACGACTTGGCTGAGGCTTTAACCGGAGATGTGCCGGCTTGGTTGGACAGCCGTACAAATAAGTTTGAGCAGGAAGAACGGGCCATGGGCGAGATTCTAAAGACTTTGCCTCAAAAAGCTCACGAGGAGTTAAAGGCACTTTGGCTGGAGTATGAGGAGCGGAAAACCGCCGAAGCACGGTTTGTTAAAATGCTCGATTTAATTGATGTTTATTTCCAGCACTTAATGGCCGACATTTCCACTTGGCACGAAAAAGAGTGGAAGATTAACTTAGAAATATCACCAAAATCCCAAGCGCTCTTAGAAGAAGAGACTTTTATATTTGACCTTTATCAAGGCATACACGAAGAGTTAGTAAAAAAGATGGAAAACGCAAAGAAAGGTTAGTGTTGAGCGGTTTATGGTAAAAAGAAGTTTGAGGTTTGGTAAGAGAGCAATGATGGGGGCGGCAGTAGCGACGGTGGGGGTGGCCGCGGTCGGGTATTTTTTACTGA
>CAYHYS010000112.1:0-2091 GCA_964360905.1 uncultured Candidatus Saccharibacteria bacterium | reverse complement strand
CGGTAATGAGCGTTGATTACGCGCTGCCGTTTAAGGATCTGTCCCATTATTACTCCCCCTACTCCCTGACGTTTAACATTGGGAACCTTCCGGATTCATACATGTTTGTACCCTGCGCTTCTAATCCGGACGTCGTTGAAGTGAGTACGGGAAAACCGGTGGACGGACTTCCCGAACTGGGTGGCTGGGGCCGCACGGCCGGTCTTTACTGCCACAGCGCCTGGTTTAGAGTGGCCTTAAGAGGCCATTACAGCATTAAAGTTGAAGGTTTGCCGGACGATCCCGATAACAGCCAAAAGGTTGTTTCGACGCAAAAATTTAAATGGGATCCGGCCACCAAAACGGCCACGTTGGATTTTGACGACACCATAATTTCGGTTTCGTTTGGGGTGGCCACCAAAGAAAAAAATCTTCCCAATCTAAAATATATTGTTTCTTATGACCTTACTCCAAAATAGGCGCTAAATCTTGTGAAGCTCTCCATAATCATTCCTGTTTACAATGAAGCAGCAACTTTAAGGGAAATTTTGCAAAAAGTTGAATCCGTTGCTTTACCATTGGATCGGGAAATTATTGCTGTGGATGATTTTTCTACCGACGGTTCCAGAGAAATTCTTAAAGAACTTGAGGGCCGGTTTAAAGTTATATATCAACCGGTCAATAGGGGAAAGGGGGCCGCTTTGAGAACGGGTTTTAAAGAAGCCACGGGGGATTTAATTATTGTCCAAGACGCGGATTTAGAGTATAACCCAGCCGAATATCTAAAATTGATTGCGCCGATTCTTTCGGGCCGAACAACGGTCGTCTATGGTTCGCGGTTTGCCGGAGACGGGGGTTTAGGGCGGATGGTGCGCCAGCATAAGAAACTTTACTCTTGGCATTTCTTCTATTATTTGGGAAATCGGTTTTTAAGTTTGGTAACGGCTCTGCTTTACGGTTCAGCAATAACGGATATGGAAACCGGTTACAAAGTTTTTAAAACCGAAGTCATTAAAAGTTTAGATCTCACCGCCGATCGTTTTGAATTTGAGCCGGAAGTGACAGCGAAAATACTCAGAAAAGGTATAAAAATTTATGAAGTCCCTATTAGCTATCAGGGAAGGGAATATTCTGAAGGAAAAAAGATTACCTGGCGCGATGGTCTAACGGCCGTTAAAGTTCTGGTTAAGTACAAATTTTTTGAATAACCGAAGCAGTCATTCTGATCTGTCAACTGGCGGATCAGAATCCAGATCCTTCCCCAACGCAATCTAGGATTAGTATGACAAACCGTAGATTTACCCGCCTCCGCAGAAAGCCACGGCTTTTAGCCGTGGGTGAATGCGGGAAGGGTAATCCTGAGCGGAGTCGAAGGATTCTTGGTGAGCTTCGGTGGTTCGACTTCGCTCACACCCTGAGCGTTAGTCGAAGGGCGGATGTCGTCTCTCTAGTCCGCCTTCGGCGAGACAAGAGGAGCCACGGGCTCCGCCCGTGGGGCTCCACTTATGTGTCCCTCGGTATTAAGTTGCAGTTACTTTAAAGCTTAATTTCAATTTCCTTGTCTTCGGAAAGAGTAAGTTCTTCGGTTTTGTCCCCGATTTTTAGGTTGTATTTGAAGTTCCCGGTGCCGGGCTGTTTTTGGATTAGGAGTTTGTAAACGGCCTCCTCCATTTTTGGTTTGGGTGACGAGTATTTGAGGAAGAGCGTTTTCTTTTTGGCCGGTTCTAGGGTCAAAACCGCGCTGAAGACGGTTTTTTCAAAATCTTCACTTTGTCCAACCGCTTCCGCCGATCCTTCTGAGCCGTTGAGTTTTGAACCTTGGGGTACGTAAACGCGGACAAAATGAAGGTTGCCGGCTCCGGTTGGGGAACCGGGCTCTGGTTGGCCCTCGAATTCTATCTTCAACTCGGTCAGCATCCGATCATCCTTGAGTTCAATCGTTTTGGTGACGTTCTGAGAAAGATTCCAGCTGCTTCTTTTTGGGGAAAAGAGAGCGTCGTTGATCAGCAGATAGTCCCCAGCCGTCGCCTTGATGGTGCCGGTCAGATTGTATTTTTCGGCGAGATTTTGCAGTTTTTCGTTTCCGGAAAAGAAGAGAAGGTGCTTGGATCT
>CAYHYS010000111.1:0-2091 GCA_964360905.1 uncultured Candidatus Saccharibacteria bacterium | reverse complement strand
AGGAATTCGCCAACCGCCTCGACACGGAAACCGCCACCATCGAAAAACAAGCCAAAATAGGAGCCTTAATTATAGGCTGCCGAAAGATTGGTCAAGAAACCCAATTTCTCGTCCAACAACGCCTAAAACAACCCTACTTCGGCTTCTTTGGATTTATCACCGGAAAAATAAAATGGGGAGAACCGGTCAAGGAAGCGGCGGCGCGCGAATTAAAAGAAGAAGCGGATTTAGAGGGAAAAATAACTCTCGTGGGAATAAAACACAAAACCGATTATTCTAAAGAAGGGCTACTTCTCGAAGATAAATACTTCTTCGTCTGCAAGGCCGAAAATACCCACGGACCGTTTAAAGAATCTTTCGAAGGCGGTAAAAACACCTGGCTTTCCAGGAAGGAAATTATGAAACTGCCGAACCTGTTTGATGGTGTCGAAGAGAGTTTAAAAATGGTAAACCGCAAATCTCTTACCTTCTCCGAAACCGGTTACCACGTCGCCTCCTATTAAATTTGTTTTTCCCGGCGGCGGGCTGAAACCCTACCACCTTGCCACTGGCCACGGTAAGGAACAAGAGTCTTCCCTTTGATCTCAAAAAAGCCGGCGTGGGCGATACGCGCCCCCATTTCCAGGGTAAATTTAAGGCCACCTATATTTATAATGCCAAAATTGAACTGACCTTTATATCCGGGAGAGCCAAAAGCCACGCCTAAGTAAATTCCCGATCTAATGAGGGTCGTGCGCTGTTTTACGATTACCTGTATGTTTTCCGGCTGATTTATTTTTTCTATTGTTTTAACTATGTAGTATTTTCCAGGCTTGAGTTTTACCTTTACGATTTTATCAGGATCATACTTGGCAATTAACTTCTCCTGCGGAGTTTTTCGCTCTTCAATACCTAAATAGCCGCTACCGGAAAGTTCATAGATTTCACCCGCCCGTAAATCAAACCCACAACCTTCAGGATTTTTCAGTTCACGTTCGGAAAGGTTTTCAACTAAATTTTTTTCCTTAACTAGTTTTAGAAGTTCTGAAGTCGCTAAAATCATATTTCAATTATACACAACAAATCCATAAACCCTCTTCCTTTGCATAGACTATCTAAGCTACGATCCCTCGATATCAATATGGGTTAACTGGGAATACAGATAAAACATATGGACGAAAGGGAACACCCTGAAGGTGTGGATCCACGTCGGGCTCACCTTCAGGGTGGGGCCAACGAAGTCCAATTTAAGGATGTTATGTGAATACATATGATTATAGAACATTAATAGATTTAGTGTATAGAATAAACTGAAAAATAAGACATAAATGTATCTATTGACAACTACTATGATTATTTAAATAATCGTAGTAGTAGAATAGAACTATATGTCACAAGTTTCGAAAAGATTAATTGACCGAAAAATCGAAGAGAGAATGTTTGAGGTCTTTTTTAAATCCCTAGCCGATCTACACAAGAGTAAAGAAATCGAAACATATCTTCTTGATCTCCTTTCTCCGGTGGAGAGAACGATGATCGCCAAGAGATTGGCGATCGCCATCCTTCTAACGAAAGGGTGCAGCTACGCGGCCATTGGGGATATTGTCAAAGTCTCGGGAACCACAATCGCCTCTATTTCCGTCTGGCTACAGCATTCCGGAAAGGGCTTTGAAATGGTCATAAAAAAGATCCTTCGTGAAGAAAGCTTTAAGGAGACACTTAAAGATATTGAAAAATCTTTGGCTAAATTTCTGGTTTCCCACCCCGCCTCTAAAAGAAGGGTTGAGAACCTTTACGAAAAAGGAAAACGGGAAAGAGCCTCCAGAGTTATCTAACACAACTTTTATCAACTCACTTTCGTACCACTACGATTATTTAAATAATTGTAGTATTACGAGAATGTGGAATGTAAACTTCAAACCCTGATATTCGCCAGACAAGACTTAAACAAAATCAAGAAAATCTAAATATGAGCAGAGTAATGAATTGAAAAAATGGATTTTCACGTTATTTTGCTAAAATATTAGGTTTGTGGAACAATAAAAACGATGCTAAAAGAGATCTTAAGTAATACCTACAATAGGGTTTTAGACTCCAGTTTGACCGAAGAGT
>CAYHYS010000110.1:0-2198 GCA_964360905.1 uncultured Candidatus Saccharibacteria bacterium | reverse complement strand
AAGTAACCGGCTGTTTCTATCTAGCTGCTCGTTAAGCTGCTTGCTGCTTTCCTGCAGTACTTTTGAGACGTCAACGGTCGTTGACCGCAGCGAGTCATTCAACGTTTTATTAGTACTTTCAAGGCTTATCTGCATGCTTTTCAGCCACTCCAAAAGCAGTTTTTGTCCCGCGTCATCCTTCGTTTTCTCGTCGAGTTCTTTAAATTTCCGGTTGATGAAGTAGATAGTTAAAGAAAGTCCAGTGATAATCACGGCAAAAGTCAACAACGAGAAAAAATTCATATATGTATTCTAACTTAAAGGTCGCGGCACCGCTATCTTGCCGACTAGTGTAATTTTATCCATACTTTAGCTTGTGGAACGACCAATACTGACAATCACCGCCGCGGCGATCATAAGCTTGGGCCTAATCACCTACACGGTAATTTACCTTTCACCGGAAAACTTCCTTAATCTAGGGGTTTTTATTATCCTCTTCTTGATTTTCCTAACAACATCTCTGTGCGCTATTCTCTACCTTCTTAGAAAGAAACTAAACACGGAAGAAGCGGAAAAACCGAAAATAAAAGTCAGAAAAATATTACTTTTTTCATTTACACTTGCCCTACTGCCCAGTCTTTACCTATCCATTAAAGCTCTCAACGCTCTTAACTTCATTAACGTAATGCTCCTGATTACCCTCATCGTCTCGGCTCTCATCTATATACTTAGGAATAATCAGTAATATAATGAAGGGAATGAAAAAGTTCTACATTACGACCTCCATACCTTACGTTAACGGCGCTCCTCATGTTGGTCACGCTTTAGAGTTCTGCCAAGCCGATGCTCTACGGCGCTACCACCGAGATGTTCTTAAAGAAAAAACCCTTCTTTTAAGCGGGGCCGATGAGAACGCCTTAAAAAACGTCCAGGCGGCGGAGAAACTGGGAATAACCACCTTGGAACTCTGTAATATAAACTCTCAAAAATTCCGGGAGCTAGCCGAAAGTCTTAACATTAAATTCGATATCTTCCAACGCGGTAGTGATCAAAATCTCCACTGGCCAGGTGTCGTTGAGATTTGGAATCGCTGCCTTAGAGTCGGCGACATTTACAAAAAACCCTATCAAGGCCTTTATTGCGTAGGATGCGAAAATTTTTATAAGGAAGAGGATCTTACCGAAGGTCTTTGTCCCTACCATCTAAAAAAGCCGGGTTTGGTAGAAGAAGAAAATTATTTTTTCCGGCTTTCGGACCCCAAGTTCGCCGTAATTGAACATTTAATCGAAAACAACGATCTCAAAATCTTGCCGAAGGAGCGAAAAAATGAGGTTTTAGCCTTTATCAAGAGAGGCTTGGAGGACTTTAGTATTTCTCGAAGCAACCGCCGGGCCCGGAACTGGGGCGTGCCCGTGCCCGACGATAAGGAACAAAGGATTTATGTTTGGTTTGATGCCCTAGCTATTTACTTGACCGGCCTGGGTTTTAATAATAAAGAAAAAAATTTTAGCGAGTGGTGGCCGGCCGATTTACACATCATCGGCAAGGACATCATTAAGTTTCACGCTGTTTACTGGATTGGCATGCTTATTTCCGCCGGTTTGCCCTTGCCAAAATCCATTATGGTCCACGGATTTATTAACTCTGAAGGACAAAAGATGAGCAAGACTTTAGGCAATGTCATCGATCCTTTTGAGCTCATCAAAAAATTCGGGTCTGAGGCGAGCCGCTACTTTTATTTAGCCAAGATCCCGACCCTCGGAGACGGCGACTTAACCCTTAAGAGGTTCGAAGACGCTTACAACTCCGACTTAGCCAACGGTCTCGGGAACCTCGTTTCACGGATAGCCAAACTGGCGGAAATGTCGGGCTTTGATCCAACAAAATCAGGAAATGGCAGAGAAAATAAACTTTTATCTGACGTAGAACTAGAAATAAAAAAGTTGCGGATCGACTCGGCTCTGGATATTATTTGGAAAGCAATCAAGGGCGTTGACGGTTATCTGAATCGGGAGCGGCCGTGGAACGATCCTCTTTCTAAAACCGTCGTTCTCGACGAAGCGGTCGCCTTGATTCGGGAAATCGGCCAGAGTTTAGTTCCTTTCATGCCCGAAACGGCCAAAAAAATTCAGGAACAATTTAAAGGTCCGACGATTAAAGCGGCGGCTCCTCTCTTTCCGAGATTATGATTTCGCTCATCTGGGCCCGAAACAGTTCAA
>CAYHYS010000109.1:0-2238 GCA_964360905.1 uncultured Candidatus Saccharibacteria bacterium | reverse complement strand
AAGTTCAGGATGACGGAGGTAGTGCGCTGACACGATGTGAGTGACGTGAGTAGGATCTCCCGCCTCGGCGGGACCATGGCCGGATCGGGAAATGTTCGGTAATTTTAACCCGGCGGGTTAGAATTGAATTCTAAGGGACTTTCACGGTTGTCTTTTTGAGGTTAGAATTGATACTGAAGCTTATGAAAAAAAAGCAGAAAATAAACTCCCAAGGGACTACCGGAAAGAGCGTGGCCATCATTCTCGCGGCCGGGGAGGGTAGCCGAATGGGAAAGGTGAATGTTAATAAAACGGCCTTGCCGTTCGCCGGTCGTCCGATAATTACTTACGGTGTGGAACTTTTCTCGAGGATAGCCGCTACAGTGGTCGTTGTTGTTGGCGCTTTCGCGCAGAGTGTTAAAAAATCTCTACGCTTTCATACCGTTCTTTACGCGCGTCAAAAACGTCGTCTCGGCACCGGCCACGCCGTTAAGGTGGCCCTCCCCTACCTCCCTTCTTCGACCGACCAGGTTTTCGTCGGTTACGGTGACCACCTCATGTTTTACAAAGTGACAACGATCCGGCGTTTGGGAAAATTACGACGCCAGAGGAGGGCGGCGGTGGCTCTAATCACGACTTGCCACAGTGAACCAAAGAAACTGGCTTGGGGTCGGATTTTACGTGACAATAAAGGAAATTTCCTCGGTATTGTCGAGCAAAAAGACGCTAGTCGCAAGGAGAGAAAAATTAAAGAACTGAACGCCGGGCTTTATTGCTTTGACTATAAATTTCTTCGGGAAAATATCAAAAAAATCAAAAAATCGCCGGTGAGCGGCGAGTATTATTTAACGGACCTTATAAAAATCGCGGTGGGGAAAAACCTGCCGGTGGTGGCTTTCACCGTTCCCTTTTCACAAGTCGGGTTGGGAGTTAATAAGCAGGAGGAATACGAGCTTTCTCAAAAGATGTTTCTTAAAAGCCACAAAGAGAAATAGTATCGTGGTATATACCGTGATACTAATTTGATGAATTGAAGTTTTCAAGGCGTCGTTGTCAGAGGCGGATCTCCCGACCTAAAGTCGGGACCCCTGGCTTAGCCAAGCGGTGGCGGGATCGGGAAATGGGCGGGAAATGAGTGAGAATTTATTTTATCTCTTTTAGAAACTCTGTCGCGAGACGTCCTGTATCGCTAGTAATATTGTAAAAATCTTTCCAAACGACGACGATATCGGCTCCGTTAAAAACAGCACTTTGTACTTCCCGGCTCGTATCCCCACCGGCGACGGAAATGAGAAGATTGTAGGAACCTTTGACTTTAATAATGTTGTGGTAAGGCAGCGGCTTGCTTTTGTTATAGGACTCCTCGTCAACACCGCGGTGCAAAATAACGACGGTGGGCAGTTTTTTAAGTTTTCGAAGGATTTTATAGGGCTGATCAACGTTCATCATATCGACCATTGAGTCCATCTTCAATTTTTCGCAGGAATCGATAAAAGCGTTGAGGGTTTCCAAGGGGGCGAGGCCGAGAACAACGGCGGCGCTGGCTCCGGCTATTTTAACCTCGGTCGTCTCGGTGAGGGCACGATCCATTGTTTTAAGATCGGCGACGATATAGGCTTCGGGCGTTGACGGCTTATCCGTGGATTTTTTAGCCTGATCGGATGAGGATTGTGGGGTCGAATTGGAAAGGCGGGCCTGCCTCGCTGGCGCTTCGTCAAGGCGGGCTTCCCACCAATCTTTAAGACGAGTGATGCTGCCCATTCCATATTTTTTAATTAAAGGTGTGCCGGCTTCAATCAAAATCCGGTCACTGAGGGGAAGTGAATTAATGACGGCAAAAGCGTCATCGAGAGTACTGTTTAGAGCGACTTGGAGATATTTGGTATGCCTTGAAAGTGGCATGAATAAATAGTAGCACAACAGACAACAAAAAATCCGAATTAGGTACAAACCGACTATAAAAATGGTTACTAATGTTAGTAATGATTTGTATAAATAATTTGTAGCTAGTTCGGATTGGTGAAGACTTAAAACCGGAAGGAACGAAGCTCTAAACTTTGGGTCATTGCAACATTTCAATCCTTCGGTTTCACTCAAGATAACCCCGAGTAAAGCCAATGGATCAGCTTACGTTGCCAACTCTCGCTGAATACTGAATCTGAGCCGCGATATGCTCAGATTTCCCAACCTTGCGGGTCGGGACAATCTTAGAAAGGAGGTGATCCATCCCCAGATTCCCCTAGGGATACCTTGTTACGA
>CAYHYS010000108.1:0-2278 GCA_964360905.1 uncultured Candidatus Saccharibacteria bacterium | reverse complement strand
GACTCGGCGGGCAGGCAGAATGACGAACTCCAATCTGAGAATGTTTTCTCTATAGCCGTCGAAAACCGTTCACTTCTATTGTCCGTCCGATAGTGTTCAATTCACTGTCAGATAATGAAATTTTATGGGTGAGTGTGGTTTCCAATTTCCCGCGATTGGATATTTTTGTTTGCAATTTTACCTCCCATTACCTACAATGTATCCCTAAGACCTCTTAAATTTTAAGAGGCAGAAGGAGTTTATCTTCCGCCAGAGGCGGATCAGCCTTAGGCTGAAAAAAAAATATTATGAAGAAAAAAATAGAAAAAACGGCTCATCAAACCCAAACAATAAAAACGGCCGTAAAAAGAGGGACAACCGGCGCGAAAACAATGGCCGAGCTTTTAGCTCAAACGGGCACGGTTATTAAAAGCTTCTCACGCGGTGATATCGTCGAGGGAAAGGTCGTTTCGAGACGCCGCAACGAAATTCTTATTGACGTCGGCGCGAAATCCGAAGGCATTATCGATATGCTCGAAATCGAGGAAGAGCCAACCTTCTACAAGGATTTTAAAGTTGGGGATACGGTTACGGCCGCCGTCGTTTACCCGGAAAATGATCAAGGTTATCTCGTCCTTTCCTTGCAGCGGGCCGCTTCGGAAGGCAAGTGGCGCATCTTTGAAGAGGCCCTTGATTCCGGAAAGATCTTCGACGTTAAAGTGATCGAGTTTAATAAAGGCGGACTTCTCGTCGACGCCGGTGTTTTAGGTTTTGTGCCGATCTCTCACCTCGACCGTTCCCATTTCGAAAAAGGCGAGAAAGCCGAAGACCTCATCGGGCACACCTTAAAGGTTAAAGTTATCTAGATTAATAAGGTCGCCAACCGTCTGGTTTTCTCCGAAAAAGAAGCGTTGAGTTTAATGACGCCGCAGCAACGTCTCGAAATTCTCGGCAATCTTAAAGTCGGCCAGGTCATTAACGGCGTCGTTTCCGCCATCCTTCCTTTCGGTCTTTTCGTCGAAGTTAAGGATAGTGAAGATCGCAGTGGCGCGGTCGAGGGCCTCGTCCACATCAGCGAAATCTCTTGGGAAAAAGTCGAGAGTCCGGGCACTTATTTCCGTATCGGCGACGTGGTTAAAGTTAAAGTTCTCGAGGTTGATCCGGGCAGTAATAAGCTTTCTCTTTCGATTAAGGCCTTAAAAGACAATCCATGGGACAAGGTGGCTGAAAAATACAAAGTCGGTGATCGTGTTAAGGGCAAGGTCTCTAAAATCGTTCCCTTTGGCGCTTTCTTAATCCTAGAGCCGGGTCTTGAAGGCCTCATCCACGTTTCCGAGACGGTTGGGCCGCTTAAAGTTGGCGAAGAAGTTGAGACGGAAATTATCACCGTCGAACCGATTCGCCAAAAACTGGGCCTTTCAGTGCGGAAATTAAAAGAGCTGAAGGTGACCTACAAGTAAGTTAGTTGAGGCTGTATTGCAATTTTGCGTTTAAATTTAAAGTTAAAAAATCAATCCTTCGACAGGCTCAGGATTGACCCTGAGCGAAGTCGAACGGGTCGAAATGCAAAGTGACAGTGTAAAGTTAAAAATTTTGACATTTTGATCTGTCATTTTAAACTTTGATTTTTACATTTTTCATTGAGGTTGTCTGTTTAGGCTTACTGGATCTTTGCTATGTTAGCTGAAAAATTGTCCGCGCAATCACGTCAGGTAATTTTTAGCGCGAAAAAGAAGGCCGAGAAGGAGACCTTGGGCCTGCCCACCTTTGCCCATTTACTCTCTTCTTTCTCTTCACAAAAAAACGATGACGCCGGGAGAGTTTGGCAATCGCTCGACCTAGGGATCGATCAGGCTAGCCTTTTCCAAACAGCGCCACTCGACGAAATCTTAAAAGAATCCCTGATCGAAGCCTCGAAAACTTCCTCCGAAACGGTGGAAACCTCTCACCTTCTTGTCTCGACGCTGAAAGTCCTAAGGGTGCCGGAACCGGTCCTTAACGAGGCGCGCCGCCGGCTTTTTGAAGGTAAAGTAATTTCCGAAAGCCGAGCGGTTAAGCCTTCAATTTTAACAGACTACACCTTTGATCTTTCCCTCGATACTTCGCCCATTTTCATCCGCGACGAAGTTAGGGAAGCGGCGAAAATTCTCCTTCGGAAAGAGAAAGGATCTCTTTGTCTGACCGGGGAAAGGGGGGTCGGTAAAACGTCTCTGGTGAGAGCTTTAAGTTCGGTTTCGATCAAGTATCCCGCGGCAGGCCGCCCGTCTTCGGCGGGGCTCGCTCAAGGCGACCCGCATGA
>CAYHYS010000107.1:0-2299 GCA_964360905.1 uncultured Candidatus Saccharibacteria bacterium | reverse complement strand
GGAGGTCGTTTAGTTTTAAAGAGCTAATGTCTACTAATTCGCTGGTACTTATACAACATATTGCAAGTTCCGGCATTTTCAACAGCCTCTCATTCAATCCCCGGCCATTGGGAAATGATTAAAGGTTCGTCGTGTTTTCGCGGTATCTCCTGCCAAATAGCCTCGGTCACAAAAGGCATAAAGGGGTGCAAGAGTTTGAGGCTATTGATGAGAACGTGGCGCAAAACCGAGAGCGTCGCCACGCCGCCTCCAGCCGACCTTGTCAAAACCGGGCTCGCAAGGCCGCCGTTGTCACCTCCGACTCCCTGCCTGCGGCAGGCAGGCCGGAGTCGGACCTTGTAACCTCATAACCGTTTCAAAGATAGGTCTCGGCCGTTTCTTCCTCGTAATCTTTAATCTTGTCAAATCTCCAGCCGTCAAATTTATAAACCTCTACCTGCCGCCGTTTCTGCGGCGAAGCCAGGCTGTAATAGACGAGCAGTTCGAGACGACCGTCCCCATCCAAATCCTTGAACTCTGGCGAGTTTCGGGTCGCCGTTCCGTAAAATCCGTAAGGCCCGGGTTTCTCCGTTGAAACGGGAATTCTTTCTAACGAATTGTCTTTGTATTTATAGACAGTCAGATTTACGAGCTTACCATGAATCAGCTCAACTACCAATTCGTCCCGGCCGTCGTCTTCCAGATCCAATGGGTAGGCGGCGAAAAGCTGACCTTTCAAACTAATAATTGGTGGTCCCTGAATACCAACGGTTAGGTCTGTCTGCCAATCGAGGGCGTCGAGCTCCCCTACCCAAATCGGAACCTCGTGAGACTGAAGACTGACAACTCTTTCCCCTAGATCATCCTTTAAAAAAACCCGAGCCAGCCTCCTAAAATCTTCGGTGCTCTCCCCCAACACCCGACTGTCTTCTGCCTCTTGCCCGCTACGCTCTTTTCCCCGAATTGAGACGTCTTCGACGCCCAACAAAACAGCCCAGAACGAGAGAACCGTCAAGGTAACTGGCAGCAATAGGAAGGTGTTTTTCATTTTCCAAGCACAAAGTTGATTAGACCCTTGGTTTGCTCCGGGAGATCTCCAAAATCCAAGGGCTTATCTTTCGAAACATTACTCAGTCCCCAGTTCCAAGCAGCTAAGGTTTTTACTAATTGATCGTCTTCGCCCTCGTAGAAACGATAAAGCCAACGAAAATATGTCAGGCCGGCGGTAACATTCTGGTCGATATCAAAAATGTCGTTGACAACGTAACCCTCCCGCCGAACCTGTTCGATGGCAATGGGAATCAACTGAAAAAGTCCCTTAGCTCCAGCCGGAGAAACAGCCTTAGGGTTGAACTCCGACTCTTTCTTGGCCAAGCGAAGTATCATTTCCGGATCAAAGCCAAACTCCCTGGCTTTTTGCCTAATCTTCTCTTTAATAATTTCGGTCTGACTCCTTTCCGCCGGCGTAACAAAATTCAACCCTCTAAAAGAAATCTCATTGATGATTGGCTTGCGGTCGGCGTGGAGCTCGAGATAATGTAAACCGCCAGAGAGTCTAACCTCAAAGGTTTCGGCCTGGTTTTCTCCGGCCAGTAATGAAGCCGCAAAATACCAGAACTTATGCGGAAGGCTGCGGTGGTTTCGTTTAATCTTATCGTCAACGACTATCTTTAGATCGTCGCTATCAATAAATCTCCTTTCGAGCCGCGCCGAAAGAGAAAACGATTCGAGGGAAAGGTTGGTCAAGACGAAGGTTAGCCAGGGGCGTCGATCACCATCCTCGGCTTGAAGATTAAGCTGTATTCTCAACTCGTCCAATTCGACATCCTCAACCTGCCAAACTTTCAGACCCTCGAAAGCGGCAGCCTCGTCGGCCACTAAAGAAACGGCGTGGGGACCGTTGGTCAGGGGAATAAAAAAGAAAACAGTTTGTTTAAGGCCTCTGAGGCCCGCTCCTGAAAAAGCCGCTGGCGAATCAAGGTACCTTTGTGGATTATCCAGTTTAGGAAATTTACGTTCGTCAATTTCTACCCGAAGATCTTCATCGTCGGTCCGGCCAAGCTGTTTCCTGTTTTTAGCTCGGGCCGAGATTTCTACCAAGTAAAGCCCTGCCTCCGAAGCGGCGAAATAAATTTCCTCTTTTTGGCTAAGGTTTCTTGCTTTTAGATCTTCGAAGATTGACTTCATCGTCCAGCCTTAATCAGATAAAAATAGACCGCCGCAATCACAGTCTACTCCAAACTTGGCCACGGGGAAATAATTAGTGGCCAACTGTCTTTTCTGGGAATCTGGCTCCAAATCTCCTCGGTCACGAAAGGCA
>CAYHYS010000106.1:0-2390 GCA_964360905.1 uncultured Candidatus Saccharibacteria bacterium | reverse complement strand
GAGATCTTAAGTAATACCTACAATAGGGTTTTAGACTCCAGTTTGACCGAAGAGTTCCCGATCAGCGCTCCAAGAATTTATCTAATAAAAATCCAAGCTAGAGCAAAAGCCTGGTGGCAAAATCTCTCTTCTTTCTTCAAACGATTTTTCTCTAAGGATGGGCCCCCCAATGCTCTCAAGACTACCCTTGTGGCATGGAACAGGGGACCAACATACGTAAGTGAAAATTATCCGTTAAACTTCGACGAAATTCCTGATACCACTAAAAAGTTAATCGATTTTGTTCTTAAACAGAAATAGATTAATTAGCAATTATGCGGAGATTGGTAAGAAAAGACTTTGTTATCAGTTTTGTAATATTTCTTTCCCTGGGCTTACTTTTATTTATAAGGTATAAAATTACGGATAAAGAACGGGCATTCGTAACAAGGGATCCAAACGTAACAAAACTTGTCTTCAGCAATGGTCTACGTTACCAAAGCAACGACAATTACACTGGAATAAAAATCAGTAAGGAGTATAGCTTTGACCTCGATGATGATGGGCTTACGGAAAATCTGTTAATAAAGTCATATGAAATTGTTACGTTAAGGAAAAACGTTTTCACTTATTACGGTTTCGTAACAGATGTTCTTATCAGAAAGGCTGAGGGTTATGAGAATTTACTTTATCACCTTTACGGTGACTTACTAGATGCCAGAGAAATTTCATTAAACCAAAAAGAAAACAACAAGATTCTATTAGTAAGCCTCAAACAGGGAAAACTTGATAACTTCCTAATTTACAGATATGAGAAAGGCAATCTTATTAGAGTAAGCACACCAGATGATATTCCGCCGCAATCTTACGGAATTTTGACTAGAGGAGTAGCTAGTTTCGAAGATATAGATAAAGACGGTATCAAAGAAATGATTGTTTACTCTCGCCTTTCCCCTCCCGAAAAAAAGCGCGAGGTCGACGTCTACAAAATTTCCGGTCTTGAAGCAAAGAAAGTAATAACTTACGAGGAGGAGACTTTAAATGTTGTTTACTAAATCACCTGATGAATCTCCCGATTTCACCTCCCATGACAGTATTTATACTTAACCGGAGTTCCGTCAGCTTTTTTCGCTCCGCAGGGACACTGATCGTTGCGGCCGACGGCCTTGGCAACTCGTTGGACAGTCTTAATCTCGGATGCCTCTTCGGCAACACCTAGTTCCGGACTCTGATGGCGGTAAACCACTTCTCTCGGGACCGGTTGCTTTTCAACCAAATCGTCAGTTACGGGAGCATCTAAACTCTTAATAATTCTTTCGGAAAGCGTGGTAAAAATCGTCCCGACGAGAAGCTCAAAAAGTTTGTGGCCCTCTCTCTTATATTCAACTAACGGATCGGAACCACCGTAGCCACGAAGGCCAATACCTTCACGAAGATCTTCCATTGTGTCTAAGTGTTCCATCCAAAGCGTATCGATGACTTGTAACGATAGCTGCTTAAGAAAATCCCACCATATTTCTCCGAATTTTTCCTCAGCTGAAGACAGTGATAATCGCACTTCCTCGTCAAGTCTTGGTGTTAGCCACTCTTTAAACTCCATTCGAAGAGATTTTCCAGCACTTTTCTCACAGGTGTAAAGAAAACGAGCGCGGATTTTATAAATAACTTCACGTTGCTTATTCATAACGTCATCGTACTCAACGAGACGCTTCCTGATATCAAAATTGTGACCCTCAACACGTTTTTGGGCTTGCTCAATCGAGCGGGAAACTAAGGAATTCTCGATCGGCGTGTTCTCGTCGAGACCGAGTCGATCCATGATGTGCTCAATCGTCTCCCCACCGAAGATTCTCATTAAATCGTCTTGAAGTGAGACGTAAAACCGGGAAGAACCGGGGTCCCCCTGACGACCGGAACGACCGCGAAGTTGATTGTCAATACGACGGGACTCGTGCCGCTCAGTACCAATAACAAGAAGACCGCCTAAACTCACGATCTCATCATGCTCTCTCTGCCATTCCTCCTTTGAGGATGAAGCGTTCGGGTCGCCGCCGAGAATAATATCAACACCGCGACCGGCCATATTGGTTGCCAAAGTTACGGCTCCCTTCCGTCCACTTTGAGAAATAATTAGAGCCTCTCTTTCGTGATGTTTAGCATTGAGAACCTCATGAGCTATATTTTTGCGGCGAAGAAATTCGTGTAGGAGCTCGTTCTTTTCAATCGAAGTTGTACCCACCAACACCGGTTGGCCTCGCCGATAACAATCCTCTATTCTGGCCACCACCGCCCGATATTTTGCCGTCGCGGTTTTATAAATAACGTCTGACTGGTCTACCCTCACCATGGATCGGTTCGTCGGAATAACCACAACTTCGAGTTTATAAATTTTATAAAACTCTTCGGCCTCT
>CAYHYS010000105.1:0-2522 GCA_964360905.1 uncultured Candidatus Saccharibacteria bacterium | reverse complement strand
TCGTTTTTGACGGCAGCAAGCAGCTTCTTCTGATCATCAGTCGTCACGACAGTAATCGAACGGCGTGAACCTCCGCCAAAGGTTTTGGTGTTCTCGGCAATAAATGAGCCAGTGGAATTACCGGAAATGATGAGAGTATTATTGGCCAATATATTGTACTCGTCACCGATCTTTTCCGCGGTAGCCGAGGTTGTAGCCACACCGGAAATACCGGAAATTTGCGCTGGAACAACAACATCATTACTTAATAAATAATTCAAATCATTACCTTGGGTCCTACCTTTCGTCAGAACCGACTTCGCCGAAAAAGTTCGGGGGCTGGCTGTTTTGTTATAGATCGTCACTTCTCCGGAAGCCTTATCTCCTACCTCCTTGGTGCCAGTAGCGATAGCACTGGCACTTTTCTTAGAAGAAACAGATATCAAAGCAGCGGGGATGACGCGGGCGATACTATCAATCCTTTGCGCGGAAGGGGAAGCGATGACATCAATACTTTCAACTAAAGATTCAGCCTCTACGGTTAAAGTGATCGTTGCTTTCGGCAGATAATAAAAAAGTAAATAAAAAGCGAGAAGTAAAACCCCGGCGACCACGGCGACGATAAAACCAATATCTTTTCGAAATGAGAGTTTAGATTTAAAAAAGGAGAAAAAACTGAGATGGAAGGGAGTCCTGGTGGTGAGTGGTTTTTCTAAAGATGGGGTGCTGCCAACATCGAAACCTCTGACGAAGCCAAAACTCTCCGCGTCGTTGTTGAGAACTTCCACTAAACCAGCAACGTCCTGGCTTTTAGCCGCGAAGACAACCTTACGCCCAAGATTCCTCACCTCACTTTTAATAATCTTAAAGGCCAGTAAATTTTCCAGAAACGGACAATTTTCCGAAATTTCAAGGAGAAAATCGGAGCCATTCGCTTCCCGCAATTTATTTATAACGCTATAAATATCCTGGGAATCAAGCTCTATCTTTAGCATAATCTCTAAAGGATTGGGAGAGCATCGCCAACATCATAAATTCGTTCATCTTTCCTGTCTTATCCTCGACAAACGAAAGGCTCAACTTATCTTCTAAATATTCAATCTCCGGGCTTCCCGTGAAAGGAAATTTCTTTGCCCAGGGGAATGAGCGCAGGACTGCTTCAACTAATGCGATTTTTGATCTTTCGCCGACGACGGTAATCCGTGCCGGAAACAATTTAACGCCTTCAAAATCAGAAAGAGCTATGGATATCATCGCCATCCAATCGACAATTTCATCTGTGGAATCCGGATTGAAATAATTATACCCAAAAGGGATGGAACGCACGCCAATAAGTGAACCGCCTAGAACTACAGCCACATCTGTTGAGGCTCCGTCAAGATTAATAATAATAGTATTTAAACTTTTATCTTCTGCTGTTAGCAATCGTACAAAACAAACAATCCGCGAGGTACAAAAAAACTCTTTCTTCCCCAAATTTCTTATCGTTTCCTTCATAAGTTTTAGGGTACCTTTTTGGGTGAATGTGATGAGGTAGTTGCCGACTACTTCGGTCACGATTTTACCGAGGGGAATATTAGTTAAATCCTCGCTGTTATCAGCGGTAACAGAGGAAAGAATATTTTCAACGACCGCCACCTCACTTTCAACATTACCGGTAATCGCGGCCATCTCACTTTGAGCTTCGCTAAGGAGCGTCTCTTCAACCTTTTTCTCGAAACCTTTCCATTCATTCTCGGAAAGAATTTTATCCGTCTCTTTTCTAATAATCCTGACTTTGGCCGAAACGGCTTTAGAAAATTCTCCAGAGAGACAAGTAACAATGAGGGACGGATTAAATCCACAATCGGTGCTTGCCTTTTTTAAGGATATTTTAGCCGTGTTTCTAAACTGTTCAATATTTAAAATAATTCCCGAAACAATCGTATTTTGAGAGTACTCAACGCGACTGACACCAACAAGACTGAGAGTTCCAGAACTTGTATAACGGGAAGAATCAAAAATAGCCGCTCCGACTGAACTGCTCCCAAAATCTAAAATGGCAAAATTACCCGGAAGGCTCGATGCTTTGAAGAAGTTAAACACCATAAGAGAATGCTGAGAATAATTATAAATATTAACCTTCAACCACTGCCTTGATTCGGCGGACTCCAGCTGAGACCGCCTCTTCTTTTACTATCTTAAACTGTTTGAGCGGTCCCGTCGATGGCGCGTGAGGCCCACCACACAGTTCCCGACTGAAATTTCCGATCTCGTAGAGGGTCACTTTATCAACACTCTTATATTTCTCTTCAAACTGCGCCTGCGCACCTTCCCTTTTCGCCTCTTCAAAACTCGTCTCACGGACCGTCACCGGTAGGTTTTCAAGGATTTTTTCGTTGACTAAACTCTCGATTTTTCTAAGCTCTTCTGCCGTCAACCGCCTCGAGAAGTTAAAATCGTGGGTAAATTGTTTCTGTGAGAGGCGCTGGCCCATCTGGTGAATGGGATCACCTAAAACTTCCTGTAAGGCTCTGTTGAGAAGATGCGCCGCTGTGTGGGCC
>CAYHYS010000104.1:0-2584 GCA_964360905.1 uncultured Candidatus Saccharibacteria bacterium | reverse complement strand
CGGTCACAAATCTCTTCAACTTCGGCCATGTTGTGCGAAGTGATAAGGACCGTCATCTTTTGTCTTTTGACGATTTCTTTTAGCAGAAGACGAGTGGAATCGGCCACGTCCGGGTCAAGACTGGCCGTCGGTTCATCGAGTAGTAAGAGACGCGGCTCGTTCAAAAGCGCTTTGGCCAAACCGATTTTCGTCCGTTGGCCGCTGGAGAGAAAATTGTATCGCTGATCTTTTAGATCCTCTGCCTTTAGTAGACGAAGGACTTCCGCGACCTTCTCTTTCGGTTGTTTAACATTAAAAAGCAGGGCGAAGATATAAAGATTTTCCCAAACACTCAACCGCCCGGGCAACTGAACGTAAGTCGAAGAAAAATTGATCTGTCTCATGATCTCTTCGCGGTTCTTATCGAAAGACTGCCCAAAAATTTTAATCACGCCTGAAGTCGGCTTGAGGATGTCCAAAAGCATCTGGATGGTCGTCGTTTTTCCGGCGCCGTTGGGGCCGAGAATTCCCAAGACCTCACCTTCATAGGCTTCAAAAGAAATGTCATCAACGGCGGTAAAGACGGATTTGCCTGATCCGAATTTCTTCGTGAGATGTTCTATTTTAAGAATAATTTTCTTTTCCATTTGCTCCGAAGGTTTAGACAAACGTTTTTGAACACGTGGGTTTGTCATGCCAGACCGTGATCTGGCATCCAGACTTTCCCTGAGCCTGGATTCCGGCTCTTGGGCCGGAATGACAAGGGCGGTGGAAACCCGTACTTTCGGAAGCGTTTATCTATTTCACCTTCAGTTAAACTTATTATACCTATCTTCAACAAAGTCCTTAAACTCTTTCTTGAAACGCTCTTTGCTAAAACGCTCTGAGTTTTTTCTGATTAAATCGGCATTCCAATGGTCCCCGCCTTCCCTGAATCTTCTAACGGCTTCGATTAAAGACAACGAACTGAGTTCATTGAAAAAGACAGCCGTCTTTCCCTCGATCATTGTCTCGAGGACACCGCCGGATCGAAAAGCGATGACCGGTTTGCCGAAAGAGTTAGCTTCAAGAGGCGTTATTCCGAAATCTTCGTCAGAGGTTGTATAGATGAAAGCTTGACAGCCACTATAAAGCTTCGCCAGTTGCTCGTCATCAGTAAAACCCAAAAACTCAACCGTTGGCCCGGCGATCTCTTTTAATTTTTTCTCCTCCCGGCCCACGCCCACGATCTTTAAATTTAGTTTAAGCTCGTTAAAAGCTTTAATGGCAATATCGATATTTTTATAAGCCGAAAGGCGGGAAACAACGAGGAAGTATCCTGGAGTAATAGGGATTATCCCTTGAAAAGGGATAATCCCTATTTTAGGGTCTATCCCTCCGTGAGAAACTGGCGGATAAATAACCATCGACTCCCGCCGATAAAATTTACTGATTCTCCTTTTAACGTTCTCGCTGTTGGCAATTATATAATCGGGTTTCTGCGCGCTTTTAAAATCCCAAATTCTTAAAATGTGGTCGAGAATAGTCACAAACGGTTTATAATACCAAATATTTCTTCTCGAGCTCTCCGAAGGGTATCCGTAGAGAAAACGCGCCGGGGTGTGGCAGTAGAAAATATGTAGTTGCGAAGGATTTTTTTTAATCCCTTTAGCCCAGATAGTCCCCGAAGAAATTATCAAATCATAATTATCCAGATTAATCTTTTCGAAAATAAGAGGGTAAAGAAAAGTGAAATGCTTAGATAAAAATTTAATAAAAGGAAAAAGATTTAGCGGGGAGGAGAAAATTCTACTGCGTTTAATAATACTCGAACCGGGGATCTTTGAGGCGTCATAAAGAGAGGTATAAATATCACACTCCGGGAAAATCTCTAAGATGGCCTCTAAGGTCCGCTCGGCCCCACCGTATTGATTTAAATAATCGACGACGATCGCAGTTCTTAGATTCATACTACATATATTATAGGAGTGGCACCTGACCGGCATCAGAAGACTTATTTTTTTGGCCTTGTTTGCCGGGCATTTCCTCCCCTGTCAACCTTTTCACAAGGGACTTGAAGTTCAGTTTAGAAAGATAGTTAAGACCGGAGATATTAGTTTTAAAGTCAGAATAGTGGCACTGCGAAAGAGTGATACTAAGAGGAGCGTTGCTGTATATCGTCGCCAATTTTTTGCTCAAGACCGCGGCTTCGCTGCCTTCGGCAAGTTTTTTCTCGACGGCTTCCCCGAACGGACGGCGTACTTCACCGATGTGCTGATATAAATTCTCGACGGATCCGAAGTGTTCAATTAAAGCCGTGGCCGTTTTTTCACCAATACCGAAAACGCCGGGAATGCGGTCGGTCGGATCGCCGCGAAGCCCTTTATAATCGGGGATGGCCGAAGCTTTAACACCAAAAACCTCCTTAACATTATTCTCGTCGAATATAACCGGATCGGAAATGCCTTTTTTTGGACTGTAGATCTTAACCTTACTGTCAACAAGCTGGAGAACATCCCGATCCCCACTGACAATATAAAAAGTTAATTGAGAATTGAGAATTTAGAATTGAGAATTAGACTTCGTCTCCGCCTTTTTATCAATTATCAATTGTGAATTTTTAATT
>CAYHYS010000103.1:0-2597 GCA_964360905.1 uncultured Candidatus Saccharibacteria bacterium | reverse complement strand
ATGAAAAGAATTATCATCGCCTCAAAAAATCCCGTGAAAATAAAAGCCACGATAATTGGATTTCAAAAAATGTTCCCGAGTGAACAATTTGAAATTGAAGGCGTCTCTGTTCCCTCTCTCGTCAGTGACCAACCTAAAAGTGACGCGGAAGCTTTTTCCGGCGCTTGCGGTAGAGCTGATAATGCTTGTAGGGAGTACGCGAACGCTGATTTCTGGGTCGGTATCGAAGGTGGCATCGAAGAGAAAAACTCTGATACGGAGGCCTTTGCCTGGGTGGTTATAAGAGCAAGAGATGGAGGCGTTGGAAAAGCTCGAACCGGCACTTTTCTTTTGCCGGCGCAAATTGCTAAACTTATTAAGGAGGGAATGGAACTCGGCGAAGCGGATGACATTGTTTTCGGCAGAATAAATTCAAAGCAAGAAAACGGGGCCGTCGGTATTCTGACCGGCGACGTGATTGATCGAACAAAATACTACACCGAAGCCGTCGTCCTAGCCCTGATCCCCTTTAAAAACAGGAGGCTCTACGATTACGACAAACCGGCTAATCAAACAAAAACTTCTTCCACTTAATCCAGTTCGGGGTTTTGTCAACTTTAACAGCGTTCACAACCTGCGAGTCACTACCCCTTAAGATATTTCCCGGCTCGGGCAAGATCAGCAGCTTTTCATCTTTTTTTATGAGTCCGAGTTTATCCCGCGCCTCTCTTTCTAAAAACTCAGGAGATTTTTTATACTCCTCCTCTCTCTTCAGGGACTCGACGCCGGAAGCGAGAAGAGAGACTTCTTTTTTTAGTCGATCGAGACGGCCTAAGTTAGCCCGTGTTTCTAAAACGGATTTAACAAGATTGGCGCTAAAAATAATAGCCAGAGATGTGAGAACCACTTTAGTAACTTCCATATTTTTTAAGAATCCTAAACCTATTATATTACATAAATGCAGCTTCTTCTCGAAGCTATGGGATACGTAACTGATGTGTATCACAAAAAACCTATTAGGCCAGATCCGCGTGATTATATTTCGACTTGTTGAGTTAATTAAAGCTGTAAGTACAGAAAGACTTGACAAAAGTAAGACCTTAGGCTAATATATATAGGTCTTATGATTACGCTCAAAAAGGGTCATCAGGAGTTTGTCGACCACCTAAAAAAGAAAAACCGCTCTAGCTCGACCGTCCTCGCTTACGGCAAGGATATCGAGCAGCTTGTCGAGTTCCTGATGCAGCTCGAGAAAACCCACGTTCACGAAATCAATAAGGGAGATATAGAAGCTTTTATGGCCAAACTAACTAATACCGGCTATACCCTTAAGAGTGTCTCCCGTAAGACGAACTCGACGAAAACTTTCTTTAAGTTTCTTAAAGTTCAAGAATATATTTCCGACGATCCAGCCACCCTCATTACCCACCCTAAATTCCAAACCAAACCACCCCGCATCCTTTCAAAAACAGAATACGCGGCCCTGCGGGATGCTTGCCGCAACGACGTCCGCACCTACGCTATCGTTGAACTGCTTCTCCAAACAGGTATCCGTATCGGGGAGTTGGCGCGCATCCGAATTGACGATGTTAAGATTACGGAAACAGGAAAGAACGGGGAGCTTAACGTCTTACCCTACGAAGGCAATCCGGGAAGGATTGTTCCTCTGAACAAGAGTGCTATGGAAGCCGTTGGCAATTATTTGAAAATCAGGCCGCAAACAAAAGACCGGGCTCTTTTTATAACTAAAACCGGAAGGCCTCTTCTCGTGCGCAACATTCGCTCCACCATCGACCGTTATTTTAAAATTGCCGAAATCCAAAATGCCAAGGTCAACGACCTACGCCACACCTTCGTCGCCCACCACCTTAAAAAGGGAGCTTCTCTAGTCCTTGTCAGCAAGATCGCGGGCCACAAGAGACTCTCCACCACCGAAAAGTACCTCGCCTTTATTGAACGCCCTTCGGAAGAAATCTCCGAACTCGAAGAGTTATAATCAGCCCATGAAAACAGCTCTCATCACTGGCATTTCGGGGCAAGATGGATCTTATCTGGCCGAGTTTCTTCTTTCTAAAGGTTACCGTGTCGTTGGCCTTATTAGAAAAACCAGCAATCCCGAACTGAAATACATAAAACATATTCAAAGTTTTCTCACGGAGCCAACAAGGTCCAACAAGGTCTCACCTTGTGGAGGCTGATATAGCCCTCTTCCGAAGGTGAGTCTCCGAAGGTGAAACCTTCAATGTATACCAGGCTTGCCAATCCGGTACATAACCCGGTACATATCGAAAAGTTCCATCTTACCGACCGATCGGACGGTATAACGTCACCATTAAACGAATCGACCCCGCAAGGCCGCCGCTGTCATACACGGATCCCGGATCCGTCCTTGACAACCACGCCCTAAAAACTTCAATTCGTGACCTTTGGAAGGTGAGACCTTCAGCGTGAAACCCAAAGTCGCGTTTGACGCGACGGAATGAAGGTAAACCTTCTAAGGAAATAACTCATCCACCACGCCCTTCCCACTCTCAAGACCACGCCTTGCAAGGATCTTATCAACTTCCCCAAAAAGATATCTGAGTAAGATCAAACTAAGTGCTTATTACGAAACGCTT
>CAYHYS010000102.1:0-2686 GCA_964360905.1 uncultured Candidatus Saccharibacteria bacterium | reverse complement strand
GTACTTTTCAAATCCTAAAGCTTTAGCCGCATCTTCAAAATCGCATGACCAGACTATTTTCACAGGTCTAAAATTTTTGGTTGAAAAACACTCTCCGATTATATGCTCTTGGATTCTTCTCTCTAAATTAGGAGTTGAGCCGGTGTAATATGAACCGTTGGATAATTTGAGGAGATAAACGTAATACATTCTATCCGCAACCCTCCGCCAAGGCTTTGGGTTACACTCCTTCTCTCTAAGCTCGCTTTGAGTGGCCTGCCACCCGTAGCTCGCCAAGAGCGAAGGGTGGTGGGCGACCCTGGATTCGAACCAGGAACACCTTGTGTATAAGACAAGTGCTCTAACCGTTGAGCTAGTCGCCCCTACTACAATTATACAACCTTACCCAATTTTACTTTATTACGACCTAAAAACTTGACAGGAAAATCCTAGTACAATACAATGTACTATATATGGAACAAATTGTTAATATCTCTAAAGCCCGACGGAACCTAGCCGATCTAGTGAAAGGTGTTGCTAAAACCAGCCGGCGCGTCATTATTGTACGCCAAAGCTTTCCCGAAGTTGCCATCGTCCCCTATCAAGAAATTCTGGAGAAAGAAAAAGAAAAGGATAAGCTTTGGGACCTAAGGTTCGAAAAAGTCCTTAAAGAAAGCCGACAGCTTTTTAAGAAATATCTTAAAAGTAAAGGAATTTCCAAGGTCACCGAAGCCCAAACTTATGAGCTCCTCAAAGAAGTTTAAAGTTGTTATCGACACGAATGTCTTCATTTCAGGAATCTTCTTTGGCGGTAATCCTCTAAAAACCCTCCGCCTTTGGCAAAGAAGAAAAATTGAACTCGTTATTTCACCTGAGCTGGAGGCGGAGATCATCAGAAAACTTAAGGCTTTTTACGCTTCAGAAGAACTTCTCACTGATTGGAAAAGGGTCATCGAGGAAAACTCGATTCAGATACTTCCGAAGGTCAATCCTAAACTCTCACGTGACCCTAAAGACAACTTCCTATTGGCCGCGGCTTTGACAGTAGCGGCTGATTATTTAATAACCAGTGACAAGGATCCTCTTATTCTCGGAAAAATTAGCAACACAAAAATCCTCAAACCATCGCAATTTATTGGTGAATTCAAATAACCAAAATAGAAAGGGTCAATTAACTCGTATCTCATAAATTCCGTCAAATTTTTTCACTCAAATTTTTTCACTACCACTACGATTATTTAAATAATTAGAGTGGTTGCTGAAAACTCAAACTGCCACATCGCTTCCTTTAATTTACCCTTGTTTCGAAGTTACCGAGAATCGCTTTAGCTATAGTTTCAGCCCACTGCTGCCCGTTTCTCCTCATCGTCTCCTGCGTCACCTAACCTAAAGTCTGACCGGCTAAATATAACACGCGCTGGTCTTACAGGCATCAAAAAGCTTACGATCGTAAGCAAAATGATGCCTTGTAATAAATTAGGAAAAATCAAAATATGGCTAACTGGCGGACTTATCTAACGATTTAGTTTATAATCAACTTAGAGGGTTTTTCCATTGATGAAATGAGAAGAATCGTCGAGACAAACCTAATTGGTGTTTTCATCGTCACTAAGACACTACTACCACTGCTTAAGAAATCCGACTATCCCTCAATAATCAACATTGCCTCACGGATGGGTCAAGAAAAGACCTCAATAAACACCGGAGCCTACGGACCGGCCAAAGCAGGGGTAATCAAGTTTACGAAATGTTGCGCCCTAGAATTCGCGCGGTACGGAATCCGGGTCAACGCTGTTCTGCCGGGACTAACGGAAACAGACATGGTCAAATCTATTTATCCTGAAGGAAAATTTTGGGAAGAAGCGGCTTTAAAAAATCCCCGTCGGCGAGTTGGTAAGCCTGAAGATATCGCTAACATTGTTTCCTTTCTGGCTTCAGATGAGGCTGATTACATTAACGGAGAAACAATCGGCGTCAACGGCGGCAGCAATTTAAGCTGAGTTTTAACACAACACAGCCCCCGCTCGAACTTCTTTTTCCGGGACTAGGAGGACGGGATGATCATCGTCAACAGCGATAAGCATTCCTTGAGACTCGACGCCAAGAATCATTCGCGGCTCAAGGTTAGCCAAAATAACTACCTGCTTACCCACGAGCCACTCCGGATCGTAAACCTTGCCAATTCCAGCCACAACTTGACGTAAATGACTCACCGCCTCTACCGCATCTCCATCAACAACCTCTCCCAGATCAACTTGTAAAAGAAGAAGCTTGTCCGAACCTTCAATACGAGCGACACTAGAAACCCGACCGATGTGAAAATCGAGCTTTTGAAAATCTTTAATAGTTACTAAGTCTTTCATTTTTCGAAAATCTAACTCTTTTTTAGTTCACGATCAACTTACCAACCATGCCGCCTTCTTTGTGTCCGGGAGTGGCGCAGTAAACTTCGTAAGTTCCCTTTTTGTCGACTTTAAGATCAAAGGCTTTTGTCTGTCCAGCCGCGACGACGAAACTAATACCCAATTTATCGATGGTGTAAGTGTGAGGACCGTTGCTAACTATCGTCAGTTTATAATTCTTGCTGGCCTTGATCGTCAGGTTTGACGGTACAAATTTTAAATTCGTCATCGTAACGCTAATTCCCTCGGCCGCCGGAGTGGGTGTTTCCGTGGCGATTTTTTCTTCCATTCCTACCTCCGGAGTC
>CAYHYS010000101.1:0-2826 GCA_964360905.1 uncultured Candidatus Saccharibacteria bacterium | reverse complement strand
AACCGGTTTTTATCTTGACGTGATTTTAGGACGACGCGCCTTGGCTGGTGTTGGCGCCGATCCAAAGCTGCGAAATGAGTTAGAGAATTTATCCAAAGATCAGTTAATTGAAAGATTGGATAAATTGGATCCGCAAAAGCTAGAAACGATAGATACCAATAATAGGTATAGGCTGACTAGGGCAGTAGAAATAGCCTCAACGCCAAAAGTTATTCCTCAAGGCCACCCCTTGAGGAATTCAAAGGGTGGCCTTATGGAAAGAAAAAATTATTTAATTATTGGTTTAACGGCGGAGAACGATCGCCTTTATGAAATTGCCGACGGGAGAATAGACAGAATGATGGAGATAGGGCTTTTGGATGAAGTCAAAAAACTTTCGGAAAAATATGGGTGGGAGGCTCCCGGTCTTAAAACCCTTGGTTACCGTGAATTTATTCCCTATTTTGAAGATAAAATTCTTCTATCGGAGGCGGCGCAACGGCTAAAGTACAACACGCACGCTTATATTCGCCGGCAGAAAACGTATTTTAAAAAGAATAGGGATATTAAATGGTTCGATATTACTGACTTTGAGTTTGATAAAGTGGTCTCTGACGCGGTAGAATCATTCTTGTCATGAATCTTGTTATTTCGACGCGAACGATCTTTACCGCCTTGTTGTTGCTTGGTATTTTCTGGGGCCTTTATCAGGTTAAGGAAATAATTTTGCTTTTCTTCGTGGCTCTAATAATTTCTATCGCTCTTCTGCCTTTTATCGAAAAGTTAGAGAAACGCGGTTTTTCAAGGTCTGTGGCAACACTTCTCGTCTACTTTTCCGTCATCATTATTTTTCTGGCTGTACTAGGCACCGGTATTTCTCCGATGGTAGAGCAGACGACTCTTTTCTTTTCTCAGCTGCCGAGGCTCATCGAATCGGTTTTATCCAGTCCTTTAATTTCCCCGATCAGCCGTCAAGTTGTTGAGGAATCGACCCGGCAGCTGGCTTCAGTTTCGGTTAATATTGTTAAAATAACTCTCGGTGTCTTTGACAGCTTTTTGGCGCTGGTTACCGTTTTTGTTTTCAGTTTTTATTTTTCCTTAAGTTACGAGAGAATTCGTAAAAGACTCCCCGCCTTTTTTCCGGAAGAGATCAAAAGAAAAATTAACGAATCTCTAAGCGAGATCGAAAAAGTTATTGGCGGCTGGGTTCGCGGAGAGTTTGTGCTGATGGTCGTTATCGGTGTTTTTTCCTATATTGGTTTATCAATCCTTCGTGTTGGTTACGTTTTACCACTTTCTTTAATTGCCGGCGTCTTGGAAATTGTTCCTGTTATTGGGCCTCTTCTCTCCGCCGTACCAGCGGTGATCGTCGGATTTTCCGGTTCCTCCGCTTTAGGATTCGGAGTTTTGGCCCTTTACATTATAATTCAGCAGTTTGAAAATAACTTTATTGTGCCTCGGGTGATGGAACGCGCTGTTGGGATGAGTCCTCTAATGACGATGAGCGCTATCCTCATTGGCGGTAAACTTTTTGGTATAATCGGCGCGCTGCTCGCTGTCCCTGTTGTTCTTATCTTCCAAGTTATTATCCCGAAGTTTTTTCTCGAGAGAAAGTAAGTGAAGGCCGAAGAAGTTAAGACTACCAAAATTAGTGCTGCTGGATCTTTTCTCAAAGAAAACCTGCAAAAGGCGGAGGTTGGGTTTTCTAAGTTACCGATACATAATCAGTATAAGGAGTCCGCTCTTTCGTATCTTGAAGAATGGCTAACAAGACCAGACTATGAGGATTATGTTCCACAAGTGTTGCATCTGATTGACCAGGGTTACTGGGATTATCTGCTGGACTCTTTTTATCAGATCATTCCCTTTGGGACCGGTGGAAGGCGTGGGGAGGTGGGGATTGGTCCGAATCGAATAAACATAGCAACAATCCAATCCTCAGCCCAAGGACATTCACAATATCTGACTAAACAGTATGGATCGCTGGCTAAAAAAAGAGGTGTCGTGCTGGCCTACGATATCCGCCAATTTTATAGCAACCGATTTTTTAATGATAATATTGACAACCCGGTTCGTAATTTAACTTGTAAGGATTTAGCGATTAAGGCGGCGGAAGTTTATGCAGCCAACGGGTTGAATGTTTATTTCTTTGAGAGTTTCAGAACCACTCCGGAACTTTCGTTCGCAATTAGATTTTTAAGAGCGGCAGCCGGAGCTATGTTCAGTGCTAGTCACAACCCTCCTGAGCATAACGGAAAAAAAGTTTTTGATGAATTCGGCGGTCAGCTGATCCCGCCTTATGACGAAGAACTAGTCAACGAGGTCACGGATAATGTCGCCAGAGTTAAAAAGATTTCTTTTAAGGAAGCTAAAGAGAAGGATTTAGTTAAAATTATTGGCAAAAAAGTTGATCAGGCTTATTTAGAAGCCTGCTCTTCACTATCACTTTCTAAAGAGCGGGATGTAAAAGTTGTTTTTTCTCCCTTGCACGGCTGTAGTTTGACTTCGGTAAAATTAGCTAAAGAAAGATTGGGTTTTAAAATTAAATTGTGTCCTAAAACGTCGAATCCAAGCGGGATGTTTGAGAATGTCACCTTCAACATCCCCAACCCTGAAGTACGTCAGTCTTTTGATACAACTTTGGAATATGCTAATAAAGTCGGCGCTGATATTATTTTAAATAGTGATCCCGATGGAGACCGTATCGGGGTTATGGTTAAACATGGACGCGGTTGGCACTACATAAATGGCAACGAAATCGGAGTAATTCTAACCCATTATGTAATAAAGAGGAGAAAGGAGGGTTCTGGTGGACCAGGCATTGTCGTGAAAACTGATGTAACAACA
>CAYHYS010000100.1:0-2895 GCA_964360905.1 uncultured Candidatus Saccharibacteria bacterium | reverse complement strand
GACTTCGCTAAATATTTTTTTAAAGTCCTCTACGATTAACGTCCTGACCTTTTCGGCTCTTTTATAAAACGCGTCGTAATAACCGGCTGATAGAGTATAAGTACCAAGCATAATTCTCCTTTTTGCTTCTTCTCCTAAACGCTCTCTACCAGTGCCAAAACGAACTCCGTCGTAACGGGCAAGATTACTTGATACTTCGGATCGTTGGATAATTGTGTAAGCGGCAATAGAAAAAGAGGGGTCGAGGAGGGACACTTCGGTTACTTTGCAACCTAAATCCTCTAACACTTTTACTGACTCGAGTACCTTTTGAGAGACTTCCGGGTTTGCCGCGTCTAAGTATTCTCTCGGTATCCCAATTTTAATCCCCCTAATCAGGTTTTCAATTCCCTTTGTATAATCAATAGAAGGTTCACTTATTGTCGTCGCGTCAAAAGGATCTACGCCGGATATTATGCTTAGTAAAAAAGCCGCGTCCCAGACGCATTTAGTAATTGGCCCAGGACTATCGGTAGAACTCGCCATTGAGATAATCCCGTAACGGGAAACCCTACCGTAAGTCGGTTTTAAACCAACAACTCCGCACCAGCTTGATGGTTGTCTAATTGACCCGGCCGTCTCTGTTCCGAGAGCCGCGATACACAAATCGGCGGAAACAGCGGCGGCGGAACCTCCCGAGGAACCCCCTGGAAGTTTTGTCGTGTCCCAAGGATTTAATGTTGGACCAAAGTCCGAAGTCTCGGTCGAGGAACCGTGGGCCCAAGCGTCGAGGTTGGTTTTACCAAGCAAATAAGCGCCATTTTCTAAAAGTTTATTAATAATGGTAGCGTTATATTGTGGAATGTAGCTTTCCAGGACTTTTGAAGAAGCTGTCGTTCTAATGCTCTTGGTTAGAATATTATCCTTAATCGCGATGGGTAGGCTTTTTAGACCGGTTTCGGAAGCCTCTGCCTCATTTTTATTTATGTAAAGATAGGCGTTAAGTTTGCTATTTTTTTTCTCAATCGCCTCTAAACATGATTTATTTACCTCGGCGGCGGTAAACTTTCTTTCGTTAATGCCCAGCAGGGCTTCTTTTAAAGTTAGTTCTCGCAAATCCATGATTAAGCCTCATCAAATATTCCCGGAACAACAAAATAGCCGTTATAAGTTTCTTTAGCGTTAAAAAGCGCTTCTTCCTGCTTTAAAATTCTAGAGATATCAATCTTGTCCTCACGATACACGTTAGAAAGACCTGTGACTTGGTGAGTGACGACTAATGTCTTTATTTTATCCTCGAGTTTATCGAGGACCTCTATATAATTTAAGGTTTCGGAAAGTTGTTTAGAAAAAAGCGTCAGCTCACTTTCAGATAGATTAAGTTTACTAAGTTTGGCAATATGAATAACCTGTTCTTTTGAAATCAACGCCATTTTATCCTTTCTTATATATTTTACAGTCTGATTCTTAAAGCTAAAAGCGCGCTTTTGAACTTTTGTATAGCCTCACGGCAAATATAGTAAGGTGGGTCGTATGAACTTTCATGGACCAAGGAGTTTCTCACCTTGTGGGCTTCCCACAGCGCGTTATATACGTCCCGATCAAATAATTCCTTGGCGGATTTTAACCTTTCTCCCATGCTTGATCCGTAACAAAGCTCTTTCAAGACACTATCGGTAATCTTATCAGACTCAATAACTCCCTGTTTAAGCTGACTCGGTTTCCCGAGAGACAATAGCTCTTCAACTTTCTGCCAGTTGAAACGCGCCGCCTCTTCCTCCTGCGAGGATAAATTGTATTTTATAACCGGTTTAAAAACCTTTGGTTTTAAGAAATCAAATAAACCCATCTTTAGTAATTACATTGAACGTAGAACTTTAATCCTCTCTTCAATCGGAGGATGCGTGTTAAAAAGATTTGTCAGAAATCCTTTAATCTGTTCACCTTTAAAAGGATTAACGATGTAAAGAGGCGCCGTGGCTCTGTTAGCCGCCTCAAGAGTCTCTTTATCCGCCGCGATTTTTTCTAAGGCGGAAGCTAAACCGTCAGGATACCGCGTGAGGAGCGCGCTGGAAGCATCCGCCAATAGCTCCCTTTTCCTCGAAATAGCCAGCTGAACCAACGTCGCGAAAATCGGTGAGAGGACGGCTAAAACAATGGCAATAATTAGCATCACGGCGCCGATATTACCGGAGTTTCTCTCCTCTTTACGGCGGGACCGATACCAAAAAGACCTTAGATACCAATCGGAAAGAAGCGCCACCATTCCAACCATCACCGTCACAATGGACATAAAGCGAATGTCATAATTTTTTATGTGTGAAAGTTCGTGCGCGACGACGCCTTCGAGTTCTAGTCTATTCAACTTAGAGAGGATGCCGGTGGTGAAGCAAATAGACGCGTGGCTGGGATCGCGTCCGGTGGCGAACGCGTTCGGCGCTGAGTCATCAATGGTGTATATTTTCGGTTTCGGCAGTCCGGCGGCGATACAGATATTTTCGACGAGACGGTAAAGTTCCGGATTACTTTTTTCTTCCACTAATTTTGCGCCGGAAATAGCCAAGATTATCTTATCTGAATAATAATACCCGCCCAGCGAGGAAAGGACCGAGAAAACCAACGCGGGCAGAAGCAGGCCGCTTCCGAAGCCTTCTACCTTGTCGAAAACGAAGGCAAGAAGAGATATCAGAACCACGAATACGGCCATGATCAATAAACTTTTGTTTTTATTTTCGTCGATCTGCGTGTAAATGGTCATATTCACATAACATCCATAAACTGAACTTCGCTGATCCCACCCTGAAGGTGTAGATCCACGTCGAGTTCACCTTCAGGGTGTTCCCTTATATCAAGCGCCACCGCGGACGGCCATCATACGCTGCGCGGGCACGAAAAGCTTGTCCCGGCCGGCGAAGA
>CAYHYS010000099.1:0-2910 GCA_964360905.1 uncultured Candidatus Saccharibacteria bacterium | reverse complement strand
AACCTCACCCGGCAAAACGATGAGCATATTCGATCCGAGATTTAGAAATTGCTGGCTAATCAAAAGCTTTAAACCACTACCCACCGAGACGAGGGTGATCACCGAAGCAATACCAATAACGATACCCAAGACGGTCAAAAACGAGCGGGCCTTATTAACCTTCAACGAACCTAAGGCGATATTGAAACTGGAAAAAAATAAACTAATCATCTTTGTCAATTATTAATTCTCAATTGTCAATTGATAATTTCCCCATCTTTCATCCGAATGGTTCGCTGACAAGCGGCCGCCACCTCCGGATCATGGGTGACAACAACGACGGTTTTCCCGGATCTGTTGAGATTCGTCAAAACGCCGAGAATTTCTTTGCCCGAACGGCTGTCTAGATTTCCCGTCGGTTCGTCGGCTAATATCAGTGAAGGATTATTAATTAGGGATCGGGCAATGGCGACCCTTTGCTGCTCGCCGCCGGAGAGCTGGTTCGGTCGGTGGTGAAGCCGATGAGACAAACCAACCTCAGATAAAAGCCTCGTCGCTTCCTCCAGAAGGAGACTCCTTGACAAGGAGACTCCTTTTTTACGTAGGTAGATCGTCGGTAAAAGAACATTCTCTAAAGCGCTAATCCTTTGCAGCAAATTAAATTGCTGGAAGACAAACCCAATCTCCCGGGAGCGGAAATCGGACCTTTCATCATCAGGGAAACGGCTGACGTCTTCACCCCGAAAAAGAATCTGACCAACCGTCGGCGTGTCTAGAAGTCCTAGAAGATGCATCAGCGTTGACTTGCCACAGCCCGACGGCCCCATTACTGAAACCATCTCTCCTTCGGAGATTCGTAGATTAATCCCACGGACGGCGGGAACGTTGACACCGTCAAGTTTGTAATCTTTTGAAAGTTCAGCCGTTTCGATTAAGGGAATCATTTCTGGATCTTCTGGATAACCACGTCCCCTTCTTTTAATCCTTCCAGAACCTCGTATTGACCTTCAATAAACTCGCCCACTTTTATTTCCTTCTCGAAAGAACCGCCGTTTTGGGAAAATCGAATAAAACTCTTGCCGTCTTTTTGGTAGACGAAGGCCGTGGGTACGGTCAAAACTCCCCTTCTGATTTCGCGGATGATTCTCGCCTCTCCATTGAAACCCGATCTGAAAAACACTCCCTGTTCGGCTGGTAGACCTGCCTGCGCAGGCAGGCTTATTTTTACATTGTAAGCCGTGCCGCCCGAGCCCGTGGTGTGGGAAACAGCATCAACTTGAGTAATCTCCCCGGTAAATTCACGGTTGGGATAGGAGTCAATGGTTATCGCGGCGGATTGAGAAATTTTTAAACTACCCACGTCAATTTCATCCGCTTCGGCTTCAAAATAAAAGGACGATAGATCAGCGAGTCTCACTACCTCGGTCGTCATCGCTGTCACCTCCCCGACTTTATAAGAGGACTTAACGACCGTACCGGAGAAGGGAGCTCGAATGATAGCCTTGGTAAGATTTGCTAGCGCCTGGTCTGAAGAAAATTTAGCCATGTCTTGGGCGGCGGCGAACATTTCAACATTAGTTCTGCCCTCGGCCAGCTTGGCCTTGACGATATTATCTCCTTCACGTCCGGCGTAAGTCGCGTCGATTTCCGCCTTGGCTTCGACAGCATTCGAATAAGCGGAACGGGCCTTATTTAAACTCGCCAGGGATGACTGATAGGCCGAATAAAGATCGAAGGTATCGATCATAGCCACAACATCACCCTCCGCGACCCGCGCTCCTTCCGTGGCAATTTGAGAGAGTTTACCTGAAATTGGAAAGGAGAGAGAAGCTTCCTTTGTGGCTTTAACTTTACCGGAGACGGATGTGGAAATTTCTAAATCGGTTTTCGTAACTTGGGTTTTTGATACTTGATCATTTCCGGACCGGGAAGAGATAACCTTCAACCCAACAATAACCACAACGGCAACAACCACTAGCAAAATTATTCTGTTTCTATTTCTCATAAATAATCAACCACCGATCCCACCTTGAAGGTGAGCCCAACGTGGATCTACACCTTCAAGGTGTTATCTTCGTCCAATCTAGGAATTAATTTTGTGATTTAAACAACCTCAAGCCAACTTTACCTCGGAAAGTAACATTCTCTCGACGATGATCCCCTTTTCCGCCAGTACATCTTCAAGTTCGGCTCTAATTTTCGATTCAACGGCCGGTCTTTTCGTTGTGATCACCTCATCACTGGTAAATTCGGCGATAACAGAACGAATACGAGAACGGGAAACAGGTCTGACAATCTTACTGATAAAATTCTCACCGATATTCTCCCAAAGTTTTGTCACATGCTCCTTATTAATTCGAAAAAGAATAGCGCCCTCAACATTCACTAATCGATTATCACTAGTAACGGCATTAATGGGTTCGTCCCCCAATATCTCCTCCTCGGCCTTAGGATTAAAACCTTTACGAATTCCGTATTCGATTGTTTGGGCGTTAAAGAGTTTAGCTACTTGCCAAAAAGGGATTTTAAGATGGAGACCGGGCCCCCAAATCTTATTTAGAACGCCACGCCCGCGATCATAAACGCAGGCGACGTGACCGGGCGGCACGGAGATAAAAAAACCTCCCACCACCTCATCAACCATGAAAGATACTATAAGTCTATCTATTTCGGCCATAGCTCATTTTAGCCGTAAACACGGCATAATCTACCGCTTCCAAGCCGGCTTGCCGCCGGAAGAAAATCGGTTTCTGACAGTATCATACAGGAGAAGTGCTTGTTTTAGCAAAATTAGGGCTATAGAAAAGAGAAGCGTGGCGATAACGAAAAGTTTCTTTCCGGCCGGCATAAAGGCGAAATAGGTGAAGGCGCCGATGGGTAAAACGATCAGCATCAGCCTATCTTCATAAGTCGTCGGAAACGGCGAGAAAC
>CAYHYS010000098.1:0-2926 GCA_964360905.1 uncultured Candidatus Saccharibacteria bacterium | reverse complement strand
TTGTAACACGTTCGGAGTACGTGTTTGACATGTACTGGGGTTAGTATTCCTTGGTAAGGAAGGTTAGAAGAACGAGCAAGATTAGAAAAGAGGTGAGGAGGGAAAGAGTGGTCAGTTTGAGGACGGGGTGAAAGCCGAAAGAGAGGTTTTTACCAAGGCGGCGGCCGAGCTGTCTTGTGAGAGAGTTTTAACCGTGGCCTCCATCCCCAGGGCAATTTCCCGGACGTCACCTTGATAGTTATAAACCCAACGGCCTCTGCCGTCATCCTTGTATAGCCCTCGTATTATGAAATCGCATTGTCATTCTGAGGTTGAAGGCCGAAGAATCCAGATCCTTCTCTGGCGAAGCCGGATCAGGATGACAGTTACTGCGCCTACACGATGTGAGGTGAATAATTGACGACCTCGGGGTAACTCGGTAAGATTTAGTTAGGATATGATACTGCCTATGAATAAATGTTTTGTTGCGCCAAGCGAGTCTTGGTTTTTTATTTGCAATTGTTAAGGAGGTGGTTATTAAGTGGCAGAAATAAGTTTGGATGAATATAAGAAATTGCTGACGGAGATAGTAAAAAAGCAAATCATCATTCTCGGTCCTGATATTACTCTCGTTAAAGCGAGGAATGTTTCGGCACTAACGATTGCTGATGATGGGTCCATAACTGCTATCTCTGGTGACCCTCAAGCGTCTCTTCAGGGATTAATTGACGAGTTTGTCTCTCTCTCAGGACTAATCGTCAAAAAAACAATGGAACCTTTATTGTCTAAGTATCCGTCTCTGAAGATGCCTTAATTAACGTTATGAATTTACAAGGAGGTGATTTTTTTGCTTACTTTTTTAGTGTCTGTGTTAGGTGAGGCCTCACACGCTGCGGAAGCTAAGTCTTCTTTAGGTACCCCCGAATTATTACTACTCGAGCTTTTAATGCTCGTGGTTATTGGTGTAATACTCTATAACCTTTGGGGTACTATCAGGGTTTTCGGAGGAAAGATCGGAGAAGCCTTGAAAGTTGTTGGAGCGGGTATATTTCTTTTCTCCTTCGAAGCCGTCGATAAAGTTCTTGGGCACTTCGACCTGGATTATATAGGGAAAGTTTTGGGTCACACCGGAGGGGAAGTTCTCAAGGTCTTGGGGCTTTTCCTTTTAGCTTGGGGGCTGTCAAAATTGAGCAAAGTTTATTCTTCAAAGTAGAAATTTTTTCGGGCTTTGAGGAGATAAGTGATGGAAGTTCTACTTGTCCTGTCGTTTCTGCCGATTTTTGTTTTATCTCTTTTTGTCCTCTTCGCGATAAGGAGAGCTCGTTACTCTCAAAGAAGGCTGATTCATCGTGAGGGAGAGCTGAGCCGGAAAGTGTATGAATTAGCGATTCTTAAGGAAGTCGGGGAAAGAATTGGCTATTCCTTAGACGCCGAAAAAATTATTGACATTATTACCGGGTCACTGCGAAAACTTTTTCCCTATTCAACCTCCTCCTCGATGCTTATCTCAGAAGACAATAAGGTTATTTTTAAATGCGATTTAGAAGAATCGGTGAGTAGTGGATTCGTTAACGGTGTAAAAGGGAAAATGTTAGCGGCTCTTTCGGCGCTAACCGGAAATGATTTCGGTGGCAGCCAGGAAAAAATTGAAGAGGTCGTAACGGGTACAATCGTTGACGAAGAAAATGAGTCACCGAACGCTTCATTTTTTAACATACCACTGGTGATAAACGAAAAAGTGGTGGGTATTATTAACATCACCTCGACAAAAGGTGGCCTTTATAAAGAGGAGGAGATGACGATCCTTTACCGGATTACGAAACAGGCCTCCGACGCCGTTTCGAAGCTGCAGTTGGTGTTAGAAACAGAGAAGGGGAAAGTTATCAGTATGGTTTCTTCGATGGCTGACGGCGTCATCATGACGGATAAAGATACCCGTCTGGCGGTAATAAATCCGGCCGCGAAATCGATGCTCAATATTCAAAAAGATGTGGTGACGATCTTCGACGTTATCGATTCACTCACGGGTAAGTTTGATTTAAGAACGAGGATTGAAGAATCTATTAAACTCGAAAAATTACTGATACATGATGAACTCTTTATCGCTGATAAGGTTCTTCAAGTCTTGGTGTCTCCGGTCAAGGATAAGGAGAATAAAACTCTCGGATCAGTCGTGATTTTTCATGATATCACCAATGAAAAGCAACTTGAAAGATTAAGACAGGATTTTACGGCCATGATGGTCCACGAACTTCGGGCGCCTCTGACGGCGATGAAAGGAACTTCAGACACAATTCTTCTCCATCTTTCCCAACTAACAAATGACCGCTTAGAAAGTTCCGTAAGATTGCTTTATGAATCATCCTCACAAATGCTAAAGCTTGTTAATGATCTTCTTGATGTGGCTAAAATCGAGGTTGGTAAGTTTGAGGTGGTTGAGGAGCCTTCTGATCTACGAGGGGTAATCGGAGAAGTTGTTGAAACATTTAAAAGCTTAGCCGAGGCTAAGAGTCTAACGATTACGGGGCAAGTTGACGAGTCGGTACCGCAGTTTCTGTATTTTGATCGTTTAAGAATCTCCCAGGTTCTGAATAATTTACTTTCCAATGCTCTAAAATTTACCAGCGTCGGTGGTATTACCATTGAGGCGAAGGCAACTGAATCCGAGGTTATTACCTGTATATCAGATACAGGGGAAGGTGTTCAGAAGGAAGATATTCCTTCTTTATTTAGTAAATTTAAGCAATTACAGAGCAAAGAGAGGGCTGTAGGTACAGGCTTAGGGTTAGTCATCAGTAAGGGAATTATTGAATCGCACGGAGGAAAGATTTGGGTGGAATCAACATTGGGTAAGGGTTCCACCTTCTGTTTCAGCTTGCCGGTGGGTCAGTCAAGTGTTGAAGTCAAGACACCGACAGCCGATTCTAAGAGTCGGTTCACCCGCAAG
>CAYHYS010000097.1:0-2974 GCA_964360905.1 uncultured Candidatus Saccharibacteria bacterium | reverse complement strand
CCGCTTACCAGAATGACAATAAAGCTAATGCGCCTACACGATGTGATATCTATATCCCATGATCCTTATTTCCTGTCATTAGCGAATGTCTTCGAAGCTATTGAAATTGACTGGGTTAAGTTGATTTATAAATTGACAAATTGGTATACAGCTGTATATGTTTTTGTCAATTTTCGCGCGTTGTTTCTTCCGTTGTTTCTTCCAATGTCTCCTGTTCTAGGGGTGAGAAAAGAAAAACGAGAAGCGGTAAAACACCGACAAAAAGTAGTGCCAGGCGGAGAGAGTGATCGGCCGTAAATCCGACGAATGGATTAAGGAAAACGAGAGCCAGCCTTTTAAACATCGAAATCGAGGAAAGAACGGTCGCCCGCTCTCCCGAGGGGATAAAGCGGTTCATGTAAGCGCTCATCAATTGTATCCGCGTCAGTCCGAAACCGCCGGCGACGACGACGAAGATAATGGTTGTTATCAGATTGGGAATGATGGCGGTTAAGATAAAAGACAGCGCTGTAATAACAGCCGTCAGTCTTAAATAATTCTTACCGCCGCCGCAGAATTTTTCAAGCCTCGTAAAATTGGCGGCAATTAAAATTTCCGCGGCGACGAGAAGGGCGTGGAAAATTCCGAAATAAGCGATGGGTACTTTAGCACTCGTAAGGAGAGGTTGATAGAGCCAGATAACGAAGTAGGCGCTTGAGGCGACCACGATCCCGTCGAGAGCGAGGAGCCGCAGTTTTGGATGTTTATAAAAATAAGTGAAGCCTTCATGGATGATGGTTAGGTAGCGTCGACTCTCCGCAGTTTTTTCGCCTCGTCGCGGTTCTTTTATCGAAAGAGCGATGAGCGCCGCTGCCAGAAAAGGAATGGCGGAAAGTAACATCGGGCTGCTCAATCCGAAAGATTGGGCCATGACGCCGCCGATCGGCGCCGCCACTAAAATACCTAAAAGATGAATGGCGTGGGCCCGACCGAAAATTTCTTTACTTTTCGCCTCTAAACCTTCTTCTTTTAAAGCATCGTAAAGAAGAGCTTCATCGGCCCCGGAGGTTAAAGCCGCCCCGACGGCGAAGAGAAATTCCGCGAAAAGAAAGACTTCGAATTTCGGCATGGAGCCGTAAATAAGGGTGGAAAAAACCACCATTAACGCGCCGAGAGCGAGAGAGTACTTTCGGCCGAGGTAGTCGGCCACGGCGCCGGTGGGAATTTCCAGGATAAAAATCCAAAGCATGAACCAGGATTGGAGGAGTTGCGCTTGGGTTAGAGAAATGTGACCCCAATCGGTAAAGAAGGGGATGAGGACGGCCGAAAAGAAGGCGAAATCCCGGAGAAAAGTAAAAACGTAATAGCGAAAAACGGTGCTTTTAATTGTCTTGGCGAGTTGCTTCACCAATAAATGATACCTGTCTAACATGATTCTTGCCATTTCCTTTCCGGTCAGAGTGTCAGAGGTAGTTTCACCTCTCTTTAAGAACCACCAGGTTGTGAATCCCAGTCCTCTAACTGGATTGACAAATTAGAATACAGCTGTATATGTTTTTGTCAATCTTCTTCTGCTAAGAATTCTTTCCCGTAATTTTCGGATGAAATGAAAAACGCTGGAAAAGGTTACCTATTCCCAGCGTTTTTTTACCACGATTCAGAATCCGGGATCGGACTTGGAACCCTGTATGCAACCGTTGCCGTCATTAGATCCCGGTGTGACGGTTAAGAACAATATGAGAAGTCCTCCAACCAAGATATAAAACCACCAGCGGCTAAAGAACCCTTGTTCTTCGAGAGCGAGGGTTATTTCACTCTCTTCACCCGCCTTGAGTTCAATCCGTTTGCTGGTCGAGGAATACCCATCCTTGAAGACCTCGAACTCGTACGTCGTCGCCGCCAGCCCGCCGAAGCGGAACCGTCCGCGATCATCCGTCTTGCCTTCGATGATGAAAGAGAAACCTCTCTTTACACCAATCGGGGCATCTGGCACCGGTTTCCCTTCCTCATCCACAACCGAAACCCAAACAGCCGCTGTCTTGGGATCGGTAATGACAGGTGGGGGAACTTTCTCCGCTTCTGACGCCTGTCCCAACAAGAACGCCACAATCAACCAGAACCACATTGTCTCCATCCTTTCGCCTCTAGGGCACTAAAATTGGAAATGCCAAAACTTGAAGTGAATTCTAGCAGAGACTTGTAAGGTTGTCAACCTATAGTCACACTTCTTCTTGCCATCCTCTTCGCGAAGACGTACCATTTTGTTGTGAGCCTGCCCGTCCCTGATCTAAATCTGACTGAAGCGGAAAGTGAAAAACTCGACCTGGTCGAACGCCTGCGCCAAACCGAAAAACCGACCATTCCCGCGGTCTTGATTTTGTCCCTAGTGGCCCTCTTCTACGTTCTAAACAGGCCGGAGTTGCGGGTAAATTTCACCCTGCTTTTATCTCTGGCTATTTTCTTCAACGCGGCCGTTATTTTCTTTCAACTTTTTATCGTGCCCGGTAAATATTACGGCCAGCTTTTAAGTAACATCGAGGCCGTCATCCTTTCCTTTTTCGCCGTCGCCAGTATCTCACTCACCGGCGGTTTTAACTCACCCATCTTTTTTTCGCTCTATCTCATTATGCTTTCAACGCCGATTAACGATATCGTCACGCCGCTGGCCATGGCCACCGTTCAAGGGCTGTTTTTAGGCCTCGTCGTCATCGGCAGCCCCATTTTAATGCAGCAGCTTTTTTCCGATCCGGCGAAAGGTCTCTTGCTTTTCTTTTCGCCTTTGGGCGTGGCTTATTTTACCGTCTCGATGCTTTCCGAAATATTTTCTCAAAAGAAAGAGAAAGAAAAGGCCCGGAAACTTTCCGCTCTTTTAGCCCGGGAGAAGGAAAAGCTGGAAGCGGTTATTGGCGGCATCGGCGAGATGGTGGCGGCGACGAATGAGAGCGGAAAAATTGAGCTGATTAACGGCGCCGTTTACTAGATTCTCGGCATTAAA
>CAYHYS010000096.1:0-3097 GCA_964360905.1 uncultured Candidatus Saccharibacteria bacterium | reverse complement strand
GTTTTCCTTTCTAATGGCCAAGTCTATTTCGGTAAACTGACCGGATTTAATACTTCCGAGCCGGTGCTTAAGGACGTTTACTATCTAAAGGTGGGTACGGCTCTTGAGCCGGGTGGCGCCAGCAAGCAGGAGGATGTTAAGGTTGAAGGTAAAGACAAGAATACAAAAGAGGCGACGGTCGACGCCGTACCAAGGTCAACCCTGACGCTCGTTAAACTGGGGGAGGAGATTCACGGTCCCTCCGACGAGATAAAGCTCAATAAAGATCAAATCCTCTTCGTCGAAAATCTTCGGAATGACAGTAAAGTCGTCGGGGCCATTAAAAAGTATCAGCAAGCCCAGGTCAAGAAATAGGAAGTCAGAGGTCAGAAGTCAGTGTGGAAGGCCGCGAAAGCGGCTTTTTCGGTTCCTAAGAGTTGATCCCTCCCTCCTGCATAGGTCGGGCTTCGCTCTGAGAGATCAACCCTTAGTAACTTATGCACGACCACTCGCTTTCCACGCATTTACTTATGATAGGATAGTTTTGTATGGGAAAAGTCTTTGATACATCAAAAATTAAGGTGGCGGTGGGGCTTTCGGGAGGAGTGGATAGTTCCGTAACGGCCTTGCTTCTAAAAGAGGTTGGATTTGACGTGACTTGCGTCTACTTAAAGTGCTATTGGACACACGTCGGCTGCAGTTCGGATAAGGATCGTACGAGCGCCGCGAAAGTGGCTTCTTTTTTAGATCTGCCTTTTGAGGTTTGGGACTTTGAGAAAGAATATAAGGAGAAAGTGATCGATTACTTCTATAAAGAGTACGAAAAAGGTCGGACGCCGAATCCGGATATCGTCTGTAACCGGGAAATTAAATTTGGTCTTTTCTTCGAAAAAGCGGTAAAAGAAAGAGGGTTCAATTTCATTGCTACAGGACATTACGCAGGCGTGGGTATACGAGGGAAAAGAGTAAAGAGTAAAGGGCAGAGTAGAGTCGTAACTCCGTTTTCTTATCAGAAGATTGCAGAAGGTGATAACAAAGATACAAATCTCGTCGTAGAGCCAAAATACTTTGAACTCCTGCAGGAGAAGGGTAAAAACAGGGCTCATTTTGATACCTATTATAATGGTCCGAGTATCTTCGGGGGAGTGGATAAAAGTAAGGATCAGAGCTACTTCCTATATGATATTGAAGAAAAAGCTATTGAACACAGTTTGTACCCACTGTTTGGGCTGCTAAAATCGGAGGTTCGTCAGATGGCTAAGACTTCTAATTTACCAACGGCCAACCGACCGGATTCCCAGGGAATTTGTTTTATTGGGGAGGTTAATATTGAGAAATTTTTAAAAGAGAGGATCAGCGAAAAGCCGGGAGAAGTGGTAGATGTGAGAGGAAACGTTATTGGTAAACATAAAGGTGTCCCGTTCTATACCGTGGGACAGCGCCACGGCTTTTCGATATCAAAGATCAAAAATCAAAGTTCAAAATTGGGAGCTGGTGTTTCTAGATTGCCGCGGGAAATATCTTCACCTGCGAATCTTGAGAGTCGGTATAAAGGTCCTTTATATGTGCTAGGCAAGGATGTAGGGAGGAACAGGTTGATTGTAGGGGCGGGGGAGGAATGTAAACGCGAAGCGTTTACAATCTCAAAGTTCAAATCTTCCGTCTACGCCGGATCTGGCGAAGACAGACAAAATTCAAATCTAAATCTCAAATCTGAAAAACTGTTCGTCCGGATTAGGCATTTGGGGGAGATGATTCCGTGTGAGATTGGGGTGATGAATCCTCGAGTCGGTCTTTCCACGGCCGCTGTCTCCGACGGTAAAGAGACCGTCGGAGCGCTAAGCCTCGCCACGGCTGCGGATTACCGTGGAAACACCTCCTTTGCGGATTCTGAATTAGTGGTCGAGTTGGATTATCCGGTTTTTGGGGTGGCACCGGGGCAGAGCGCGGTCTTTTATGTGGCTCGGGTCGCGCAAAGTTCACATGTTGGCGACTCGGGCAGCGTTACGCTCACTCAAGGGGTCCCCCCCGATCATTCGATCGGGGTTCCTCCTCAACGTTCGCTTAAACACATGTCCTCGCCGCCTTTTAACTCAACGTTCGCTTTTGCGCAACCGCTCGCCACTGGCACTAATGCTATTTGGGAAGTTGTGGGCGGGGGAGTAATAGAATAATTCAAAGTGCCTGTCTACGCCAGGTCAGGCGAAGACTGACAAAAATCAAAGATCAAAATGAGGGACCAAGAGCAGCTCTAAACGAGCTAAGGTCGTAAATTCGCTTGTAAATTCTCTCACTGTGTGGAATGGGGATTATCACAGCCATTAGTCGCCGTCAAAGTGATTCCACCCTGAAGGTGTAGACTTTCACGCTAGTCCTGTGGATTTTCACGCTAATTTAGGACCAACCTCCCACCGCCGCAGCGGGCAGGGTTCACCTTCAGGGTGTAGATCTTCTCCAAGACCTGGTCTTGGAGAATCTTGGAGAGTGAAGTTTTTTCCTCTTTCCGGAAGGTGACACCTTCCTTCATCGCTCCACTCCTCGGCTGCGCGCCCGCCCGCCTCGCAAGCGAGAGCGTTGCGGGCAGGTTGAAGGAGTGACATTTCATCTTCAAGGTGAGTTAATTATTGAATGATCCCGACCTAAAGTCGGGATTGATGCTTACTAAGCTCTCCACGACCCACAGGGGTCGGGATCGCTAAGTGATCATCAAAAATAGAGACCTGTTTGGAGAAGTTTAAAAATCTCAACAAACAGGTCTCAAGAAATTGACAAGTCCAAGAAATGGACAGGTCTCAAGATTCGAAGGGATTAGAGCAGGTAAACGCTGAACGTCCCTAGAATCAACCCGACGATAAGATAGGCATTGAGGGGAGAGTAGCCACCCCAGTACCAAGCGAATAGGTCAAGGACGACGGCGAAAGCGACGACAAAGACGATGGCGGATTTAGGAGCCCTCTTGTAGAGCGGTCTCTCTAAATCGGCCAAGCCTTCTATCGTGGTCAAGAGGCTGCCGACGAAGGACTCTTTCCCGACGATTTTTTCGACGACCATCAATCTCTTTCAGGGCTTCATCCATTTCATCGGCAGCGAATCGAAGTTCACGATCCGCTTTGACCCG
>CAYHYS010000095.1:0-3161 GCA_964360905.1 uncultured Candidatus Saccharibacteria bacterium | reverse complement strand
TAAAATCCACAAAAATATTCTAGCAGAGCCTGTATTCTTACGCTATTCTTATTCGTCCGCCTTTGCTCCCTTGTGTTCCTTAACATTGACGACGATGAGTAAGAAACTGAAAATTCCGGCGGCCGTGAGGATGGCGAGAAGCTTTCCTGATCCCGAGGAGTAAACAGCAATGGTGCCAAGAATGATACTGACCAGCCAATAGAATGTGGCGATCCTTGATTGGGAAAATCCTAAATCGAGAAGTTTGTGGTGGAAGTGAGCGCGATCTCCCCAAAAAGGAGATTGCCTGTTTCGCAGCCTGCGGATGATGGCAAAAATCGCGTCAAGAGTCGGAACCATCAGTACGAGCAGAGAGGTGGCGACCTTCGTGCCTGAAAGGATTGAGAGAGAGGCCAGGATAAGACCCAGCGAAGTTGCTCCAAATCCGTAAAGAAGGTGTGATTTATGCCAAGTAAAGGGAGTGGTGCCGAGAACTGCGCCGGCCGTGATAAAAGAGAGGAGCGTCGTGTTATCTTGGGTGCTGTCTCTAATACTGAGGAGACCGATAACAATGGCGGCCACGGCCACTATTCCGGGAAACTGTCCGTCAACCCCGTTGCTCCAAGAGAGCATGTTCATCGTCCAAATTATCCAAAGAAGAGTGGCGATAATGGCTAATGGGGCGATAGGGTAAATGGGATTTAATGAATCAATTTTAAAATTGGGGTTAGTAATGGGAATTACTCCGCCGGTGGGGTTGTTGATGTAGGTTATTTGTAACCCGAAATAGATGACAATGAGGGCCGCGATAATTTGGCTACCGAAACGTATATAAGGGCTTAAGTCGTATTTATCATCGATCAGCCCGATGGAAAGAGACACGACCGCGGCGAGGAAAATTCCTCCAATTTGTCTGTTCAGAGTTACGAATATTAGAGAGACAAAAAAAATGGCAATCAACACCGGCGTTGTCCCCGCTCGGGGGACGGCTCTGGTGAGTAACATGGCCGGATGTTTGTGGGTTTTAGGATTATCAATAAGTCCCAGACGGTTTGCCAATTTAATCGTTAGTGGCGTTAGAAGGAAAGATAAAATCATGGCACTCCCTAGAGGAATCATTATATGAGGCTCTAAAAACCAGGGTAATGGGGTTTTTACACTCGTCGCGTCAATGATGCGGAAAAGTGAGACGTAGAGGAGGAGACTTATCAGTAATGCAGAGAGGCCGAAGGCCTTGGCGAGTGTCGTCTCATTAGATTTTAAATACTTCTTCAGAAGCAGCCCGCTAACGGTGAGGATGGTAATAATGATGAGGGGAATTATGAATATAAATATTTTGTCGGTAAGTTGCTCTTCTCCCCAATTGCGGGTATACCAAAGAGGTATTTTAAGGGGTAGCTGCGCGAATTTAATGAGGGTTAGGACGATTGAAAAAAACCCGAGTGTGACCGCGAGGACGAATTCGATAATGACCAGTCTTTTTGTTTCTAACATCAAACTTTCTCCGTCACGCGATACTCAAGATACTTACCCAGCATCAGTCTTGTGTGAGCGTCGATACCGGGCAAGGCTCCGAGAAAAAATCCGATGATAGGTAGCAGCGGCCAGCCTAAGTATTCGAGGAATCTTTTATATAATCTTACCCCCTCCGGTCTCTCCGGGCGGCTTTTCGAATCGACAATAATGATGATGAGGAGGAAGAAAAGACAAAGGGTGAGTATAAAAGAGGAGACTCTAGGTAACATTTGGCCGAGGACTGTTTGGGAAAATCGGGGATTAAAGATGATGGGGAGATTGGCGCCAAGAGTAACGATAAACCAATTAACCGGCCAGAAAAAGTGATCAGCCAAGACTTTGGCGACCCGAATCGTCCTATTCCAAAAGGGAAGATGGGTACTGGTCAGCCACCATTTTATAAAAAGTGGATCGTCAGAAACTCCCCAAGCCCACCGCTGCTGTTGAAAGTATTGATTGGTTAAGGTTTTCCAAAAGGTCGTTGACTCGGCCGCGTCCGCGTTGATGGGTAGGAAGATTGGTTCCACTTCTACTTTGCCGCCAAATTCAAAGAAGCATTTGAAGAACATGCGATAGTCTTCGGGAATGACGTCGGTATCCCAGTAACCAACCTCGTCGACCATCCTCAAGGAGAGGGAGTAGGTTGAATAGTTGATGATGCGGTCCTTGCGGGAGAGTTGAGCCATCTGCCAAATGGTGTTGATAGAATTGAGCACCCGAGAAACGAGAGGAACCCTCCAAATGTTGTTGTAGAAACAAACAGCTCCCTGCCAGATTATCCGATACGGTTCTGGGCTGCTCAGAAACGACCAGGTCAGGTACGAATAGTATTTGGGGTGCATGACGCTGTCGGCGTCGGAGGTGGTGATGGTTACGAAGTCAATATCCAAACCTTCTTCATCAATGAGTTTTTTCTTGATCCATTTTGCCGCGTAGGATTCGTTGGAAGATTTTCCGCGCACTTCTCCGGGGAGTAAAGGGTGGAGGGTAAAGTAGATCCGACCGATTTTTCCGGAGAATTTTCGTAGGAGCGCTTCGGCTTTTTGTAGGGCTTCTTTCTCCCTTTCCTCCATAGCCAAAACAACGATCAACCGATCCTTCGGAAAGTCGGAATGGGCGATGGCCTCCATCGATCTCTCTAGAATGTGCAGGGGTTCGTTGACGTTGACGATCATGTGGACGTGGCGAACCTGATCATAACCGGGCAGTTTTTGAGCGTCGCCGATCCAGTCATATTTTTTGGCGGCTTCAATTTTGAGGTAGGAGACGATGGAAGCGACGCCGGCCGCGGCAGACTTGTAGAACCAAAGGACGTCAAAAACTAAAACGAGATAGGCGACAAAGACCGGAAAGACGAAAGATCCCCAAAAAGGGAAAAGGATGAAGTTCCAGGAAACAAATCCGGGAAGGATCTCTAGGAGGCGATGAAAACGCCGATTGTTATTGATAAAATCACGTATTTTGTCCATTGACTGTATCGTATTTTATCACTGCTGTTACTCTCCAACAAATTCAGAAAATGAAATATTAAACTTAATTTTTCTTCGTGCTAAACTGACTATAATAATTATCCTGCCCGCCATGAGAATTAAAGTTATCCTTCCCGTCTTACTTCTGACTTCCTACTTCTTACTCCTTCCCCCGTCAGTCTTAGCCAACTCCATCTA
>CAYHYS010000094.1:0-3239 GCA_964360905.1 uncultured Candidatus Saccharibacteria bacterium | reverse complement strand
GTGGGTGGCTCTGACTCATTTTTCCGGTCTGGACAAAATTTTTCCGAAATCAAAATTGTTTTCGAAGTATTGGTACGGTTATATTCCCGATGATCTAGAAACCGAAGTTGACGTTTTACAAGGCGCCTTCACCTTGGTTAGAAAAGAGATAATGGATAAGGTTGGTTGGTACGATACGGACTATTTTTTAGATGGGGAAGATATTGACCTTTGCTGGAAAATAAAGAAATTGGGATACAAGATCGTCTACTTTCCAAAAGTGCGGATAATACATTATAAAGGAGCTTCAAAAGGTAAAAAAACGTCTGGAGCAATTGCGTCATCAGTGGATCCTAAAATCAGGCGCCGTTCTATTGATTCGGGAATCTCGGCCATGAAAATATTTTACGGAAAGCACTTAGAATCCGATTACCCGCGTTTTATTAGCTTCTTAGTGTACTCGGGAATAGAATTGATGAGGTTTATAAGAATAATGAATTTTGAACTCTCACAGAGGAGTCGAGGCGCAAGCTAACTGACCGCAAGCGGCGGCAATATCAACGCCAAAACGAAACCTTTGCGTAAATGGTATATTACGGGCTTTTAAAACTCTCTTGAAGGCGTCGATCTCTCTCGAAGACGAAGATTTAAAATCTCCGGTTGGATTGTATGGGATAAGATTGAGGTGATAAAGAGGGTGATTCATTAAGACAGAAAGTTCCTCCGCGTCAGCGGTACGGTCATTCACCCCTTTTAAAAGTATATATTCAAACATAACTTTTCTCCCCGTCTTTTTTATATACTCTTCAACCGCCTCGAGGACTTTTCTAATCGGATAACCTTTGTTTACAGGCATCAGATTAGATCTTAATTTATCATTAGCCGCGTGAAGGGAGATGGCTAGATTTACCTCCATTTTCTCGCCGGAAAACTTTCTAATCGCTTGGGGCAGACCGGCCGTCGAGACGGAAATTCGGCGGGTGCCTAAATTAAACTTACCTTTATCATTGATAATTCTGATAGCTGATAGAACATTGTCATAATTTAAGAAGGGTTCACCCATTCCCATAAAAACTATGTTGGTGATCTTTTCGTTCTCCCTTTTCAAAAGACGCGCGAATAGTAGCACTTGACTAATTATCTCGTCGCTCGAAAGATTGCGTTTAAAGCCCATCTTCCCGGTGGCGCAAAACTTACAGCCTAAAGGACAACCAACTTGAGAAGAAACGCAAATAGAGTTTCTCTTTTTAGGATGAATCATCAAGACCGCTTCGGTGGCCAGTCCGTCTTCTAAATAAACAAGGGCTTTAATGGTTTTTTGATCTTTAGAATGAAATAACTTGGCTTTAATTTCTAGAGGGAAGTCTCTACCCAATTTGTTTCTAAGGTTTTTCGGCAAAATCGTGGCTTCCTGCCAGTTTTCAATAAAATCAGAATAAAGTAACTTATATACTTGGGTGATCCTATATTTAGGCTCATCTTTTAATATTTCTTCAAGTTTAAGACTTGTCATAATATGTTGGAATTCGCCAGTTCCACCCTGAAGGTGTAGATCCACGTCGAGTTCACCTTCAGGGTGTGCTTTATTAATGATATAATTTTTAGAGTATGTTTGGGAGTCGTCTAATGGTAGGACAACGGCCTTTGAAGCCGTTTATCTAGGTTCGAGTCCTAGCTCCCAAGCCATAAACCACTCACTTCGTTCGGGTTCATGGCAGGCCAGGCTAAATTGTTTTAATTCTCAACAAACGTTAGAGCTGAGCCTTTTTTGTTGGCTCGGCCGGTGCGGCCAATGCGGTGAATATAATCGTCGTAGGAGGAAGGTAAGTCGTAATTAATAACGTGGCTGACATCCTCAATATCTAGTCCTCGAGAAGCCACGTCCGTGGCCAAAAGTATTTTAATTTCGCATCTTTTAAACTGGTTTAGGATATGTTGTCTTTGGCTCTGACGTTTGTCTCCGTGGAGAGCGCCGGCTTTAAAACCCCTTTTAATAAGTTCGATAGATAATTTTTCCACGCCCCACTTTGTCCGACCGAAAATAAGGACCTTGTTAAAACCCTCTTGAATGAGTAAATCGTGGAGCTGTTCTATTTTTTTATGTTTGTCCGTTACTCTGATGATGGTTTGATCAATATTGTCAACCGTATCATCTATCTTGACGGAGACGGTTAAAGGATTTCGAACGAAAGTTCTTATAATTTCCTTAACCTTGGCGGGAACGGTGGCGGAGAAGAAAAGAGACTGGCGCTCTCGTGGCAATAACGATATAAAATAGCGGATGTCATCAATAAAACCAATATCAACCATGCGATCTGTTTCATCGAGAACAACAATACTAAACCTCGTGAGATCTAAAACTTTTTGACGAACAAGATCTTTAAGCCGGCCCGGCGTTCCGATAACAAAATTATGGCTCAATCTTAGCTCGTGTTTCTGCCGAAAAAGACTTAAACCACCGACGCACAGGACCGAATAAATCTGCATGCCTTTAGAAAAATGGCGTAACTCGTCATCAATTTGCGTGGCTAACTCACGTGTGGGAGTCACGATAAGGACTTTTTCCGTCTTGTTTTTAAATACTTTATCAATCAAAGGAATGAGAAAGGCGGCTGTTTTCCCGGTGCCGGTGTTAGCGATACCAATAATATCGCGACCTTGAAGAATCGGTAAAATCGTTTGATCTTGAATGGGAGTTGGTAATAGATAATTCCTGGAAATAATGTTTCTCTTTAGAAGTTCACTGATTGGTAGATCCTCAAACCGGTTTTGCGGAGCGTAACTATCCGGTCCCGTTTCAGGGTTTTTCCCTTTGAGTTGAGACGCCTGAATAGTTCTCACTAAAGTGTGATCGAGGTTGGGTCGCGAAGTTCGCGGATTTCTAAAATTTCTTTGTCTGCTGAAATTTTTATACATAGGACGAAAAAAGTTATATTAACTAAATATAACTGCTTAAATTGAGAAGAATATTAGTAGAAGAAGATGCGGATTTAATTTAATTAGAAGTAGAAATCTTTATCTTGGCTACTTGAACTTTCGAAGTTAAGCAGATGTATTGCTTCAATACTCTATTATTGTACCACACTATTCATAAGATGTCAAGAACTATGGGGCGGAGGCTGTGATAAAGGCGTGGTTTAAGGAAAAATCAAGAGACTATGGCGGCTTCATAGTCTCAGGTAAATCGTGTCATCTCACCTTCTTCGCATACCGATTCCGGGGGATAGCAAAATCGAAACGCGAATTGATCTTCAATCGAA
>CAYHYS010000093.1:0-3291 GCA_964360905.1 uncultured Candidatus Saccharibacteria bacterium | reverse complement strand
AAGAACGGTTTATAATCTCGGCCGTCTCTTTAGCCCGTGTCTCTGTCGACGAATAAATTATGTCAACGCCCATTTTTACTAAAGCTTTCGACGCTCTTTCCGCCTGGGATTTTCCTACACCGTTAAGAGAAGCGTCATCTTTTCTTCCGTGAAGTACCTTAGCTACATTTTTGTGAGTTTCCCCGTGCCTTACCAGTATTAAACGTGTTTTCATAATAATTCCCATATTTTTCCCGATTTATTACCGCGCCTTTGCAAACTTAGAGTCGGAATACTTCCTTTATCCTTTGGCTATCACGAAACCCTTCTACGGCAATCTCGGAAACGCCATCTCCGTCTTTATCAGAAATTGTGTATTCCGGATAGTCAACATCATCTTTTTTGTAAACTAAACGGAGAGTCCTGTCATTGTATTTAAAAATATTTAAGTCAGCCCCACCCCGTCCGGGTGAGACATAAACAAGAATTTCCGGGTGACTGTCTCCGTTTACGTCTTGAATATCTAGAGGTAACGTTCCTTGTCCAGAAGAATTTGGTGAAGAAAAATAGCCTTGCGGAAGTTTAAAAGTAGCCAACCGTGAGCCACTCCGAAAATTAATGACCTTCAATAACGTATAATTAACGTTTAAGGCGTCTCTTTGCAACGCAATTACTTCATTATTACCATCAAGGTCAACGTCGGCGAGCCGCCAATTACCGGAGTAAATTATCCCCAGAGTAATACTAGCGCTTATAAACTCTCGGTCGTCATCAAGGATATTTGCTAAGTCATCTATAAATTCATTAAAGAAGATTTCGGGATCACACTGCCCCCTCTTACAACCCCAACGGACATCATCTAATAGTTTATACGTCTTTTCCCATCCTATCGTTGGGTATAAAGAAAGTGCCGTTTTTACCTTCTGTGACAGCTTTTCCTTAAGCTCAAAATCAAGAGTTCCGTCATTTGAATCTCTTTTGTCCACTAATCTTTGTTTATGATAAAGCAAGGAGAGACTTATTATAGTGAGGAGAAAAAACATTAAAGTAGAGAACTTACTAAAAAATATTTTCCCCACCATCAGGATCCTTCCCGTATTTATAAAGATTCCAAACCACCTCCGTGTATGCTTCCTTTCCTGGCCCATATCGATGAACCGCCTCACGCCAAGAATACCAAACCTGCTTTCCGTGAGCATCAACATCTTGCGCCTTATGATACAACCAGCGAGCACCCCAATAAAGACTCTCATAAGAGGTATTTACTTTTGCCTCCCCTTTATAATCAACAACTGCTACCTTTCCCGAGTAAGCTTCAGACTCTGTGGGTTTGCTTTTGTCGTTGTTCAATACATGAAGGGCTGGGTCACTAGGATTACCAACTTGCATAATATCCGGAAAAGAAGCGTGTCCCGTAGAAGAAAGGCCGTAGCCCAACCGACTTTCCACGTAGATTAGAGCTTGAAATATCTCCTCGTCGTGCTTATTTAATCTACTATCTTTATAGTTCTGCAAATTAGGAACCTGATTAGACGAGGGACTTTCTGAAAAATCAAATTCAACTGACTCCAAGTAGGGCTTCCTGTCCGCAAAAAGCTCTATGTAGTGTAATCCTTTCGGCAGCTTGGTCTTAAAATAAGAAAGTCTTATAGTCCCTAAGAGGATTGCGCCGGCGAAATACCAAAAACGGTAAAACCATTCAAGCGGTGATGAACCCTCAGACTGCTCATCCTGACTCGGATGAGTCCAAGTTTTACCATCAACAATAACTTTGAGATCGTCACTATCGCGGTAACGTCTCTTAACTAGGGCGGTAAGACCAAACGACAAAAGAGGAAGATCGTCGATAACAAAAGTTATCCAGGGACGCCTATCTCCATCTTCAGCCTCCTTGGCTATATTGAGTTCCAATTTATCATTGTTGTCTAGAACGCAAACCTCTAAACGCTCGAAGGTTGCCGTTGCGATTGGCTCATCGGTTATAAATGTAATACGGTGATGGCCGCTTTCCAGATAAACAACAAGACAAACAGTTTTAGAGAGGTTGTGTAAAGCGCCGCCGGAAAAAGAGGCCGGAGAGTCAATAACCCTTTGCGGACCAGTAAGCATGGGAAATTTCTTTCCATCAAGTTCGATCGTTAGATCTTCGTCATCGGTTGCGCCCGCAGAAATCTGCTTTTTACTTTTAACTCTAGCGGTAATGGAAATCAAGTGTCGCGATGAGTGGCTATTAAATTTAATCTCCTCTTGACCTCTGATGAGCCTTTTCTTTTTATCTTCAAAGATGACCTTCATTTGGTTTTCTTTCGGTATGTCTTAATTTTAAGCGGTTTGATTGGAGGTTGTCAATAGACACCCCTCATGTGGTCAGCGGATCAGCCCCAATTCATCAACGGCTTTTCGTGATAGTGTTTTAGGGTCAAAATATTATCACCACCGCATTTTATAAATTTATAGTAACCAGTCGCGGCCGTCCCGACAGCGTTATCGGTGCAAAGATTCTTAGACGGGAAAAAAACTTTCAAACCCTCTCCATCCCCTCTCGTTTTGACCTCTTTGCGGAGTAAATCATTGGCGGCGACGCCACCACCCAAAACTACTAGATCAACTTTTTTTAATTTTGCCGCTTTAAAGAGCTTATCGACCAAAACTTCGACGGCGGCTCTTCTGAAACTCGCGGCGATATCGAATATTTCTTGCGAAGTCAACTCCCGGAGTCTACCCTCGCGTCCGGCCGAACCGGACCCGACTCCGGGAGTTTCTTTAAGCTCCTTAACCAGATACCAAACAGCTGTTTTTAAACCCGAGAACGAAAAATCCAAAGAGCTATCTTTTATCATCGGTCTGGGAAAATCGTAAGCCGAATCGTTTCCCATTTCTGAAGCCGCGTCGATCGCCGGACCGCCCGGATAACCTAATCCTAAAAGCCGAGCGATTTTATCGAAGGCCTCTCCCGCGGCATCATCACGAGTTTGCCCTAATATTTCATAACGGCCAAAGTCCGTAACGAACGAGATGATGGTGTGTCCCCCGGCCACCGTCAAAGAAACGAAAGGAAAAACTATATCGGAATGTTGCGCGAAATTGGCAAAGATATGTCCCTCCATGTGATCAACGCCAACGAGAGGTTTTCTAAAGATTGAGGAAAACACTTTAGCGCTGTTAAGGCTGATAAAATAATAGTTTAGGGCCGGATCAGTCGATAACCCAACCGCGAAAAGATCAATACCGGAAAAGACCCCTGCCGGTACTTTTAAGGCAACTAGTACGCATGGCAAACCTTTTTTTAGTTGAAGGAAGCGGCCTATTTCC
>CAYHYS010000092.1:3001-3324 GCA_964360905.1 uncultured Candidatus Saccharibacteria bacterium | reverse complement strand
CGCTTCAATCCCCTCCGAGAAATCCAAAAGCTGAAACTTCTCAATCTCCGGTGCGGTGAGCCTTCCCCACGGCCAAAATTCCGGAGCCGCTACCGGATCGATACTTACCGGCGGCTTTTCTCCGTTGTAGAAGTAGTAGTTGCCATCAAATTTAATGTGCTTCGGATTAATGACCCTCTGCTTCATCGTTAAAGCATGGAGGAAGACTTGCCAAGCGGTCGAGCCGACTTGGGTTATCCCGCCTCGAGGACCCGGGATGCGAACGCCTGGAAAGATACGGGGAACCGATAAACTACTACCACTACTGACATGATCGATCAAAG
>CAYHYS010000092.1:0-2991 GCA_964360905.1 uncultured Candidatus Saccharibacteria bacterium | reverse complement strand
CGTGGTAAAGTCTCCAACACGGTTTCATCTCCTCCGATAGCCACTTCGGAAAGTCAAGAGTCGACCCTTGAGCTTTCCCGAGGTTTCCGTTTTCGATGACACTAATCCCCTTCTTTTTTTCGTAGGCTTGCTTATCTGGGTAAACCAGATCAACCTTTGCCTGCATGATGTTTTTGTGCAGTGTAACTTCTCTCCAATCATCTGTCGCCATTTCACTCTCCTTTCTAGAGTTGTGAATAAAAAAACCTCCCTGTTTGGGAGGTTTCTTCGGGCGACACAACAATTTACGTTACCACGCAGAAACTTCCCAACTAGGAAGGTTGGTAGTCGTCGTCGTGCTATTAAAATTTAATATATTTCTACTTCTTGACATAAATTATCTAAATCCGCCGAGTCAAACTCAGCTGGCACGTCTTACTTGCCGCCAAAAGCGATCACTCGTTATAATTCGTTTCGTGGATCGACGGCCCGGCTCCATGGTTGGTAGCCACATCAGCGTCTAGCTTCCCAATCTTAGTCTATAAAAATCCTCTGTCAAGTCCTTTTTTGGAACCGCTTACTCTATTCCTTAAGTATGGGGACCCGGAAAATCCGCTCTATACTCCTAATGATAAGTAATTTTAGGTATTCTTGTCAATTAGCCAGCCGATCCCACCCTGAAGGTGTAGATTTTCACGGTAATCCTTTAGGACCAACGGCGAGCTCACCTTCAGGGTGTGTTTTTCGTCCGACTTTCCTTAAGAAACCACATGAAAATTTTCGCCTTGCTACGCGCTTTTGTGTAACCTAAAGCGTAGTCCCTCGCTCTTTCTAAGATATGACGGGGGTGGTTCTTAGCCAGCTTAATATAAAAAGATCTTCTTTTCGTGTCGTTAAGCTCCAAAGCTAAGCGGACACCGAAATCCTGAAATTCATAAGCGATATTCTTCGGAGTTTTTTTATTTAGCCTTTTTTCGATTATTTCCTTAATGGATTGGATCATAATTTGGCTGTGCCACGTGAATCCAAAGAGGGACGTAAAATCCCTTCGGGATCAACGTCCCACTGTAAAAATCAGCAAATCGCTACGAACTCGCGCTCTAAGCTCTTTGGATTTTTACGTGGTGGGTTCGTCAGGACTCGAACCTGAGACCTCTACCATGTCAAGGTAGCGCTCTAACCAACTGAGCTACGAACCCAAGGCATTGCGGGCAGGTGTACCTCAGCCAAAGGCTGATCCGCCTCTGGCGGAAACTGAGCTACAGACCCCGAGTATAATTTATTTTTTCTCTACATTTTTCTCGACAATTTTATCGATAAGACCGTAGTCTTTCGCCGTTTGCGAAGTCATGTAAAAATCGCGGTCGATGTCTTTCATAATTTGCGCCTTTTTTCTATTAGAATGCTTCGCCAGAAGTTCGGCGTACAAATCCTTAAGCCTTAAAATCTCCCTGGCCGAAATTTCTATATCCGAAGCCTGACCCTCCGCCCCTCCTAAAGGTTGGTGAATGTGAATGAGAGAATGAGGTAGGGACAGTCTTTTTCCTTTTGTTCCGGAGGCTAAGAGCAGGCTAGCCGCGGAAGCGGCCGTACCGACAGCGATCGTCGAAACGTCCGGTTTTAAGTGTTGAATCGTGTCGTAAATAGCCAATCCCGCGTAGGCTGATCCTCCGGGGCTATTGATGTACATGAAAATATCCTTTTTCGGATCCGCCGATTGTAGGTAAAGCAGTTGGGCAATGACAGTATTGGCCACGGCATCGTTTATCGCGCCACCAAGGAAAACGATCCGTTCCTCAAGCAACCGCGAGTAAATATCGTAAGAACGCTCACCGTAAGCCGTCTTTTCGACAACAAACGGAACATACTGGTATCCGGAATCCCCTTCTTCAAGACGATTTGATTTCATCATTTTTGCTCCCTTCGCTAAGTTGAACTAAATACTGAATGACTTTATTTTTCAAAATTATTGAACGGACGTAATTCTTATTTTCTTCTTTACTAAGCTCCGCCCGGCTTTTCTCATCAGGAGCCGCGCTTACGGCGTCGGCAATTTCTTTCTCCGTAGCTGTTATTTTCTCGCTGTCAGCAATTTCGTAAAGTAAAAACTCAAGTTTTAAAGTCTTAAGCGCCGTTTGGCTATATTCCTGCTTTATCTGATCTAGTGTCCGGCCGCTACTATTAAGGTACTGTTCGACGGTTAATCCCAAACGTCCTGTTTGATCAATTAGTCGGCTGAGCATGTGATTTACCTCTTCATCAACAAGAATATCTGGCACGTCAACTTCACTCCCGTTCGCCACGACGTCTATAATTTTGTCGATATTATTTTCCGGTTCGCTTTCTGTAACCGGTTTTCCGTCCGTTCCTAATATTTTATTATCTAATTTTAACGAAAGGTTTTTTAAAGTTTCTTTATAATCTCCAATCTTAAAATCCGGTTTTTCACAAACCTTAGCTTCGAATATAAAATCCTTACCAATCTCATATTGCTTAACTTCGACACGAGGGAAAACGATAGGTTTAAGATGAGATTCTTTAATAACTTGAGGATAAATACTACTGACAGCGTGATTTATAACCTCACCCCTAATTTTGCTTTCATCAAGACTTTTTTCGGCCAAAGATCTTGGTGCCGTACCCTTTCTAAAACCCGGTAGCTCTATCTCTTTCGCAAGATCGTCGATAACATGATCGCGGATCTTTCCTATTTCATCGCTCGGAATAGTCACCTTGAGAATAAATGTACTTTTAGGCAGTTTTTCCACTTCAAAATTCATAATTTAACCGCTAATTGTATCACAGATTCACTCATTCCACCCTGAAGGTGTGGACCGACCTCGGGTTCACCTTCAGGGTGTTCCCTCCTCCAACCTGCGAATGCTTTAACGATAGTCCTTTAGGATTTTCTCTAGAAGTACTTAAATCTCCAGAAATTCTACCTCTTCGGGCCTGGTTTTTATGGTGATCAGTCCCGTTAGTAAAAGTATTTTAAACAAAAGCAGGAAAAGA
>CAYHYS010000091.1:0-3356 GCA_964360905.1 uncultured Candidatus Saccharibacteria bacterium | reverse complement strand
CGCCAATTACCAATTTGGGGAAAATCGTAAACGGTCGGGCCACAGGTATACATCCGCACTAATTTAGGATCAATAGGAGTAAACTTTTCTTTCTGGCGGGTTAGCGAGTTGTAAAGATAAATATCCATAAATCAACTGCTAATTATAATTCTCTTCTTCCCTCGAGGGCTCTCATGAGCGTCACATCATCAGCATACTCGAGATCGGACCCGACCGGCAATCCCCGACCGATACGGGTCACTTTAACACTCGAATCCTTCTGTTTAATTAATTTTCCTAAGTACATGGCCGTGGCCTCGCCCTCGAGATTAGCATTACAGGCAATGATGATTTCTTTTAAGCCCCCTTTGAGGATCCGCCTGATTAAATCATCAATATAAAGCTCTTCCGGACCGATGTTGTTCAAGGGTGAAATCGCGCCTCCTAAAACGTGGTAAAGCCCGTGGTATTTACCGCTTCGTTCGAGGGATAAGATATCGAGCGGCTTCTCGACAACGCAGATAGTTTCCTTCTCCCGATCCGGGCTTTCGCAAATCTCACAAGGATCGCTCTCCCCGATATTTTTACAGGCTGAACAAATTTTCGTCTCTTCGTGTAAAAATTCTAAAGATCGCGCGAAGGAAACGGAGAGGCTTTTTGGTGCTTGAAGAAGGTAGTAAGTCAAGCGGGCGGCTGTTTTCGGGCCGATTCCGGGTAGACGCTCGAAAGATTCAATCAATTTGTTTACGGCACCCGGTATCCTCATAATACCTTACTCTCCGCCAAAAGCCTTCAGTGCCGCCGCTTTAATATCATCGTCGGAGACAGCTTCGCTGACAACGTCTTGCGTTTTCACGCCTTTAATATCCGTCAAAATATAACTAGCCCGCAGAGAACAATTAAAAACTTTTTCCAAAACCCGACCGAGGATGTCTAAGCTTTGAACGCCCGATAATTTATCTTTATGAAATTTATAGAAAACTTCAATAACTAGGTTATTACCATCAACCTCCTTAGGGCGCGCTGATCGCAGTAACGCTTCCAGTGAGTGATTCTCCGGTTTTACTTGGCGGAGGACCTCCGACCACTTATCCTTAATCTCCTCGAGACTTAAGTTCACTCTTCCTTCTGCCCCGGAGAGAACCGGATCCGGGATTTCTTCCGCCGTACCACTCGCCGCCTTGAACGGCTGTACTGATTTCAAGGAACCGGACGTAACGGGATTTTTTGGTAAGTCAGGCCCATTATTTAATACCTTATCGTTCCCCAGTTCTTCAAAAATCCGCACAATTGCCAATTCTAAAGGCAACTGGGGTATTGAAACTACCTTGAAATCGGCTCCAGCCTTTATAAACGAATTGATCATTTTATAAATCTCATCCGCGGTAAAAAATCCGCTTAAGCCCTTAACTCTGTTAAAGACGTATTCTTCAAGAGATAAATCAGTCGCCGTCGATCCTGATTTAACTAGAAGCAAATCACGTAAATAAAAAAGTAGGCTTTGGTTGAAAGAGGCTAAGCTAGTTCCATTTTTATAAAGCTCTCCGATAAAATTTAAGGCCGCGCTTTTATCGCGTTTGCCGATAAATTCCACTAGCAAATCAGGCTTGATATCAGCGCCACCAAGCTCACTAAAACCGGCGACTATTTGCTCTAGTAAAGTTTCCGCGTCTCTAAATCCGCCTTCGGCAAGCCGTACAACTTCCTCCAACTTTTCTTTTTCCACGCTGACTCCCTCTAAAGTCAGGATATAATCCATCTTAGTAAGCAAATTTTCCCGGTTAGCCCTTTTGAAATTAAAAACGTGGCAACGGGACTTTATCGTTTCCGGAATTTTTTGCGCTTCTGTCGTCGCCAGAACGAAGATGGCGTGGGCGGGTGGTTCTTCCAGTGTTTTTAAAAGGGCGTTAAAAGCCTCGATCGTTAGCATGTGCGCCTCATCGATAATGTAAACTTTATATTTACCCGAAGATGGAGATAATTTTACCCTCTCCCGAAGAGATCTAATATCATCAATGCCTCGGTTGCTGGCCGCGTCTATTTCGATTAAGTCTAAAAATCGTCCTCCCGCGATAGCCAAACAGTTTGAGCACTCGGCGTCGACTTCAATCCCGTATTCGCCCACAATCGGATTTTCACAATTTAAAGCCTTGGCTAAAAGCCTCGCCACTGTCGTCTTACCCGACCCCCGTGGACCCGTAAAAAGGAACGCGTGCGGAAGAGGAGGCTGAATCAAAACCTTTTGTAAAGTGTGGATGATATTATCACTGCCGACGACTTCACCAAATTTTTTCGGGCGGTATTTTAAATAAAACATAGGAAATTTTACGGCGACGCTTTTGTTTAGATTATCCTAAGCGTTCTTCTTTTTCAACAGCCAGTTTTTTAGCTCGCAGGCAGCTTTTGGCAGGACTTCAGATTCCAGCTGCTTTAACTCATCTTCAGTAAAGTTGGAGAGAACATATTCTTCGCCTGTCAACTTTGATCTTTGATATTTTTGATTAGATCTTAGCGATCCAAACTCGCTGGGGAGCTTAGAGCTAATCAATCCGCCTTGGGAGGAGATTTTTGATCTATTTTCGATGCCCACACGCAACCGATAGAAATCCTTAGTTTTAAGAGTCTCTTCAATCGATAAAATACCGTTGTGCTGCCGAGGCCCTTTGCCAAATTGCAACTTGTACGATCCTAAAGGAATATCAAGGTCATCGTGAATCACCAAAAGATCGTTAAGGATAACCTTTTTCTCTTTGACCAATTTCTTCACCATCAGCCCGGAATTATTCATAAAATCTTGGGGCTTAACAAAAATAACTTCCTGAGGCTGTGGTGAGTAGCCTAGATAAGGCGTTGAACGTTCTTCCTTCCAACTAACCTGGGCCTCAAATCCGTCAATTTCAGCGTTCGCTCCTAACTTCGAAAAATAGTCAAGAATCAAGAATCCGGCGTTGTGCCTAGTTTTTTCGTACTTTTTTCCCGGATTACCTAAACCAACAATAAGCTTCATAGAAATTAAAAGTTTAAAAATCAAAGTGTAAAATGGCAATGCAAAAATTTAAAGTTATTTCTCTTTAAACTGTAACTTTGCATTTTGATCTTTGAATTTTGATTTCGTCCTCATGGTGTATTCCCATCAAGTGCATCACCCCGTGGGCGACTAAAAAAGCTGTTTCTTCCTCAAACGAGTGACCCAATTGTTGAGCTTGTTTTTTTGCGTAATCCTTCGAAACAACGATCTCACCAACCCACTCACCATTCGGCATTTTTTCTTTAATTTCAAAGGAGAGAACGTCGGTCGAATGCTTTATACCCCGATGCTTTTCATTGAGAATTTTCATCTGCTCATCGGATGTTATTGAAACTGTAAAATGAAGTTT
>CAYHYS010000090.1:0-3785 GCA_964360905.1 uncultured Candidatus Saccharibacteria bacterium | reverse complement strand
TGAAGGTCCGCTGACGCTCGAAAAAGAAGATATGCTCCGAGTTGTTGAGACAATGATCGCGCTTAACAATGGCGTCGGAAATTTTGATGACATTGATCACCTTGGTAATCGCCGCGTCCGCTCCGTCGGGGAGTTAATTGTTCAGCAAATGCGTTACGGATTTCTGCAGCTTGAAAGAGTGGTTAGGGAGCGTATCAGTCTCCAACCTAGAGAAGAGTTGTGTTCTCCAGCCATCCTTATCTCACCGCGTCCGGTTACGGCCCGCGTCCATTCATTTTTTGCCTCGGGACAACTTTCTCAATTTCAGGAACAAGTCAATCCGATTTCCGGATTGGACCATCTGCGTCGTCTCTCTGTTGTTGGTCCGGGGGGTTTAACGAGGGAACGCGCTTCATTTTCCGTGAGGGATGCTCACTATAGTCACTACGGCCGTATCTGCGCTGTTCGTACGCCGGAAGGTCCAAACATCGGCCTGATTACCTATCTGGCCCTTTACGCTTGCATTAATAAATACGGATTCCTAGAAACACCTTACAGAAAATTGGAGAAAGTTCACGCTAACGGTCAGGAAAAAGTGAAAGCTTCCGAAGAGGTTGTTTATTTAGCCGCTTACGACGAAGAAAATGTTGTTATCGCCGATGCCTCTACGCCTCTTGATAAAGATGGTTTTTTCGTTTACGACCGCGTCCCTTTGAGGAGAAGTGGTGAATTCTACGTTGGGCAGGCGGCCACGGCTACTTACATGGATGTTGTTCCCCGTCAGATTGTTGGAGTTTCAGCTTCCTTAATTCCTTTTTTGGCTAATGATGATGTTAACCGTGCCCTGGTCGGAGCTAATCAACAAACCCAGGCTGTTCCACTTCTAAAGCCCCGAGCGCCAATGATTGGTACCGGTTTGGAGAGTGATCTGGCCCGCAATTCTTTTCTTTCAACCTACGCGGAAGGGAGTGGCGAAGTTGTCTTCGCCGATGCTGGAAAAGTTGTCATCAGGAATGGAGAGACCCACAAGGAGGATGTCTACCTTTTGAAGAAATTCATGATGTCTAATCAGGAAACCTGTTATAACCAGAAGGTTAAAGTTAGTGTTGGTAACGTTGTTAAGAAAGGAACTCTCTTGGCTGATGGTCCTTCAACCGAGGACGGAGAGCTGGCCTTAGGAACTAATTTAAAAATCGCCTATATGTTTTGGGAGGGATACGGATATGAGGACGCCATCGTTATTTCCGAACGTTTGGTAAGAGAAGATATCCTTTCCTCTATTCAGATTTCCAAGCATACAGTTCAAGTGTTGGAGACAAAACTTGGTCCCGAAGAGATAACGCGCGATATCCCGAATGTTTCGGAGGAATCACTTCGTAATCTTGACGAATCAGGGGTTGTGTACGTTGGGGCTCACGTGAAAGCCGGAGACATCCTGGTTGGAAAAATCGCTCCTAAGGGGGAAACAGAACTCTCCGCTGAAGAAAGGCTTTTAAGGGCTATCTTTGGCGAGAAGTCACGTGAAGTTCGGGATAATTCGTTGCGTATGCCTCACGGAGAATCGGGAACGGTTATTAGTATCGAAATTCTTGATAAAAAGGATAATGATGAATTGCCGGCAGGGGTTATCAGGGAAATAAATGTTTTTGTGGCCCAGGTAAGAAAAATCGTGGTCGGTGACAAGCTCGCAGGACGCCACGGTAACAAAGGTGTTATTTCGAAAATCGTTCCCGTCGAAGACATGCCCATGTTGCCGGACGGAACTCATATTGACATTATTATTTCGCCCGCCTCCGTCGTTTCGCGGATGAATATTGGACAACTAATGGAAACACACCTGGGATGGTGTGCCGAAAGCTTAGGTAAAAAATACGCGATTCCTCCTTTTGTGAAGTTTACGCAGGGAATACTCCAAGACGAACTAGCCAAAGCAGGATTACCTATTAGCGGGAAGACTAAACTCATTGATGGGCGCACAGGTAACTATTTTGATCAAGATATTGTTGTTGGTAACGCTTATATTCTTAAACTGATGCACATGGTCGAAGATAAAATGCACGCCCGCTCGACTGGACCTTACGGTCTTATAACCCAACAACCTTTAGGTGGTAAAGCTCAATTCGGCGGCCAGCGTTTCGGCGAGATGGAGGTTTGGGCACTGGAGGCCTACGGCGCCGCCCACGTTCTCCAGGAAATGCTGACCATCAAAAGCGATGATTTAGTCGGCCGGACCCGCGCCTACCAAGCAATTATTCAGGATGAGGAAATTCCGGAGGCGACGATACCGGAATCTTTTAAACTACTAGTTAGAGAGCTTAACGGTTTATCTCTTAAAGTTGATGCTTATGATGGTAAAGCTAGCGAAATAAAAGAGGTAAAAGAAGAAAAAATAGCGGAAAAGGAGGCCAGCGATGCAAAATCTGAATGAGCTTTTGAATTTTAAAGCGCTAAGAATCACTCTCGCCTCTCCGGAGGAAATTTCCAGTTGGTCTCACGGTGAGATCACGAAACCGGAAACGATAAATTACCGTACTTTCAAACCGGAGAAAGATGGGCTTTTTGATGAGCGCATTTTCGGACCCACCAAGGATTTCGAATGTTACTGCGGCAAGTACAAAAGAGTACGTTTCAAAGGTGTTATTTGCGATAAATGTGGTGTTGAAGTCACTTATAGCCGGGTGCGACGCGAAAGAATGGGTCATATTTCCTTGGCGACTCCGGTGGCCCATGTTTGGTATTTCCGTGGCATTCCCTCGCAAATGGGAATTTTGCTCGATCTTTCTCCGCGTGATCTCGAATCAGTTATCTACTTTTCTTCCCATTTAGTTATTGATATTAACTTTGATAAGAAAACGGAAGTTATATCATTTATCGAAAAACAATCATTCGATAAACTTAAGCAGTTGAAGGAAGAGTTTGAAAAATCGGAAGAACAAATTAAGGAAAAAACCATTTTAGAAAAAGAGAAAGCTCGTCAAAAGTCGGAGAAATCGGAAAAAATCATCGAAGAGATTGAAATGAAATCGAAACGCGAGGTCTCCTATCTTCGCGAAAAATTAACGAAGGGTCAGGATGAGGCTGCGGCTATATTTAAGAGCCTAATCAATCGTGTCAAGCTGGTTAATTACCTCAGTATCATTCCCGACGCTGAATATCTTGAATTGTCTCCCTATGTTGATAAGTTCATCAAGGTCATGATGGGCGCGGAGGCGCTTTTGAAAGTTTTGGATTCTGTCGATGTTGACGAATTGGCTAAGTCGATTAAGAAAAAGATTACTAGCGCTAACGGGCAGAGAAGAGTGCGATTGGTCAAAAAATTAAAAGTTGCCGAAGGTTTCAGGATCTCAAGAGTTAAGCCGACGTGGATGATTCTTAAAAACATCGCTGTCATTCCGCCGGAGTTACGTCCGATGGTTCAACTCGAGGGTGGGCGTTTCGCGACGTCGGATCTTAACGACCTGTATCGTCGTGTCATTAACCGTAACAACAGGCTTAAACGCCTGCTGGAACTCGGCGCGCCGGAGATAATTATCCGTAACGAGAAAAGGATGTTGCAGGAAGCGGTCGATTCGCTGATTGACAGTAGTAAACAAAGAGGTACAACCCGGCCGGTGCGAGGTAAGCAGGACTTACGTTCTCTTTCGGATATGCTCAAAGGTAAACAAGGCCGTTTCCGCCGTAACCTTTTGGGTAAAAGAGTCGATTATTCAGGTCGATCTGTCATTGTCGTCGGTCCTCACTTGAAGCTCAATCAGTGCGGACTTCCTAAAGAGATGGTCTTGGAGCTCTTTAAACCCTTTGTCCTG
>CAYHYS010000089.1:0-3834 GCA_964360905.1 uncultured Candidatus Saccharibacteria bacterium | reverse complement strand
AACGTTTACAGCCTTACCATCGACTTCAAACAGGGGCCACTTATCCTTGTTGGTCGAAATGAGTTCACCAATTTCCATATTGGTGATATACCCTAAAATAGCCGTGACGGATTGATTATCAGCTGGCGCGTTCTCGAGGCTCACGACGAGAAACTTACCATCGCGTTTTTCTAAGATGGTGTCTTTATCACCGTAATGTATTTGAATTTTTTCCACTTTTTCGACGGTGACGTTCGGAAAGGCCTTGCGGTTTTTCACGCTAAATTTTTCCGACGACGAATTGTTTAGAAAGAAATAAGCGGCTAAAAGAAGGAGAAAAAGCGCGAAGATTGTAACGCCCCTACTCGGTTTAAATTTCATCTTGATCGGAGTAAAAATTTTATAAGACCGATAATCGTTATTAGAATAGGAAGGCCAATAATATTGGACCACTTGGTCAGCGCCTTGAGGCTGTCGGAAAGCTCACGCAGAGGTTTAAAGTTAGAGCCCTTGTTACGGATTTCGGAGAGGCTGGTATCGGAGGAGACCGACTCCACACTGTTAAGAAGAAGGGCGGCGTTGCCGTTGTAGCGGCGAATAAAATAATCCGAGATGAAATCGGAATCGGAAAAAACAATGATCCGAGCGTCTTTGCTGCTTTGTTCCAACGATTTTTCCCCCTGACGCAGGGTTTTTTTAAGCTCTTCACTGCTACGCAAGGCACTCTCGAGTTTGCCACTCACCATGGCCGCGACGGTAAATTCTTTAAGATCTTCTTTTTTAGGATTTTGTTCGCGTGAGGGATCAAGATTGATATTGCCGGACTGAACAAAGCTGCGCGGAGTGGTTTTGATCAGCTCTGTAATGGTGGCTGCTCCGGCTTTGTTCTTGTCCGTAGTGATACTGGAGACCCAAGGAAAAACAGCTGTGTCGATATTGCTGGTGGCCGAATAGCTTTGGTTAAAACCCGAAGGCAAAATCCGCACCCAGAAAGGATAAGGGGTAACAAAAGCGGTATAACCGGTAGAAAAATTAGCGACTTCATTATCGGCCGAGAGAACAATATCATTGTTGACTTTAAGGCCATAGTTTTGGATAAGATCGCCAATGTTGGTACTGTTGTTGTTCGGCTGTAAGTTGCCCGAGACGTTGATAGGATCGAGGAGCAGGACCAGAGATCCGCCTTTCATTAAGAATTGATCAATGGTCAAAAGAGCCCGGTTACTGAATTTTTGTGTCGGATTAACCATCAAAAGAGTACTGATAGACTCGTCGATAAAACTTTGATCGTCTTTATCAGAAATAGCCACTTCACTGGTGCTTAAATCCTTTTCAATTAGAGGCTGGAGAAGACTGACTTTGTTTTGGTCCGCTTCACCGTGGCCGGAAGTGATGCCTATTTTAGGCGCGTTTTTTTCCGAGAGTTTTTTTATAGCGGAGGTAATGTCGTGCTCGAGATTAGTACTCTCGGTCACCGTCTCGATGGCTTCTTTTTTATCGCCGAAAAGGATAGCCATGCCTAAAAATCCCGTCGAGACGGAGTACTTATCGTTTTGGACGTCGGAAAATCTCAGCTGCGGAATGCCTAAGTTTTCCGCTTGGCTGACGAGTTCCTGATTATTTTTCGGATCCGTATAGGTAATTCTTAATTTTCCGCCGGCAATTTTCTCATATTCGCCGAGGGTGTCTTTAATTTTTTGCTTAATCGGTAAAAGCCGGGCGGGGAGATTTTCCGAGAGGAACACTTTTATAGTGGTTAAATCATCGAGGGACTTGACCGTTTTTTTCGTAACGCCCGAGAGGGTAAAGGCTTTATTTTCGGTGAGGTCAATTCTTACCGGGAAGAAGGAGGCGAGAAAGTTAACAACGATAAGGATGGCCAGAACGTTAAAAACGAGCGTCGTTTTACTGACGTTTTTCATTTTGAGTTTTTTCAGTAAAGACTTCGGTAACTTAATTTTCATATTATTTTGCTTCCCATCTTTTCACGGTCTCGTCGCAAAAGCTCCACTCTTGGGCCCCTTCCCAAGCAGTGCGGTCTTTCGCGACTGCGACCGGTACGGCTTTAGAGATTCGGCAGCATTTTTACCCACGGTTCTCCGTAATTTTAACCGAGAGAAAAATAAAGCCGAAGGTCGTCGTCAAGAAAAAGATAACGTCGCGCAGATCAATAACCCCGTGAGAGAAATTCGAGAGGCGGCTGCTAAAGCTTAAAAACGATAAGATACCGGTCAGGGAGGTTGGCGCTTGCTGGAGGATTAGATCATCACCTAAGACGATGAGCAGGAAAAGAATGAGAAGAGTTGAGAGGAGGCTGACGACCTGGTTTTTCGTGAGAGCGGAAATAAAAATGCCGATGGAAAGTAAAGCGGCGCTAAAAAGGAGCAAGCCGAGATAGCCGGAAAGGATTGTGCCAAGATCCGGTTTACTAAGAGCGATGAGGGTTAGTGGTAGAGTCAGGGAGCCGATAAAGCAGGCGAAGACGAACAGGAGGGCAGCCAGAAATTTTCCGAGGACTAGTTCCCACTCGGTCAAGGGGAGAGAAACGAGGACTTCGAAGGTGCCGTTTCTTTTTTCTTCCGCGAAAGAACGCATGGCGATGCCGGCGGTTAAAAAGATTAAAAGCCAAGGGACGGTTTGAAAGTAGGGGAGAAGGGTGGCGTTGCCGTTAATAAAAAGATCGCGGAAAAAAAGGAAGTTGCCGAAGCCGATAAAAAGAGCGATAAGGACAAATCCGCCCGGATTGTTAAAATACCAGGCCAGCTCTTTTTTAACAATGGTTTTAATTTTAATAAAGCTGACGCTGACTTCTTTCATATCTGTTTTTCCCGGGTTAAACTGTGAAATTCTTCCTCGCCGCCGAAATCCTTAACATCTTTATCGGCAACAATATGGCCTTTGTTAATAATAATGACGCGGCTGCACGTTTGGGCAACTTCCGGAATGATATGGGTCGAAAGGATAATCGTTTTTTCCTTGCCGAGATCCTTAATTAATTTTCTAATTTCAATGATTTGGTTGGGGTCGAGTCCGGAAGTCGGCTCATCAAGAATGAGGATCGGCGGATTGCCGAGGATAGCGGCCGCTAAACCCACACGTTGTTTAAAACCGCGGGAGAGCTCACCGATCATCCGGCCGTAAACTTCGGAAAGCCCGCAGACTTCAACAACCTCGCTAATGAGATTTTTTACGTTTTCGTGGCCGGTGGCTTTTATTCTTGCCGTGAATTCCAGGTATTCACAAGTTTTAAGATCAAGATAGAGAGGGTTGTTTTCGGGAAGATATCCGACTTTTTTTCTAACCTCGAGCCCCTCTTCCTCCGGATCTTTACCGTCAATGAGGATCCGTCCCGAAGAGCGGTTGAGATAGCCGATAATGAGTCTCATTGTCGTCGTTTTTCCGGCGCCGTTGGGACCGAGGAAACCAACGACCTCACCCTTGCCTACCGAAAGACTAACTTCGTGAAGAACGGTTTTATCGGCGAATTTTTTCGAGACTTCTTCGAGTTTAATCATAAAAGCTGAGTTCGACTGGGAGAAAGTATACCATTCGGAAATGAAATTTTAAACCGTCGGGAACAGTGTGCTTATAAACCATGCTTATCGTCATTCCGGCCTTGAGCCGGAATCCATTTCTGGATGCCGGATCACTGTCCGGCATGACAACGGTGGTTTTTGTCTGAGAACCTAGTTAGATCTTACTTTCGTGCTAAAATTACTCTAATAATTATCCTGCCCGCCATGAGAATTAAAGTTATTCTTCCCGTCTTACTTCTGACTTCCTACTTCTTAATTCTTCCTCCGTCAGTCTTAGCCAACTCCATCTACAACCGTTCTCCCTGGCCGGAGGCCTACA
>CAYHYS010000088.1:0-3838 GCA_964360905.1 uncultured Candidatus Saccharibacteria bacterium | reverse complement strand
AAAAGAGAGCGCCGAGAAGAAGAATAATAGCGGAAAGCAGCAGCAAATTTCTCATAATTGGTCATCTTGTGGCTGTGCCACGTGAATCTTGCTGAGACGTAAAAGACCTTCGGTCTCACGTCTCACTGTAAAACTCTAGCTTCAAACATCACCATTTGGGCTCGTTCTCAGCAAGATTTTTACGTGGTGGGCGATCATGGACTCGGACCATGGACCTCCACATTATCAGTGTGGCGCCCCGCCTGCCTTGCAAATGGTGGGTGAGGATGGGATCGAACCATCGGCCACTACATTATCAGTGTAGTGCTCTACCACTGAGCTACTCACCCAAAGGCATTGCGGGCAGGTCTAACCATCTGAGCTAATCGCCCTATTCATATTGAGCTTCAGCCAAAGGCTGATCAGCCTCTGGCTGAAATTGCCCTTTCGAGAATACAGTATACAGTCTCTGGTTCGTCTCCAACAAGTAATAATTAAAAGACCCTGGAGCGAAAAATTCACTGCCAAGGTCTTTGTGGTCTGTTCGACGCCATCAATGCGTAAAGAAATGAGTCTTCAATTTCTCAATGACGGCTAACTTCGATCCGTGAAAGAGATAGGCGGGCAGGTGACTGGGATGAAAACCGGGTCGAGCTTTCCTGATCCCTTTGATGCCACGAAGTTTATCCGGTGGGAGATCGGCCCGCGTCAAGACGACGATCTGCTTCTTACCTCTATAAAGTGCCAGATCAATTCTTGATCCTGGCAACCCCGTCGCTTTGAGGATTTCACCGGCAGCCTCGCTGCTCCTTCGACAAACAGAAACGTTCATGATTCTCTCCTTTCGATACGCGTGCTTTATTGCAAATAGTTTTAGGATCCCGGATCCTCATAGCGTGGTTGCAATATAAAACCACTGCCTATTCTTAAATTCAAATTTCCTCACAACCCCGACCTAAAATTTCTCTAATTAAATCAACTTGAAAATATCACGACCGGAGTTTTTTAGCAATCACTGGTTTGCATCGATGATTCGAATCATGGTAGCAAAGGTGACTTCCAATTCAATTCTCTGAATCCAATTACGAGCTTATTCCAATTACGAGCTTAGCTCGTTGGGGGTTGTCACCACAACATTTTTACCGATGGCACCATTTTGCTTACGATCGTAGGTATACCCTTCTTACTGCATTTTGCAACTTTTTCGTCAGAAAAATGTTGCCAAATCAGTCTAGAAGGAGTTATACCCGAAACAATTTCAATTGTGGAGGGTATAAATTGGTGCTATTCAATTCAACTTGAGGGATTTAAGATAGGCGCGAAAATCCGGTCCGAGGTCGGGGCGGTCGAGAGCGAATTCGACGGTGGCTTTAAGGTAATTTAAAGGATCCCCGGTTGTCATCCACTTGCCTTTGATCGGCTGGGCGATGACGAGATATTTTTGGGCCAGGCGGTTGCTCATATCAGCGAGCCAAAGTTCATTATCTTTTCCGGGGCGTGTGTTTTCGATCTCTTCGATAGCTTTATAAGAGAAGACAAAACGGCCGAATTGGGCCATGTTAGAAGGGGCATTCTCGCGGTCCGCTTTTTCGACTAAGGAATCGACCTGATTGATTTTTGTTCCTTTTTTGTACTTGACTGACCCGTAAAGATGAATTTTTTCCCACGGTACTTCCTGGACGGCGAGGACGGCGGCGGGGTTGTATTTGTAAAAAGTTTCAATGAGTTGCTTCGTCGCCGGGATTTTCGCCTTAACTAAATCATCGCCGAACATGTAGACGAACGACTCGTTAGGACTAATTAAATTTTTGACGGCGAGGAGAGGCGTGGCGTTGCCGTAAGGTAAGTGCTTTTTTTGGCGGACGTAAATAAAATTAGCCATTTTCGGAATAGCGCGCACGATTTTAAGAGCCTCCTTTTTACCGTTGCCCGCCAGAAGATGTTCGAGCTCGACGTGAGAATCGAAGTGGTCCTCCAGCGTTGTTTGCCCGGCCCGGGTCACGAGAATGATGTCTTTAATGCCAGAGGCGACGGCCTCTTCGACGAGGTATTGGATAATCGGTTTGTCGATAATGGGGAGCATTTCTTTCGGCTGATTTTTCGTGGCCGGGAGAAAGCGGGTACCGAATCCGGCGGCGGCGATAACGGCTTTGGTAATTGGCTTGTTTTTCGTGAATGTTTTTTTATCTGCCATAAGCGTTTCCATTCTAGCACACCGGGGGGAGTACACCCTGAAGGTGAACCCGACGTGGTTCTACACCTTCAGGGTGTGGGCCGGCGCGTTGGGTTTTGACATCGAAAGAGTTTGGGGTAAACTGGTTGGACAAATATGAAGATCACCATTTTTTCGGGTGGGGCCGGAACACGCTTTTGGCCACTTTCTAGGGTTAACTCCCCGAAGCAATTCGACCGTGTTTTTAGCGGTAAATCCACCTTTCGGATGAGTCTTGAGCGGGCTTTAGCGTGCGCGAAGAAAGAAGATATTTTTGTCTCCACTAATATCCGCTACAAAAAATTAATTTCCGGACAGGCGGGGGAACTACCAAAGAAGAATTTCTTTTGGGAACCGGAAAGGCGTGACGTCGGTCCGGCCGTCGGCCTCGTCACGGCTATTTTAGAAAAGCTGAATCCGGCGGAACCGATGGCCATTATTTGGAGTGATCACCTCGTTAAAGACAAAAAGGGGTTTGCCTCGATGCTTAAAACCGCCGAGAGATACATTCTCGAAAATCCCGAAAAGATTGTTTTCTTAGGTGTTCCGCCCCGCTTCGCCAATGATAATTTAGGCTGGATCAGGGTCGGGAGAAAGGTGACAAGTGACAAGATACAAGGGACAAGTAAGAGGAAGAAATTCTCAATTCTCAATTCTCAATTGTCAATTGGCTTCTATGACTTTGGAGGCTGGCATTACCGTCCCAGCTTAGAACTGGCTCGAGAATATCTTGAAAGCGGGAAGTGGTTCTGGAATACCGGTTATTTCGTAACGACCCCGGGATTTTTAATGGATAAATTCCGACTTTTCCAGCCGGAGATGGCTGTCAAACTTGAAAGAATCGCCGATACGTACGGAACAGAAAAATTTGAAAAAACTCTGAAGAGGATTTATCCGACTCTCGACCCGATTCACTTCGATAACGCCGTCGCCGAAAAGATCGATAAAGACGAAGCGGCTGTTCTGACCGGCGAGTTCGGTTGGTCGGACGTGGGTACTCTTTACGCTTTAAAGGAAGCCTTAGCGGGCAGTAACCGCGAAAATCTTATTAAAGGCAAGGTCTTCGATTTAGGCAGCTCCGACTCGCTTTTATACAACACCGACGGGGAGCTTTTGGTGACGATCGGACTTAAAGGTTTTATCGTTGTCCGCACCCCTGACGCCACCCTCGTTTGCCCGAAGGACGAAGTCCCGACCCTTAAAAAGGTCCTTAAGGAAATGGGAAAAACGGCCCTGCGTAAATACCTCTGATTTTTATACCTTTCAAAAAAACCCTGCCAAATCAATTAAAAAGACTCTTAATCCTAAAGGTCCTAAAGGTCCTAAAGGATTACCGTAAAAACTATCGGAAAGACTACCGTAAAGTCCTAAAGGATTATCGTTAAAACCCGGAGGGTTGATATTGAGATTTATGATAATTATCTCCAATTAAATAGTTTCAAATTGGAGCGCTTCAAAAAATATTGATAAATCAACTCAAAACGTTCTTAATCCTAAAGTACTACCGTGAAAGTCCTAAAGGATTATCGTTAAAATCCACAGGACTACCGTAAAGTCCTAAAGGATTAGCGTTAAAACCCGTAGGGTTGAGGTATAGAGAAAACATTTCCAGATTGGAATTGTGTCATCCCGAGCGAAGCCGAGGGA
>CAYHYS010000087.1:0-3843 GCA_964360905.1 uncultured Candidatus Saccharibacteria bacterium | reverse complement strand
TGTGCTATCAAATTTATTATCTAGTAATGCCCTAGCAACCATGCCATGAAAATTTGTTGATGGACTACGTGTAAATGTGCAAAGATCCGCGTGTGAATCGAATTGGATATAACCTACATGATCCGGTTTTACCCTTTTCAAAACTGCTAAAACTGAAGCAAACGCGACACTATGATCGCCTCCTATAACAACTTGAATTTCATTAATTTTAAGATTCTTATTGATCAATTCGTCGAATTCTTTAAAGGACTGATAGAGCACCTGTTCGTAATCTAATTTGTTTATGTCTTCTGGGAGCGGAAATTTATACTTAGTTATCTTCGGGCGAGGATGAAAACTCGATACAAATTTTTCGGACAAAACTGCATCGGGACCATATTCAACACCTATATTAAGTTGTTTTTCACCCCAGGGAATATTTATCATTCCCAGTCTTGAATATGCCTTGAAGAAGTGGATTCGTTTATTGTTTTTCATTGCGTATGCCTTTCTGTTTTGATAGAATTATATCAGTTTTTGGCTCGAACCGAAAAAGATTTTTATAAGCGAAAGCGCGAGGAGCAGAAAGTTGGGTGCGGCGAGTGCCGCCACCCACTCGCCGCACCTACCGCTTTTCTTTAAAATAAGTTCGAACTTTTTTCAGGAGGGCCGACCAGTATATTATGGACATCATTGGAATCTTACAAAGCAAACCTGTTCTTATAGGTTTCCACCTCGGTTTTGCCATTGTTGGTATTGATGCTTTTTTGTGGCTACTTGGACAATTAAGGGATAATGGCGGATCGCGACGAAGCAGGCTTTTTACGGCGTGGGTAGGGGTTTTCGCTTTCATTTTAAGCTGGCTCGCCGGCGGTTACTATTACGTTGTTTATTACGGAACGCTGGTGAAGCCAATCATCAAAGGCGGTGTGGCGCCGTGGGTCCACGAGATTATAATGGAAACCAAGGAACACGTCTTCTTATTTATTGTACCTTTAGCCATGACGGTATTATTTATCACCATGTTTGATAAAGAGGAAGTGGAACGACTTAAACTCCGCCGATTGGCCTCGTGGCTAACTGGCACCGTGGCCGCCTTAGGACTTCTCATCGGTGCCATGGGCTTCGTAATCTCGGCCGCGGCCCGTTGGGGTGTCATCAAATGAGATACTTATGAATAAACAAAAATTAGTTGTCTCATCAGCTTTTTCAGCAATTATCACGATTGTTTTTGTTGTGGTGATTGTCATTTGGGCGGAACTATTTCCACCACTGAAGGTGTGGCTAAAAAACTTCTCCGGCCATCATTGGACATCGAAAAGTATTCTTTCCGTTCTATTGTATACTCTCGGCACCATCGTATTGTATCTGTTCCCCAATAAATACAGCGAAGATCATCTCAAAAGAGCGCTCGTCTTTCTTTTGATCTTCACTCTGCTCGGTACTATTACTCTCACGCTATTTTTCACGGCTCATTACTTTCGTTTTTTCATGCTATAATTTTTTACACCAGCGGGTGTAATTCAGCGGTATCCGCCAAAAATTTGAGCGGGATTAGTTGAGCGGTTCAACATCACTCTTCCAAGGTGAAAAGACGGGTTCGACTCCCGTATCCCGCTCCAGGATAATTTAGGCGGACAAGCTGAACGTCAGGGGTTCGAGTCCCCTCGCCCGCTCCACGTAAAAATCTTGTGGACAAGATTCACGTGGCAGGCCAGCCAAGTCTGACTTGGCCAAATTTTTGATGATTAATAAAAATAAAATCGCCATTATTGGTTTCGGAAAATTAGGACAAGCTATTGCCAATATTCTTGAAAAGAAAAAAGAAAATTGCAAGGTATGCTCTTGGGATATTGTTGAAACCGGTGATCCCCGTCAGATACCTTTACTAAGCGATGCTGTTACCGGATCGACTATAGTATTTTTCTCCGTGCCTTCAAAATTTTTTCGCGAATCTGTCTCAACAGTCGGCTATCTTACCTCGGAAACTATTTTGGTCAGCTGCACAAAAGGCTTTGACGCCCCTCTCCTTAAATTTCCTTTTGAGGTTTTAAAAGAATTCTATCCGAGAAATACAATCGGGGTTATTTCCGGCCCGATGATTTCGGAAGAACTCGAGAAAAATCTACCGACTCGGGCGACGATTGCCTCTGATAATCCGGCGAAAATTAAAAAAGTGGTTGACCTTTTTTCCGGTACTAATCTTACCCTTGAACCATCTGAAGATTTAGTTGGCATTTCATTGTTAGGGATCCTTAAAAACATCTATGCTTTAGCTCTCGGGCTTTCTGACGGTCTGAACTTAGGCTTTAACTTTAAGTCGTGTCTGACTTTACAATCCTTTCAGGAGATGGAATTAATCATCGTAAAATCCGGCGGTAAAAAGGAGTCTTTAATGTCACCCGCCGGTATTGCCGATTTATTAGCCACCGGCTACTGCCCTAAATCCAGAAATTATACCTATGGGTTTAAAAAAGCGAGAGGCGAAAGTTTAGAGGGTATTATGGCGGAAGGGTTCACCAATATCGAAAATGTTATTAGTAAAGCCGGAAACGTCGAAGAATATATGCTTCTTAAAATGATTAAAGGGATTTTCCTTGATGACGTAAATCCAAGAGTTATTATTGATGTTATTAAATTTATTGAGAGGGTCTAACCCTATCACCCAAGGAGAAATATTGTCAGATCACTCGAACTCGCCGCGACTGTAACATTCCCTTTCGTCTACTTAATTTCCCTCCTTCTTTCCGCCTATTTCCCTAATCAATTCGTCCTTCCAAATTTAATAAAACTCCTTTTTGTTCTGACATCTATCTTAGGATTATTAGTTTGGATTACGGCCTACTTTAACTTAGGTTTATTATTCGGTGTTCTTCCGAAACCTAAAAAGATTATAAAAAAAGGACTTTACCATTATTTTAATCATCCGATGTATCTTGGCATCTCCATCACTTTTCTCAGCCTCGCCCTCCTGAACGGATCGATCCACGGCCTTCTTTATACATTACTCATTCTAATTCCTATTATTATCGTCCGATCTATACTTGAATCAAAGGAAATCCAAAAAATCCGGTCACTTTAATGACTTTAATCATTAGAGTATTGTTACTATGAACTGAATCATGGTAACAGTCCAGCAATGATCGTGGTATAGCGAAATGTTGACAGTTGTTGGGCGAATCTGTTTATAATTAACTCAATCATAAGAAGAGACTAAAGAGTCAATATTCCTTTTTCGGTCATCGGGATTAGTCCCCGCCGAAAATAGGAAGGAAAGGAGTTGAGGCCAATGCACGACGGGAGTCGCACAAAGTTGCGAACCCAGGAAAAAATCGGACGTAAGGCCCGTGAGACCGTAACGCTGCTTCGGCTTAGGGCCAAGCGGATCGATGGAGCGGCGTGGAACGTATTCGCAGATTGTATTCACAGATCCAGGAGGATCCTCAATGAAAACAAATCCGAACGCGAACGTGTCGAACACCAACGAAAACGTCTAACGGCATCGCAGGGCGCGCCGGCCTGACCGCACGCTACTACTAGCGCCGCGGACGAAACTGGCAAAAGCGCCAATCATGAATCTCGGGTGACCTGAGAAGTGGAATAGGACACCTGACTAAGATTGGCATCGGCTGGAGTATATCCTAAAATGCTAATCTGCCGGAACCTATCGAAGCAACAAGCACGAGGATTCATTCCATGCTTGTTTGTGAGCCTCCGGTTTATCCAAATTCGCCTATGTGGAGAAGGACAACGAGAGTGGTAGGCCTCGTTCATTGGTCAACCCAGGCGGCTATTCAGTCTTCGGATTGATTCTGGGTTAGTTGAGTTTTAAAGAAGGTCAACTTCGCGCCTCAATTTTGCTAT
>CAYHYS010000086.1:0-3851 GCA_964360905.1 uncultured Candidatus Saccharibacteria bacterium | reverse complement strand
GAAAGATACGCCAATGTTTTGGGCAAGAAAGTGCTGGTCCTGGAAAAACGTGATCACGTCGGTGGCAACTGTTACGATTTTTATAACGCTGATGGAATACTTGTTTCCAAGTACGGAGCTCACCTTTTCCACACCAATTTCGACGATGTTTGGCGGTACGTCAATGGATTCAGCCAGTGGTATCCTCATGAGCACCGCGTCCTAAGTTTTGTCGACGGGCAGCTTCTGCCTATCCCGGTTAACATTACCACCGTTAACCGGTTATTCGGGTTGAACATCAAAACTGAGGTAGAGATGAAGTCTTGGCTATTCCAAAACACGCTAAAAATCGAATTTCCGCAAAATAGCGAAGAAGTGGCCTTATCTAAAATCGGACCGGCTTTGTACGAAAAAATGATTAAGAATTATACGAAGAAGCAGTGGGACCTGTGGCCCTATGAGCTGGAAGCGTCCGTTTTAGAGAGGATTCCGGTCCGAACTAATTTTGACGACCGCTATTTTGGTGATAAATACCAGGCCCAGCCCGTCGGTGGTTTTGCCCCACTTTTTGAAAAAATGCTCAACCATCCGAATATTACGGTCAGGCTCAACTGTGATTATTTTGAGACTAAGCACAAATTAAGCGGATTCGAAAAGCTTTTTTTTACCGGGCCGATCGACCGGTTCTTTAACCACAAATTCGATAAACTCCAGTATCGTTCGATTCGTTTTGACTTCGAAACCCACAATCGTGAGTTTTATCAGGAAAATTCCGTCATCAACTACCCCAACGATTACGACTTTACCCGTATTGTTGAATACAAGCACATTACCAAGCAAAATCATCCGAAAACGACGATTTCCAGAGAGTACAGTACCTGGGTGGGTGAACCATATTACCCCGTTCCGACTCAAAGAAATCGAGAGGTCTATGAAAGGTACGGCCGGGAAGCCGGGAAGTTGGAAAAGGGGGGTATCTATTTTGTCGGTCGGTTGGCCAATTATAAGTACTTTAATATGGATCAGGCCTTCAAGAATAGCCTGGATCTGTTCGACAAACTCAATCCAAAAGATTGAGTTGTGCTATTCTGTAAGCAGAATGGAAAAAGTTACGATCATAGTTTTAAACTGCAACGCTTCCCAGTATTTGGAGAAGTGCTTTTCCTCGATTTTTGATTTGGACTATCCGGATTTCGAAGTGATTATGGTTGATGACAACTCTTCGGACGACAGTGTTGAACTCGTCCGCGATAAATTTCCCCGTGTCGCCATTATTAATAATGATAGAAACTTAGGCGCGCCGGTTTCCTTTAATAAAGCCGTGGCTGCCTCTCAAGCTCCTCTTTTGCTTAAGTTTGACAGCGACGTGATTGTGGAAAATGACGGCCTTTCGAAAATGGTGAACACTTTGGAAAGTGACCGGAAGGTTGGGGTTGTAGGGTCACTGGTCCTTTACTATGACAGTGATGAAGTTCAGGACATCGGTTCCAACATCGACCGTTTCGGTTACCAGGCTAACTACTACACAATGGTTGGGCTGCCGAAAGACGGATCAAAGATTAGGGATGCTTTTTACGTCTCCGGTTGTTCAATGCTTTTTCGTAAAGACCTGTACGAAAAGATTGGCGGTTTTGATGAGAAATATTTCCTGTATAAAGACGATCTGGATTTTTGTTGGCGGGTGCGTCTTTTAGGTTACAAAGTTGTCACGGACTTGAATTCAATAATTCACCACGTTTCCGGAGTGGTGGCTGGGGGCAAAACGATTTTGGATGCCGAAGGCCGTTATCACACAACGGCGCGAAAAAGATATTTTGGCGAAAGAAACACTTTGAGAACCTTGCTGAAGAACTATTCATCTTTAAACCTGCTAAAGGTCTTGCCCATCTACTTTTTAATTATATTTTCAGAAGTTATTTTTTTCGCTTTAATGAGAAATACGAGTGTATCTAGAGCATACCTGCGGGCGATGTGGTGGAACATTCAAAATTTTAGTGACACACTTTTGCGGCGTAAAAGGATCCAGTCGTTAAGAGTTGTCTCCGACGAAGTCATCATGAAAGATATGATCAAAGGAAGTTCAAAATTGAATTATTTTAAAACTATTAAAGCCCCCATTTTTGAAGGTAAATAACTGATTTCGACTAAATTAGATTTATCTTTTTTAAGTGAGGAACCAGCGAGGCTGGGGAACCAAGTCCTGTACGAAAATAGAAAATTGTTTGTGGTCAATTCTTTTCGCCAGCTAATTTATTATTTGGTATACTGTTATGATGTTCCTTGGGCCGCCTCACGCTTTAGAAATAGAGTGAGGGTCGGTTTGATCTTTTTAAGAGGGAACTTGACGCGTCTTTTTAAAAGATTCATCCCGTCCGGTTATGCTATCGAATAAATTAAGAACCCTTAAATTTAATCTCGTCCGCGGTTTAGAGACTTTCGTATCCTACTGGAGCGGTTACGCGATTGCTCCCAGACCGTCGGTTATGTATTTGGAGCTGACCTACCGCTGTAATCTGCGTTGCGGTTTTTGCGAAAGGTGGAAGGTTGGTCCTTCTTTGGCGCCTCAGGAACTGACGACAGCCGATGTCAAAAGAATTCTCACCGAGGCGTATCGTATCGGTGTTCGTTACCTAGGCTTGACCGGTGGAGAGGTCCTCCTGCGTCGGGATATCTTTGAACTGGGTCAGTTTGCAAGGACCCTGGGAATGAATGTCAGCGTCGCCAGCAACGGCACCCTGATTAACGAAAGGAACATCGATTCCGTCTTGAGTTCCTTCGATTCGGTGGCCATTTCCTTTGACGGCGTGTCCGCGGTGACACATGATTCTCTGCGGGGAGTGCCCGGCGCTTTTGAGGCGGCTCTGACGACTCTGAGGAGGCTGATCAGTCACAAAATGGCTTGCGGGATTAACATGGTCGTCAACCGGCAGAATTTCCACGAGATTGAAGACTACATAGATTTCTTTTCAAAAAGTGTGAAACACATCCAGCTTACTCCCATCCATAATTACGAAGCGAGCTATCTTAAGGTCAAGGAAGAGTTAAAGGGCATTGATATTGGTGAATTTAACAAGGAGTGGCTAAGACTTTCACAGAAGTATCCCTTTTTGAGGCGGGGCTTCTACCGGAATTTACCGCTCTTTCTGAGTGATCCGGACCGTCTCCATTCCGCCTTCGTCTGTTTTGCCGCCTCCGCCGTTTTTTTTGTTAATCCTTACGGTGAAGTTTTCCCCTGTGAGTTTTATCGTCAGTCTATGGGTAATTTGAAGGAAAAATCACTGGTGAAGATTTGGGAGGAAGCTCGGGATCTGCGTCGGCTCATTTCTTCGCCCCAGCGTCCTTGCGTCTGCTGGACTCACTGCATCGTGCCCTTGAACTTAAGACTGACCAATTTTATTGCTCTGAAAAAGAGTGTTTAGATTTTTTTATCGTTCATGGTTTTTTAAATAAGTATGATTCAGAGCGCCGAAATAAAACGAGTTTTGCTAATTGACCCACGGGGGTTTGGATCAGGTTTGAACCTCGGTCTTGGTTATGTTTCCGCGGTTCTGGCTAAAAAAGATTACGAGGTAAAGGTTATTGATTGTAATAATTTTCCAGCCCGTCTTTCCAAGGGGGCCAGTATAAATTTAGGGAGTTTAACCCACGAAGACTGGCGGATAAAAGTGGGTAAGGGTTTGGATTGGCAGCCACAAGCAGTTGGTGTCAGCATTAACAGTTTTACCCATTACGAATCCTTTTTGCGTTCGCTGTTGTTTATCAAAAAGTTGGACATCCCGGCCCATTGGAATATTGCTTTTCCTCTTCCCGAGACAACACTTTATAACTGGGCCAAGGAGCACGGACGTTTCCTAATGACCGTTGATGAAGGT
>CAYHYS010000085.1:0-3865 GCA_964360905.1 uncultured Candidatus Saccharibacteria bacterium | reverse complement strand
CGTCCGGGACTAAAGGCTTTAACGGAGGCCGGAATGACGACGGTGCGGTTTCATAATGTGAGCAGTATAGTTGATAAGACACTAAAAAGGCGGAATTTCTTTTGAAGAAATTCCGCCTTAATTTGTTGCGCCGGTTATGCCAGTATGGAGATTAGAACCATCACAAAGCCGATGAGCTATTGTGATTAGTCTTAAAAACCTCACAGGAAGGCAATACAACTGATGAGCCATTTTCCCATGACGTTTTTGACGCACAGTCTGACCTGTTGACCCCTCTTCACGAACTCGGCCCCGTCCGCTAATTTGCCGCCCTTTGACTGGCAAAAAGGAACTCGCTCCGAAGTCCCCTTAAGCGCCTCAAGGCTAAAAGTTTCGCTTGGAACCCGAATCCAGCTTTTATCGGGAGCCACTTCTTCGACCCTGGCCTCATACAGCGTATAAGTCTCCACGGAATCGCAAAGCCGCGAGGCGTCCGTCCACGCTGGAAGCTCAGGCGAAGCACTGGCCCAAATAAGGGCGACGCCCACCAGCAAACAAAGGACTAAAAAAATAATGATTTTCACGGTCTTATCTCCTTTTTTATTTAGAATTTTTTAGTGCTTTAGGAATTATACCACAACTATAGGTTTTAATCAAGTTTGGATTTTTGCTACTTGTGAAGGTGAGACCTTCAGCGCGCAGCCCCGAAGTCCCACCCCGAAGGTGAACTCGAGGTCGATCCACACCTTCGGGGTGGAATCACGACGAAGGAAGGTCTCACCTTCAGGGTGCGATTAGCGAATCTACGTGTTTGCTATGGAAATTTAGTTAGGTTTCTGATTGGAAAGCGCCTTCAGCCCTTCTAAAACCTGGATCGGCAAAGCGAAGACGACGGTGTTAGCAGGATTGGCGGTGGTCGCTTCAATCGTTTGCAGCGTTCGCAATGATATAGCGCCGCTAGCACTTAAATTCTCCATGGCTTTTTTAAGATTTTCCGAAGCGGTTAGCTCGCCCTGGGCGCGGATAATCGTCGCCCTTCTCTCCCTCTCGGCCTCGGCTTGTTTAGCCATCGAGCGCTTCATGTCCGCCGGCAGTTCAATGTCTTGGATTTTAATGGCAGTGACGTCGACGCCCCAGCCCGTCGTCTCCTGATCGACGATGTTTTTAATTTCGTCAGCGAGTTTTTGTCGTTCGGTCAGCAGCGTGTCGAGTTCGACCCCACCGATGACGTCCCGCAGCGCCGTTTGGGCGTATTGGCTGACGGCGTAGGTATAATCCTGAATTTTAAGAATGGCGTCTTCGGCCTTAACGACTTGGAAATAAACAACGGCGTTGATGCCCACCGGAACATTGTCGCGGGTGATGACTTCCTGTTGGGGAATATCGGAAGTGGAAATTCGAATATCGACTTTAATGACGCGTTGGATGTAGGGGATGATAATTTTTAAGCCGGGTTGTAAAGTGTATGAATATTGCCCAAGAGTCAAGACGAGGCCCCGTTCGTATTGGTTAATGACCCGAATGCCGGGGATGATAAAAACGAGAAAAATGACGACGAGGGGAATGAATAATTCCACAAAGCCATTCTAATTGTATCCCCTTCCTAAAGTCAACTGCTCGTTTGTTACCATGATTCAGTTCATGGTAACAAGACCTCAGAGACAGTCTCTGCCTAACGTGATGACAAGATAAAATAGGCATCGAATTCGTAACGTGAAAAGCCACTCCTTCACCTGCCCTTCCGCGAAGGTCCGACTCTCCGATTCGGAGGGTCGGACCTTTTAAGAAACTTAGCGTCACTTTCCAATAAAACACCTCACTTGACTTAGCTATAGGGTAGTGGTAAGATGCCTCAACTTAACCGCGACAAGCGGAATTCACAGTTCGCCCTTCTGGGCAGAAAAAGGAGAATCAGATGTTTAGTTATGGTTTAATAATGGCCGCCTGGGGGTTGGTGTCTTTCTTCGTCGCTATCCTCATCGGCTTGAGAGCTCGAAGCCTCAAGTCAGATGTATCGCGGAGGACGGTGGTCGTTTCCCTAGTCCTCCAAGCGCTTCATTGGCTTTTCTCGATCGTCGTCTTCTCATTGATGTTCGTTCTCGTGGGAGGGCCTTTGTTATTGGCAGTAGCGATTTCCATCATCCTTGCGTCCGTTCTTTCGGCCGCCGTCGCTCTCGCCATTGAACACTTTTCGAGTCAGCCGATCCCTGATGGAGATGGAGACCTTTAAGAAGAAAAGAGATGGAAAAAAACTGGAACACGGGACAACTCGTTTCCAGTTTTTTTGTTTCCTATTTAACAAAACTGGCGATGAGGGCGAAGAATCGATCAGTACTCATTTTAATCAATCAAAGCAACTCAGATCCAGCTATAGTCCCGCCGAGAAGCAACTCAGATCTTTGATCTAACGGGCTGTCCACTTGGATTTGCCAACCCCTTCCACTTATGCTATAAGTGTTTCCAACATCGAAATTAACTCTAGCACCTTTGAGGTGCGGAGAAAGACCAACTAAAGATTGGAGGAAGACAATATGATCTTATCGAGTAGCCCCCTTGAGATCACTGGGGTCTCGTCTCTCGAAGAGCTCCAAAAGAGAGTTCTTAGGGATCAGAAAAAGCTACAAGATCAAACTTGGAGCGTCGGCGGACGTCTAAGTATGGTTTTAGTAGCACTAAGTTTAACGGGCTGGGGAGCCGTTTTTTTCACGGATTTTCAGCTAAGTTGGCTAAGATCTGTCGTCGTGGCTTTCTCGGGAGTCACCATTATCTATCTCCTTTTCAGGCGGGTACAAGATCGCCTGATTATAAAGAAAATGGTTATGCTCAAAGCCCGTTATAACAGCCGGATTGCCATCATGCCGATTCGCCTTTGGACGCTGCCGCGGACCACCTTCGTGGCACTTCTCACAGTTGATGGCGGTTTCGACATCTTACCGACGCCGACGGAAGGGCTTGAAGCTACCTTACGGGAAAAATTAAGCGACGTCTGTATCGTCGCTCTGCCGCTTTGCCTTGAAGCCGCGTCAGCTGGTCAGGTGCCGGTAGAGGAGTTTGAATTCGTCCTAAATTCTCTCGCTGGTGGCGTCGGAGAAAAATTTATTGCTCCGCTTGACGCCGAACTGGTCCAAATCAAACGTTTGGCTCATTACGAGGACCGAGCGATCAGATCAAACTAAACTGAAGAAAAACTGGAACACGGGACAACTCGTTTCCAGTTTTTTTGTTGCAACCATGCCATAAAACATTCTTAACCCGGAGGGTTAAGAATTCAAATCAGGGACGACCTCAGAGACAGTTTCTCTACCACGTAGCTAAGCCAAAAAGAAGGCATTGTTTTCTATTTAATAAAACTAGCGATGAAAGCGAAGAAATCATCAGCACCTTTTTTTAGGGGTTGCAACGGGTCAATCTTATAAACCTCTAAACCTTTCTCCATTCTCGAGAGCTCGTCGACGTTTAAGTAATTGTCGTTGGTAATAATGTTGTATCGCTTGTCACCTTTCACCCAACCGAACCGCCTTGCCCCGTCGCGATAGTAAGTGACATTCATCGGGACTCCACTTAAATCCAAAACCTCTTTGCTGTAAAAAGAGCCTAACTCTAAGGTGTCGAGATAGCGGCTCATCGCCTCGCTGTTCCCCGTTTGTATAAACCTGAAATAGGTTTCACTCGATTGAAATTTAGTGTCAATGTAGTTGTGTCCGGGAACGCCATTTTTTAATTCGAAATATTTTTCCTCGCTGACGGAGCTGTACGAACTGGGAAGATAAGTGAGGCGTTCAATGGTAAATCCAGCCTCATTAGCGGTTATAAGAAACCGGATCGGAGAGGAAAAGAGAGCGCCGAGAAGAAGAATAATAGCGGAAAGCAGCAGCAAATTTCTCAT
>CAYHYS010000084.1:0-3918 GCA_964360905.1 uncultured Candidatus Saccharibacteria bacterium | reverse complement strand
CCTACAAGGGTTTAGACTTCGAGAAGGATAACACCGACTTTGAAGACGCGGCTCATCCTTGCTTCCGCACGGCCGGAAGATCCTTCAAGGTCACTCACAAGGATTCCTTTAAACTCTCCGGTCTCTCCGTCTACGTCTATGTCCCCAACCGCCAGGAGCCACGATTTAGTCGAGATCTCCTCCGTCTCTCCTTCCTTGACTCCGCCTCTCAAGTTTTAGTTAACAAAGTCTCACCTTCTTACTCGGCCGTCATCTCCAGGGACGGTAACGCTCAACCCACCTTCGAAGTCTACTTCCCCCTCAATCTTAATGTAGCCGGAGGGATCCCCTACACGGCTAATCTGGAGTGTCTCTCTGACGAGGACCTTCTGCGCATTGTAGAATCCTCTCGAGTTGGTGATGGTTTAACAGAGTACTACGATGCCACCACCGGCAAAGTCTTTCCCTACTATATGACCGGACGTAAGCTTCTCTTCACCACCTTTTCCGAGTGGCTCTCGCCTCATTTCCCGGTCCTCACGTCCTTATCCTCTTTATCAATTATCAATTCTCAATTATCAATTACTCCCCCGAAGTTCCACCCCGTCATCTTCGTCCACGGACTGGGAGGCTCTCCCGGAGCCTTCGATGGCAGTGAGGATCAGAGTCGTAACTACGTTAAACTCCTGACCGATCAAGGTTATCCTAAGGACTCTATCTACCTCTACTCTTACGGCTACAAGGAGGATGGCCGAGGGGGCAGATACTACAACTACCAGGGAGATATTAGAGAGATTGCCCAAGGTATGGAAGTCATCGTCAACACTCTATCAGACAGGTACAAAGCCCAAGGCGGAGACGGTAAGGTGGACATCGTAGCTCACTCTCTCGGTAACCTCGTTACCCGCCAATATCTCCTGACCCACAAAGACAATCACAAGATCAGACGTTACGTCGGAGTGGGAGCTCCTTTCAAGGGGGCGTGGGTGATGGGGGTGGATAAGAGCCTTTACTCCCTGCCGCTGGTCGGGAAACTAGCTGAAAAGGCTGTTGCTAACTTATTTTTAAGAAGGCTCAATGAAGAAAGAGGTGGATTTCAACCGTTGGATAAATCGAGTAAAGCTTACGAGCAGGTAACACCCAGCTCCGATTTCTTAGAGGGAGTTAGTGGAGTCAACAAAACTTACATTACAAATGTCCAGTTCTATGCTATTTACGGTAATCTACAGGCCACACTAAGACAAAGAATATTTACAAAAACTTTTCAAAAAACTATCGATGTTGGTGATGGTCTGATTCTTTCAGACAGTGCTAGTTACTCTGGTTGGGTGGATAACTCCAAAAAGTTTGCCTACAACGACGGAACGTTACTCGATTTAAAATTTGACCGGTCAAACGGAGCTTTGGCAGCAGAATTCGTTGCGTCCAATCCGAAGTCAATTAGGACACTACATTCCGATCTTCTATCAAGGCAGGATTCTCAAGGAAAAATACTCTGCCTGCTCTCTAAAGAAAATGCTGATGAGTGTTAAAATGTTTGTGTCATGTCGTGTGGGTGCGCTATCCGTCATCCTGAGCGCAGCGAAGAATCTTCTCTCGAACCGTCGGAATTGCAAGATGTGTGATTGATAGTATGAGACTTAAATTCTACATAACTGCAACGTCTACTTTTTTTCTATCGACGATTATCGGATTTATGGCCGGTGGTGAGATTCTTTATAGCATTCTTACCACTAAGTTTGGAAGGCCTTACGGCGAGGAAGCGTTCGCGTTCTTGTTCTATATGTCCATTGGTGGTTTCGTTGGATTTGTTCTGGGGATAATAATCTCTCTAATAATTATCGAACGGCTTGGTCGGAAATGGGGAAGTCGGCTGAATTTCGGTTCCCATCCGGTTTTGAAGCTAACCTTTCTCTCCTTCCTCACTTTCCTTGGTCTTTTGGTTCTCCTCCTCTTTCTCATCCCCTCCACACCCTAATCAATTGACAAATAGATATACAGGTGGGTGTTGTTTTGTCAATAATTTTGTAGACCTCTTTGTTTGTGCTTTGATGATTCGTATCATAGTAGCAATAACGTTTTCAAGTGTTTTAAGAGCGATCGGCGCGTAAACACTTGAACTCAATTATAAATTATAATAAACAAAGGTAATATTGTTGGCCTGTATCAAGCCTATACTACGAACGTACTACACTCGTATGGCAAGAAAAGAATAGCTAAATTTCCAAAAAGGTGACTCCCCTTTGATTTCCCATAAAACCAACTATTTTATTCTAACCTTCTTAAGGATATGAGAAGGTTTAGGTGTGAGAGTTTTGATAGCAATTAATTAAATCCTAAACAAACGCCGCGCGTTTTCTGAAGTGGCAAGGCAGACCTCCTCAAACTTAAGGTTTTTAATTTCAGCAATTTTTTTGGCGGCCTCAGTCACGTAGGCTGGTTCGTTACGCTGCCCCCGATAAGCTTGAGGAGCAAGGAAGGGGGAATCAGTCTCGACCATTATTTTGTCCAGTGGAGTTTCTTTAACAACTTTTTGTAGCTCTTGAGCGTTGGGATAGGTAATGATTCCCGTAAACGAAAGGAGGAAACCTAAGTCGATGATTTTTTGGGCAAACTCGAGTGAGCCGGTGAAGCAGTGGGTCACGCCTCGCAGCCTTTTAGTTTCTTTGTATCTTTGTATTTCACGCAGTATATCCTCATCCGCTTCTCGATTGTGGATGATGACCGGAAGATCCAGCAATACAGCCAAGCCCAGCTGACGGCGGAAAACATCTTTTTGTTTTTCTTTTTGGATTTCTAGAGGGGGACCTTTTTCTAAAGTGGCAGAAGGAGACTCCTTTTTAAGCCAATGGTAATCGAGTCCTATCTCGCCAATGGCTACAACTTTTTTACTCTTCGCCAAGGTGGTAAGCTTCTCGTTTATACCGATGTTGAGTTTGTAATCATGAATCGATTCATGATTACAGGAAGGTTCGATAAAATATTTGTCGATTTCCTCTGGTTGAATACCAACAGCCGCGAAAACGGATTCGTATTTTTGCGCTAAAGCGAGAGCTTTTTCACTACTTTCTAAATCGACGCCCACGGTGACAATTTTTTTGACTCCTAGAGAGTTTGCCCGTTCGATTGTTTCGTTACGGTCGTGATCAAATTCCTTCATGTCCAGGTGGGTGTGGGTGTCAATAATCATGCTTTTGATTATATCAAGTTCCCTTTGTTCTCATTCGTCTGTGTTAAAATGACAATGATGCCCGCCATAAGAGAAATCTTCAAAAAAGGCACGACTCAGCAGGGGTTTAAATTGTGGATGATTGTTTTATCTTTCTCATTGCTTTTAGGTTCTTTATCCCTGATTTATTCTAATCAAGGCAAGTTTCACATCTACCAAGAGCTAATCCCCGGTACGCACGATCAACTTTACTATATCAGCGTTCTCGACGGCCTAAAAGTCAACCGTCTTGCCTTCAGCCGGTTTTACGATAATGGCCAGGAGTTTAACTTTGATGGTAGTGAGGGCATTAGTATTAAGGAGATGGAACCGAGAGTGGTTGGAGATAAGTTGCTCTTTCTTTCTGGACACCTGGCGGGGTACAAAATCGCGAATGTAGTTTCTTATTTGAATGGCCAATTTACTTTGGTAAAAAAGTTTAACCGGTCCGGCGGCGTGGAAAAAAATTTTGTTGGGCATCGTCTTGCCGTCAGAAATTTAGATAAGGATCCCGAGGAGGAGATAGTAGAGGAAAGCTATATAAATTACAGCAACGCTCCCGACGAGCTTTGGGAGGAATATTACGATTTTGATAACGGCTCTGGTACTTACCAATTTAGAGAACTGATTAAAACGCCTGTCTCATCATAAGGTGACAATTTTAAAAGTCGCTATCAACGTCTCTTTAATAATAATCTTCACCGATCATTGTTGAACTGTTTCGGGCCCAG
>CAYHYS010000083.1:0-3989 GCA_964360905.1 uncultured Candidatus Saccharibacteria bacterium | reverse complement strand
ATTACCGTGAATTGATATATTTACTTCACGATCGTGAGTGATTTATAACAAAACAGTGAATAAATTTATTATCATTCGTACCCTTTCAAACTTCCTATCCTCCCACTATGCTGCCTACATTATGAAACCGCGCTGTCATTCCGATCCGCGCGGGTGAGGTAAATGTATAGTTTCCAATCGCCGTGTTTGGGTTTAGTATTACGTATGTGCCTTTTCCTTCGAATGATTTAGACAAAATATGAACCGGACGATTCGATACTTTTATGGTTATATTTTCCGCTATCCCGCCGCTGTGGTCGTCTCGATCGTTCTTATTGTAGCGGCAACGATTCTTTCGGAGCTGAGCCCGTTTTTCTACCGCCGTTTTATTGACGACTTAAATACAGGCACTCTTGGAACACTGTTGACAATCCTTTTCCTCTTCATCCTCGTTAAAATCCTGGCGACCCTCCTCTTTGAATTCTTTTACATCTTTACCGATTATTTCTTCATCCGGGCCGCCCGCGATGCCCGCCTTTCGATTTTTAAGAAGCTTCACGATTTAGACTTTATTTTCCACTCGAGTAAACGGGCGGGGACACTTATTTCGATTATGAAACGCGGCGATAGCGCCTTTTTTTCCTTTCACCATGAGCTCGACACTAAGTTTCCGCGACTGCTAATTCGCTTCCTTTTCGTTTCTGTAATTCTTCTTTCGGTCGGGCTTAAATACGCTTTGGTTCTTTTCGGTTTAATCATTATTATCTTCCTCGTGACGAAATTTCTCATCTCCGGCAACATCCGGGCCCGTGTTGAACTTAACGAAGAGGAAGATCACATTTCGGGCATCATCGCCGATAATTTAACCAATTTCGAGACGGTGAAGTTTTTTGCCCAGGAAGAGAAAGAAGAGAGGAGAGTCAAGCAACGGTATAACCACTGGCTGGATAAAGTCTGGCGTTACTTGTTGACCTTCCGCTGGATTGACCTCTCGACCGAGGGAGTTTCCCTAGTGGGTACCTTTATCATCATGGGTCTGTCCTTGATCGACGCCGGCAGCGGCAAAATTACAATCGGAGACTTCGTTTTTATTACGGCTGCTTCCTCAGCTTTCTTTCCGCGGGTTTCCGATTTTATGTATTCACTGCGGGAACTGGCTAAGCATTTTTCCGACTTGGAACGTTATTTCGGAGTTTTGGATCTACCAATTACCGTCAAGGATCCGGAAGATCCTGCTAGACTTTCGAGCGATGTTAACGGCAGTGTCTCCTTCGAAAACGTGACGTTTAGCTACGACGAGCGCGGTACGGTTTTAAGCGAGATTAATCTAACGATAAAGAGCGGGGAGTCAGTCGCCTTGGTTGGCCGCTCAGGGTCGGGCAAGACGACGATGACGAAGGTTTTGATGCGTTTTTATGATTTAAATCAGGGGCGGATTACGATCGATGGTTTAGACATTAAAGACCTGCTTAAAAGAGATCTCCGTTCTTTGTTTGGCATCGTGCCCCAAGAAGCGATTCTTTTTAACGACACCATCTTTTTTAACATTGGTTACGGTCGTGAGGGAGCAACTCTCTCCGAAATTAAGCGGGCGGCGAAACTGGCCCATCTAGATGAATTTGTTGAGAGTTTGCCTTCCGGTTACCAAACGGTCGTAGGAGAGCGGGGTATTAAACTTTCCGGCGGCCAGAAACAACGTTTAGCCATCGCCCGAGCCATCTTAATTGATCCTAAAATTATCATTTTTGATGAGGCAACCTCTCACCTCGACTCCGAATCGGAGACGCTTATTCAACAAGCCTTTTGGGAAGTTTCGAAGGGTAAGACGACGATCGCTATTGCCCACCGTTTATCGACAGTTATGCGCGCCGACCGTATTATTGTCATGGATAAAGGGCGGATCGTGGAGGAGGGGACGCACGACGAGCTTCTCAATAAAGATTCCGGTATTTACAAATTTTTGTGGCAACTGCAAACTGAAGGAGAGATCAGTGGTTAAGGCAACTATGTCAGATCGTTATCAACTGAGAGTGTTAACGCGTAATTACCGTGAATTGATATATTTACTTCACGATCGTGAGTGATTTATAACAAAACAATGAATAAATTTATTATCATTCGAACCTTTTCTAACTTCCTGATTTTAATCGGATTTTTTTTCTTACTGGCCGATTTCGGACCACTTTTTATTCAGGTGGCTTGGTACAAGATTCGTGAGGTGAGAGGCATTAACTACACCCTGGAAAAGGTCGGAGCGATACCGGAAACGGAGATCTCGCCTTTTGGCGTTTTGATGAGGAAGTACCCTCCCATCAGCGTTGAACCGGTTTCGACGCAGTTCGGAATTGTCATCGAAAAAATCGGAGTAAACGCGCCAATCGTTGCCGACGTCGACGTTAGCTCTTACAAGAAGTATTTTGAGGCGCTAAAATCAGGTGTGGCTCACGCCGCTAGCACTCCCAGACCGGGAGAGCCGGGTAATACCTACCTTTTCGCCCACTCGGCCCTCGATTTTTGGAATTTTGGAAAATACGCGAAAGTTTTTACTCTTCTGGGACAGGTCGAGAAAGGAGATCGGGTCGTTCTCTTTTATGATGGAAAACGTTTTGACTATGTCATCGAGTCTAAGGAGGTTTTTAAGGGCTTTGATCTGACGCCTCTCCTGCGTGAGTTTGACGAGCCAACTTTAACACTGCAGACCTGTGATCCGCCGGGGACAGCGCTCAATCGCTTGGTTGTGACGGCGAAGCTGGTCAAAGAGGGGATTTAGCGAAGCGAAATCGCGTAAAGATTCGGCGGGGCCGATTGGTTGAAGGTCGCCAAGATTATAATCTTTGATCCGTCGGGAGTCGGGAAGACGTTGCCTAGGGACATCGAGCCCGAGTAAATTTGTGTGTTGTTGGTGCCGTCTATTTCCACTAAGTGAATTGAGCCGGAAACGCAGGGAAGCTTCCCGGAATCGCATTCACTCGTGATTAAGTGCTTCGAATCAGGATACCAGCCGAACTCGGTTTTACTATCGAGTGAAACGGTCGCGATAAGATATTCATCTCTCTCACCGACGCCCAGAGGGTCACTTAAGTTTCGGACGTAATATTGCCACGAGTCGCCTTTTTCATTCTTCTTTTTGTAGACGAACTTCTTTTCATCCGGGGACCACAGCGTGCTTGGATCAATGCCAATTTCGCTAAGCGGACCGGCCAGTTTGTATTTATCGGATAGGGATTTCTTTTTCGTGAGGACTTGCTTTTTCCAAGTATCTTGTGTTGGAACGGCTGTCGTCGTGGCGGAGGGAACGTCATTACCGCTTAGATCAGCGAGATAGTAACCCTGATCGTTCATTTTAATGAGTATCTGATTGTCAATCGGGGATAAGTAAAGTAAATCTGCCGATGAGTAAGCGAGCGTTATCGTATCCGGGAAAACCAGAGAAGACGCGGTTTTGAAGATATTGAAGATAGAAGAGTTAAGGTCAAGGGCCCAAATGCCTGATCGTTGCGGAGTGCCCAGTTCAGAATTGACCTTGGCGATGAAGTAGATTTTGTCTCTGTTGCTATTGATAACCGGGTAGCCGACGCCGGAAGTGGTCAGGGGTTTAATCTCGACGCTGCGTGGGATAAGGACGATGTCAACGAAAGTGACAAGCTCTTCTTTTACTGGGACATCTTTTTCCCACGAGCTGTAGCCTTCTTTTTCGACGCGGAGCTTGTGCGTTCCTCCTTTAAGATTACCGAGAGTCGTATTCGTGGCTAAAGCTAAATTTCCATCGAGGAAAATTCGCGCCCCGTCCGGCAGCGATTTAACCGAAATCATGCCGACTTTCTCGACTTTTTTCGTTTCACTGTTTATCGTATAGCCCTTGGCCCAAAGAAAAATGATCGTCGTCGTACTGACGATAAGGGTTAGAGTGGTGAAGAATATCAGGACGCGGCTGTTCATAACTGCGGTGATTATAGCATTTGCGGGCTCCGCTTTCCACAAGAGTCTTGTTCAATCGAAGATAGCATTTA
>CAYHYS010000082.1:0-4033 GCA_964360905.1 uncultured Candidatus Saccharibacteria bacterium | reverse complement strand
GTCGGCTCGTCGCATCCTGGAGGTGGAGAAGCTTCCAAGGGTTGGGCTGTTCGCCCATTAAAGCGGCACGCGAGCTGGGTTCAGAACGTCGTGAATTGTTTATCGCGACCTTCAGTGGTAACATTGAAGTTAAATCTGGCTAATAACGGTGGAGCCTTCCTTTCTTTTACCGAACGGAAAGAAGGTAATACCGTGGGAAGTCTGGCTAGCGCAACTTACAACTGCCAACAGTCGACTTACAACACTTTCAAAGTTGTTTGTTGGTTGTTCAATGTTGATCGTTGGCGAAGCCATGACCCCGTATCGACTGATTTCCCTCGCGGAGCGAGGGATTGAGATGGCTCGATCCGCCTTAGGCGGAAGGTTATCAGACGCCAGCTCCCGACGTAAAATCGGGATGAAGGTATAGTCAGTACCATTAGAAATAGTGGAACAGTAATGAATTAAAAACATTACAAGGACAATTGTATGTCCTGTAGTACGGAGACAGTTCGGTCTCTATCCATGACGGGCGATTAAAGTCCTGAGGAGGGCTCTCCCTAGTAAGAAAATTGCTACTTCTGTGAGTAATTACAGTTGACAATTCGGCTAATAACGGTGAAGTCTTACAGGTTAAATCTGGGTGCGCGCGGTCCAGACACTAGATTTACTTGAGGACCAAAAATCTGTTAAGATAATACCGTGGGAAGTCGATCTAAAGCTGATCTAGCTTATATTGCTGGATTTCTCGATGGTGATGGCAGCCTAATGCTTCAGTTGAAGCACCGCAAGGACGGGAAAAGAAATTGGCGTTTTATGGTGACAATCTGTTTTTATCAGGATTGCCGGCATGAAAAACCTCTTGATTGGATTCGTTCGGTTCTCGGTATTGGTTACATTTCGAGGAGAAAAGATAAAATAACCGAGTTGAGAATCAACGGGTTTAAGCAAGTTGGAAATATCGTCAAGATTCTTTTGCCGTTCCTAAAGTTCAAAAAAGAACAGGCGAAAGTGCTTTATGAGGCTTGTAAGCTTCTTTCATTGAAACCTTTAAGAAGTTTGACTTCGGTTGAACTTAGAAGGTTGGTTGGTTACATGCTTTCCATTCAGAAGGAAAACTATGTCACAAAGAGAAAGAAAAGCGGTAAAGAGTTATTAATGGTTTTAGGTTTGACCCCGTAACGACTGATCCGGAGATCTTTTAGATCGAAGGTGAGACTCATCACAAGGTGTGACGGGTAATACGCCGACTCCCTGGCAAAGCCAGGGATGAAGATATAGTCTGCGCCCTTAGTGATAAGGGATAACGTGACGAGAGGACCGGGATGGACGAACCTCTGGTGTACCAGTTGTCGCGCCCGCGGCATCGCTGGGTAGCTATGTTCGGTTCTGATAAGCGCTGAAAGCATATAAGCGCGAAGCAAGCTCCAAGATTAGGACCAGACCCCTCGGAGATTACGAGGTTGATAGACGGCAGGTGTAAGCGCAGTAATGCGTTGAGCCGAGCCGCACTAATCGGTCGATTGGACTTATTCGTAATACTATACTTGTCTGGCGAAGCCAGACGAGGCCCAATTTTCTATTCAGTTTTTGAGGAGTCATCTGTGAAGATGGCGACGAATCAAGATTCATCTTGAAGATTTCTCCGCCACGTGATAGTACTTTGGACTAAACGTGGCTGGCACGTTTAAGTTTGAAGGTCTTAAGAATAAGAGTGTCCTGGTGTCTTTAGCGGTAGTGTCCTACCCCTTCCCATTCCGAACAGGGTCGTAAAAGCTACCAGCGCCGATGATACTTAACGGGAAAGTAGGCCGACGCCCGGACACTCTTACCTTCAAACTTTTTACGTGGCCAGTCAAACTGGCCGGGCCGAACAGAGGATTTCAGATCCAGGATCCTCGTTGCGTGGCTGCAACATAAAACCACTACCTATTGTCGAAATTGCTTTCGTGTCTCTAAACTGTCACAATCATTTTGTGAAGAACCTCAAAGCTCAAACCACCATTATGGCTATTATTTTCATCGCTGTCGTCTCCACTGCCTTAATCGGCTATCTTTACCTTTCAAACCGTGACCTTAAATCCCGGCTGGTAAGCAACAATGGAGCGTCTGACACCCCTGTCCCAACTAAACCTGAAGTCACTCCACTCCAACCGACTGCCACTCCAACCGACGAAACGGCGGATTGGAAAATATACACAAACACCAAAAATGGCTATTCAATTAAGTATCCCCAAATCTTCCTCCGCTTGATCTGTCCAGATGAAGAACTGACGCTAACTAAAAGGGGGATGGATGATAGACTTGGGCCAATCGAAATGTCTACATGTGCGAGAGGTGGGAGATATACTTTAGAGACAAAAACTTACGAGTCTGTACAACCAGAGCCTCAAGAGACAAAATATTACACGATTGAAAAGAAAAATATTTTCCTGGGAGGCCTGCAGGCAAAACAATACACCTACATCTTTACGGACGTTGAAAAGGGGCCATTCCCAGTTTGGTACACAATTTCTAGAGTGGTTAGAAACGGCAAGACTCATGAAATATATTTTGACGACAAAAATTCGTCACAGCTTTTTGATCAAATCCTCTCCACTTTTAAATTCCTAGATGTGGCTGGTTCAAGTGAGCCCGTGAACTTCTACAGCTTTTCCGGCCAATTGGTTTTAAACGGTTATCTTTCAACCCTGGAAAGGAATTGCGCTTTTATGGAGGATAACAATTGCCAAGTTAAGCTGGCGGTTTTTACGGTGCTGAAGGCGGATAATCCACAATTTAATAGCTTTCTTAATGATTTAGATGGAAACTCTTTCGCCACGAATGACGGGATTATTCTCGGTTGCATTGACACGGTTAAGAAACAAATTAATTCGTCTAACGACGCGGATACGGGGACGGTCGAGAACCTCATTTCCGGTGGCCAATACGATTTGTTGGTTGGAAGCAGTCTAAATAATCCAATAAATCTGTCGCTGGAAAAGCCGAAACTAACGGGCGGACGGGGCGCTCCCGATTGCTACTCTCATTTCCGTAATTTTAAAGTCTACTAACCTCTATTTCTCCTGGAGAGCGTCAATAGTAATAGGATCCGGCTATAGTCCCGCCGCGGCGGGAGATCCTCGTTGCGTGGTTGCAACATAAAACCAGCATCTATTGTTAAATCCAAATTATCCACTGATTAATGCGCGGAGTATCTTCAATCCATAGGTCCTAAAAGATTACCGTAAAGTCCTAAAGGATTACCGTAGAAACTACTGTTGAAGTTCTCTGGGTTAGGTTTCGTCGAAACCGGGTTACTTCTGACGTTTGCCTTCTCCTTACTTTGTTACAGTGAATTAATTCACTGTAACAAAACTAAACATCGTGTTTACATATAAATATCAAACAATTTACTACTTCAATCTTTGCTTTACGAATTTCTAATTGCTACAATAACCGCAATAATTTCAGCACGGAGTACATAGTTTAAACTCGAAAGGAGGATTCTATGTCACTTACAGTTGGAAGAGAATACGGAAAAAGGGGCGACGGGACGGTGATGTACCAAGGTCAGTCGGGAGGGAGGTACTGGTTCGTTCACATGCGGGACTTGTTTGGAATATTCCCATTCGGACTTACCTCTAATCAAGTCGAAAATGAAATCTACGAACTCTGACTTGATTTCCGTCCAACGCAGGGTTCTTGAGAATTTTTCTTTCGAACCCTGTTTTTTTTGGTCCTCTAGCCAGGAAAATTCAACCCCTGGGGGTTAAGAATCCGTTTTTTTATACCCCGTAACCGACGGAAAATCTCCTCCCGGAGGCCGAAACTTTAAACAATCTGCCACTCCGATTATTTAAATAATTGGAGTAGTTGATTATGGCTCTTGAAAAAGATTCAAAAAGTAATAGTTTTAGGATCCGGCTATAGTCCCGCCGAAGCGGGAGATTCCAGTTGCGTCACGACAACTAAAAACTGGTACTTATTCCATTAATCCTGTATAAACGCCATTAAACGCTTTTTTTGCTTAAAGAATTTCTAATTGCTATACTCACACTGTGAAGAATCTTAA
>CAYHYS010000081.1:0-4183 GCA_964360905.1 uncultured Candidatus Saccharibacteria bacterium | reverse complement strand
GGGGATCCGGGACGGAATCCAGTCAGGATGGATCCCGCATCAAGTGCGGGATGACAGGCAGTGCGATTTCATGATATGAGTTGTATATATTATAAACATGGGTGAATTGAGCCGGGAAGAAAAGATAAAACAACTGCGCGCGGAGATCAAGGTTCTTGAGAAGAGGACTGTAGAGACTCTTAGTAAATCTAATGAGGCTTTCGATTTAGGCGGGGATGGTTGGCATGATAATTCAGCCTATCACGCCGTGATCGCTGATATTGATAAGCTGGGGGTGATGATTGACCAAATTAAGGAAGAAATTGGTGAGCTTCAAAAAAAATCCGGAAAGGTTGTAATCGTCCACGGAACTAGAGGCAACCGAGATAAAAACTGGTTCCCTTATCTTGACCGGCAGCTTTCAAGGCTGAACTTTCAAGTAGTTAGACCGCAGTTTCCCACTCCCCAAGGACAAACTTTGAACAGCTGGCTTAAGGTTTGGAATAAGGAGGTAGGACTGATAGATCACAATACTATTCTGATTGGACACAGCAGTGCTGGGGCCTTTTTAATGCGGGTTCTCGAGAAACTAAAAAACCCGGTTAGAGCCTGTTTTTTTGTGGCACCATTCGTTAAAGATATTGGCAATGGTGAATTTGATAAGTTGAACGTCCGATTTTATAAAGGGAATTATGATTGGGAAAAGATCAGACGCCGCTGCCGGAATTTTTTTGTTTACGCCTCGGATGATGATCCCTACGTGCCTTTAGCCTTAAGTCAGGAAGTTGCCGATATTTTAAAGGCGAAGTTTATTTTGGTAAAAGGCGCGAAACATTTTAATGAAGCGGCCGGTTTTACTAAATTTCCACGCCTGATCAAAGATATAAAAAGTTTATAAATGATAGAAAAGCAAAAGTTGGAGTTGAAAAAGTTGGTCCTTCGCTTCGCGCCGGGAATAATCTCCGGAGCGGCTGATAACGATCCCTCGGGGATAGCCACTTACTCGATCGCCGGCGCCCGATTTGGTTATTCCCAAAATTTTTTAATGGTACTCGCCACGCCAATGCTTATTGCCGTACAAGCTATGTCTGGACGTATTGGAGCCGTCCGAGGAAAAGGTTTAGCGGCTGTTTTTAGTGAATTCCTTCCAAAAAAATTAGTTTACGCGATTGTTATCTCTTTAAGTTTTGCTAACATTTTTACCCTGGCGGCGGATATCTCCGGAATGTCGAACGTCGCTTCTTTGGTTCTACCTCTGCCCGATAAATTTTTAGCCGTCATTTTTTCCTTACTGGCTTGGTACTTAGTCCTTTTTAAAAGTTTTAAAGAGTTGCAAAAATATTTTCTCTGGTTAGTCGTTTTTTTCCTTTCCTACATCCCAGCCGCAATTTTAGCCAAGCCTGATTGGCTTGAGGTTTTATCTTTCACTTTCATTCCCAGGATAAATTTCTCTCTGCCTTTTATCCTTTCCGCCTTAGCCACAATGGGGACGACAATTACGCCATTTCTTTTCTTTTGGCAAGCAAAAGAGGAAGTTGAATTCCATCATTCAAAAAAATTTTCCTTGAGTTTTGCTAAGGTCGAAGGAAGGAGTCTAGCCCCAGGTATGATTTTTTCTCAGTTAATTACGATTTTTATTATTGTTGCTTCCGGATCAGTTCTTTATAAAAATGGTATTACAAGTATTGAGAGCGCTGCCGACGCGGCTAAAGCTTTAGAGCCCTTCGCCGGTCCTTGGGCTGTATATCTTTTTGCGGCGGGGGTAGTGGGTAGCGGGCTCTTGGCCATTCCGGTTTTATCCTCAACCACAGCCTACGCGATATCTGAAATTTTCGGTTGGCGTGATAGTCTTTGGGATAAGGTTGGCTCCGCCAAGAGGTTTTATTCAATTATCACTCTGACTATATTTGTCAGTCTTTCTATCGCTCTACTGCCGATAAATCCCATCAAGATGCTTTTTTATTCGCAGGTAATAAATGGGATCTTGTCTCCTTTTCTTATTATTGTTTTGCTTTATCTTTGCAACAGTAAAAAAGTCATGGGTAGTCTGACGAACGGTTTTTTTGATAATTTTTTTGGCGGGCTTTCTGTTCTGGTTATGTTGGGGTCTCTGTTTATTGTTATACGGGACTTAATTCCATTTTTTCTTAAATAATTTTTGGCATTGGACAGCTTGATACTTCCAGCTTAAAATTGAAAAAGAGTATGCCAAATTTGGTAATCATTATTCTGAAATTTCCCTATTGGTGGTATTACGAGGTTCCTCGTTGGTTTTTTATAATCTCAAAGCGTATTTTTACGTTTCTCGATCGTAAATTTGCCGTCGTTCTGATGCTGCGTTTGTGGTTTACGCCCCTTTTCGGGGATCCTAACGTTGTTGGTCGGGTCATCGGTTTTATTTTCAGGTCAATAAGGATAATAACCGGGTCAATTCTCGTTGTCCTCGCCGAGCTGGCTCTATTGTTTTATTTCCTCTTGTGGTTAACTATTCCCTTTTTACTTTTCTCAAAAATTGGGTTTGTCAGCGCTCTCCTCCTTATTTCTTGGTTTATCGTCTATTTGTCACTACGGCACGAGGATGCCTCTAAGGAAATTGGCCCAGATATTAAAAGTGGGGTTAATCCTTGGGATTTTATAAGCAGTAAATCGAAGAACTTAATTTCTACTCTTAATGATGCCACTTTGATCTTCGACGCTCTTTTTAAGGATAGGGGTGTGGCTCAATTAGTTTTAAGATTGGGTTTTACGATTCAGGGCGAATTTATATCGGAGTTAGGCGCAAAGAGAGATAAACTAAAGTTCTACCCACTTTCCGAAATACTTAATGATTCTCTACAGATCGCGCAAAATTTCAAGGCCAAATTTATCGAACCTCACCACTTATTCTTGGCTTTGCTTAAAAAATGCGGCTACAAGTTTGAGGAAGGCTGCGAAATAATTTCGTGGCAGGGGAGAAATACGGCCTGGCACTCTGTTCCGATGATTTGGGAGAGCTCTTTTGCTATTGAAGGCCTATCCGGATTTAATCGAAGCTGGACGGGAAGAGTCACGCCAAACATGAACAAGTTTGGTGTCGATCTCACGAGAGAGGCTCAAGCGGGCAGGCTTCCGATTTTAGTTGGTAAAAAGAAACCGCTGGCCGAGATAATTCGTGTTTTGGAGAAAAGTTCAAAAAATAACGTTATCATCGTCGGTCAGCCGGGTTGTGGAAAAACGAGTCTGGTTTTCGGGATTGCCAGCGAAATCGTTTCGGGAACGCGCAGCCGCGCGCTTATGGATCGGAGGCTTTTTTCTCTCGAAATCGGAAAACTTATTGCCGGAGCAACAACCTCCGGAGATCTTCAGGAACGGGTCGTCTCAATCATTAAGGATATTGAAGACAGCGGCAACATAATTCTTTTTATCGATGAAATTCAAAATGCTATTTCGGCAGGGGGTGGGGTTGACACATCCCTCGTCTTTTCGGCCTTAGAACCGCATCTCACTGGGAAAAGACTGCAAATTATTGGTGCGACTTCATGGAAAAACTACCGGCGTTACATCGAACCTAACGAAGCTTTCGCCAGACTTTTCGAAATAGTCGAAGTTCCGGAAGCGAATTTTTCCGAAACGTTAGAGGTTTTGGAGTTAATCAGTTTTGAATTGGAAAAGAAATACAGAGTTCTAATTAGCTTTCCGGCCCTAAAATCATCCGTGGAACTCTCGGCGAAATATATATTTGACCGAGTTTTGCCTGATAAAGCCGTTGATCTTCTCGAAGAAACCGTGGCTGAAGTCTCTAAAAATTTTCTTGGCAATATTGTTCTCTCGTCGCACGTCGAGTCCCTTATCAGTGAGAAGACCAACATTCCTGTTACCAAAGTTACGCAGGCAGAGTCTCAATCCCTACTTAATTTAGAAAGTCGAATGCACGAAAGACTTATCGATCAGGAGGAAGCGGTCTCGGCGATTGCGAATTCAATCAGACGGGCCCGGGTTGGGCTTCGCGATGAAAGCCGTCCGATCGTTTCACTGCTTTTTGTTGGTCCGACCGGTGTTGGTAAAACGGAGACGGCGAAAACTCTCGCCGAAACTTTTTTCGGTAGAGAAGGTCTGATGATCCGTTTTGATATGTCCGAATATCAGAATCAGGATACTGTCGCCGCGCTTATCGATAAGCTTACCGACGGGTTGCGCCGTTCTCCGTTCTCCTTAATCCTTTTTG
>CAYHYS010000080.1:0-4329 GCA_964360905.1 uncultured Candidatus Saccharibacteria bacterium | reverse complement strand
AGGTCGGGGAAGGCGAAGTAGTCGGGCACTAGCTCGCCGACGTCACCGTCGCCGGCAATGTCCTAATAGGCGCCAATCTCAACCTCACCGACGAGGGGATCTCTACCGTCACCGAAACTTTCTACCTCCAGAAATTAGCTCACGGCAATGTCAATCTCTTCAACGGTAAAGCCGTTTTCACATCTGACGGATCGCTGACGCTTAAAGGCACTCTCACGGCGGATAAAATCGTGGCTAACACCGTCAGCGTCGGAAAAATCCTCGTCGCCACGGAATCTGCCTCTGTCTTTCCGGGCTTGACCCGGAATCCAGGTTCTGGATCCCAGCTCACGGGCTGGGATGACACCCTAGGCACGGCCACGGCCAGTGGAAATGAAGCCTCGACCTCAGCGACTCCTGAAGGGACTCCTGAAGGTGACTCCTTCAACGCGCAGCCGAGGAGTGAAGCGACGAAGGAAGGTGTCACCTTCAAAGATCCAACGATTGGTTCCGGCAAGATAACGGCCAGCGAACTGGGGGTCGTTATCACTAACAACCAAGTGACTGATAACTCGAGGATCTTTATCCAAGCCACCTCCCCCACCGCCGGTCAAACCCTGATCGTGACGAAAAAGAGGCCCTTCGACCCCGCTCAGGGTGCCAAAGGCAGCTTCGCCGTCGAGATCGAATTACCAACCGAAAGTGATATTACCTTCGATTACTGGATTATTAACTAATGAGGCTTATGTGACTTATGTGACTCATGAGGCTAATGGCAAAACCGGAGGTTTTCGCTCCCTCGCCGTTTACTGGCTGGCGAAGGAAATATATTCAGTCCCTGAAGGTCTCACCTTCGGAAGGTGAGACCTTGACAAGGTTGAGACCTTTGGAGGAGAATAAAGTTAATGCCAGCCCGAAACGTTGTTAAGATTTACTTTGAGAACGGTTTTTATCACGTCTACAATAGAGGCGTTGAGAAAAGGGAAATCTTTATCGATATACAGGATTACGTTGTTTTCCTAGGTATCCTCAAGAAATATCTAACCCCTACCCCGACGACGAACAACCCAACCCAAATTAAACCTCTTATTCCTAATACCCTTCACGATGAAATCGATCTTCTCGCCTACTGCCTAATGCCTAATCATTTCCACATGATGATCCAGCAAAAAAAGATCGACAGTATGACAAAATTGCTTCAAAGAGTCTCTACCACTTATTCAATTTATTTCAATAAGAAGTATCAACGGGTCGGATCACTATTCCAAGGAGCCTATAAAGCGGTAACGATCGACGACGAAAACTACCTACTGCATTTATCTAGATATATTCACCTAAATTCACTCGATCTTCTGAAGGTCTCACCTTCGGAAGGTTCACCTTCGGAAGGTGAGACCTTGGACGACTATAGGTGGTCGAGCTATCCGGAATACATCGGAAAAAGAAAAACGGAGTGGGTGAAGACAGATTTGATTTTATCCTATTTCAGCTCAGCTAAAAGCTCTAACCTCAACCTAAAAGACCTCAACACCTATCAAAATTTCGTCGAAGAATACCCCACCGAAGCAAGGGAAATCCTCGGAAACTTAGCTCTCGAATAACCTAGAGCATCTAAAGGTCTCACCTTTCGAAGGTGAGACCTTAACAAGGTGAGACCTTGAAAATCCAAAGAAGAAAGTGCTTCTGGAAAAGAAGGGGCCGTAGTATGATAATATCTTGGTTAGAAGAGATAGAATTCAAGAGTATATTCGTCGGCCCGGGAAGCCTGTGGCGCTGGAATAGAAGTATAGATTAGATTAGTAAATATTAAACATGAAAGAACAACTGCTCCGGTACATCCGTAACGCCATCCCCGCCGGTTTCGCCCTACTGGCCTTCACACTACCACTTTTTTTCGGCACCTGGTCAACCGAATTTTTCGACTTCAATAAGTCAATTCTTTTTATCACTAGCACAGGCCTCCTTTTCATTCTTTGGCTGATACGGCTAACCCTCGAGGGCCGGATCCGATTCCGAAAAACCATTCTCGACATACCTCTCCTTATTCTTCTCCTCGTTCTTTTCAGCAGCAGCTTCTTTTCAATAAACCGCCTCCTAAGCTTCACCAGAATCGAATTTTGGCTTTGGGTTTCCGCTATCATTCTCTATTTTACTTACACTAATAATCGTGATTCGGAATTTCCCGCCGATATTGCCGTTATCAGAGCCCTTAAAATGTCCGGGGCCATCCTCGCCGTTACCACTTTCGCCAAGCTCCTCGGTCTCGACCTTCCTAACTACGGCTTTGATAATGAGAAGAATTTCACACCGATCGGAACCATTATCAGCCTCGACCTCTTCCTCATCACTCTTCTAATTTTCGAACTCGGAAGCATCAAGAAATTCTTCTCCGGCATCGACGAGAGATTAGCCACCGACGGCGACGGCCTCCACCAGGGTCCTACCCTTGCAAGGGTCGGACCTCCGCAAGGGCAAGGGATAAGGGGCCAGCTTTACTCGTTTCTCTACCTCGTTCTCCTCGTCCTCACCGTCATCACCGTCAACCCCCTAACCCAAAAACTCACCGACCAGGGACTTTCCACCTCCTGGCAAGTCGCCTCGGAGATCGTTAAAGAGAAACCGCTTCTCGGCGTCGGACCGGGACTTTATAGCGAGGCTTTCGCCATCTACAAACCGTTTTCCTTCAACAACGACCCTAGTTGGAACACTGTTTTTCAAAACGCCTCTTCCGTGATTTTTCACGTTTTAACCCTCGTCGGGCTGGCCGGATTGCTCTCTCTCCTTCTCATTTTCGCAGTGGCGATCATCAACGCCGTTAAAAAGATTGGACAAGGCGAAGAGGTCCTCCCCATCGCCGCTCTTTTTCTAATCTTAAGCAGCGCCGTCGCTTATTGGAACCCGGCCATCCTTTTTCTCTTTTTCCTGGTCCTCGCCCTTAACAACAAAGCAACCGGAGATTCCTACGTCACCATTCTCGAAAAGCGGGTGGCAACGGCGGAGGGTGTCCCATCGAGCGCCAGCACCCTGAGCTCTGTCGAAGGGGATGCCGTCGGATGGGACGAACCGTTGACAGGACCCGCATCTAACCTTAGAAATCTTCTCTCCAGCATCCTAACCATCCCCCTCATCGGTGCCACTCTAGTCGGACTTTGGGGGGTGCAAAAAATTTTCGCCGCGGAACTCACTTATAAAAAGGCTAATAATTTACTCTCCATCGGCGCTCCCTTGATCCCGACCTACAGCAGTTTTGTTAAGGCGGCCGCCTACAATCCGCTCGATCCCCGCTACCGGATCGCCTTCTCGACCATCAGCCTCTCCTCCGCCCAAACGATTATCGAAAACGCCACGGCTAGAAATGAAAGGATGACGGCCGCCGATCAGGACTTTATTAAAAACCTCATCACCCAAGCCCGTCGCGAAGCCGACGCCGCCGTGACTCTCAATCCCGATTCCTTTACCACTTTCGAGAACCGGGCCAATTTCTATAAACGGATTAGCAACTTGGCTCCCGACGCTTACGATCTCTCCGTGGCTGATTATAAAAGCGCCATTCTTAAAAATCCCGCCTCACCTATACTGCGGGCCCGGCTCGGCGTCATTCAGCGAGACGTTAAAAAGGATTATGAAGCGGCTAAAGCTACACTCCTTGAAGCCGTCTCCCTTAAACCGAATTATTCGGAAGCGCGGCTGGAACTGGCCCGTATTTACGCCTTCCTCGAAAAGAAAGATTCAGCATTATCGGAGTACACCGAAGCGGAAAAATCGGCCGCCGATCGCGGTGACCTCGCCGAAGCGATCCGCAAAGAAAAAACAGATTATGAAAGCCGCGGTCTTATCGCCATTAAAGAAGTCCTTTATAGTAAAGCGGAGAACGAGCGTTCCCAGGCGTCCGATATTGTTAAAAGTGTTGAAGATATAAACCCTGAAAACGCCGGCCCGGAGGAGAAAGTGAATGTTGATCTGAACAAAAACCAGGCTGAAGCGTCCGCCTCCGCGCATTTGAGTCTCACTCCGACCCCGCTGAGCGGGGCAAGCTCCGCGCCGACGCCAACCCCGACACCTTCACCAACCGTGACACCGACGCCGACGGTAGCGCCGACGTCAACACCGACGGGTACACCTACACCTACTGCTACATCTACACCAACAAGTACACCGCTACCAACGGCCACGGCCACGCCAACAAGCACCCCAACCGGAACGCCCACCCCATAGTCCTTCCTGCTGAGGTCCGACCCTTGACAAGGTCCGACCTTCGTAGGATAATCAACTTAATGCCAGCAAAAAATCGGAACAAGATCTTCTATGAAAACGGTTTCTATCATGTCTATAACCGAGGTGTAGAAAAGC
>CAYHYS010000079.1:3189-4403 GCA_964360905.1 uncultured Candidatus Saccharibacteria bacterium | reverse complement strand
CTTAAAATCTTTTAAGATTTTGCGATTTAACACGAACAAGTTTCTGCTTGAGGATTTTTCCAATCCCGAAGAAGCTTTTATCTCTATTTTAACGGAGTCGATCAGAAATCCGGCCAACATTCTTTTCTTCGACGATTTCACCACCTTTTTCGCGCCTTCTCTGACTTTTCACAGTATTATTCCAACCCTAAAAAGCTACCTTGAGACCCACCGTCTAAAAATTATCGTCGCCTATAACACTTCGGAATTTAGCCGGATTTTCGAACAGGATGAATTTTTCTCTAAATTTTTCACGAATTTGACGATCAGTGAAACGGATGACGAGGACACCTTGGAAATTTTAAAGATCCGAAAAGGAGAGTTTGCTGATTTCCACGCCGTCGCTATAGAGGAGGAAATACTGCCGCAGGTGATTAAGCTTTCTGAATACATAAGTTCACAGCCTTATCCGGAGAAAGCGATTGACCTTCTTGATCTTGCTTGCGTTGAGGCGCAACTTCGTCGGCCCCGCCTTAAGAGTGATGTTCGTTTGATGATAGAGGATATCAGTGCTGTAGCCGCCAACCTTTCGGGAATACCGGTCTCGACCGTTCAATCCGATGAGCGAAAAAGCCTCTTAGACCTCGAAAAGACTATTTCAAAGCAAATTATTGGACAAGATGAAGCCGTCGTTTCGCTGAGTAAAGCCTTACGAAAAGCTCGGCTGGGGCTCTCGGATTCTACCCGGCCTCTCGCCTCTCTTCTTTTCCTCGGACCGACGGGGGTGGGAAAAACGGAGATGGTGAGAGTCCTCTCGTCGCAACTTTTTGGGGAGGCATCGCCCACCGCCTCCCGCCTTATTAAACTCGATATGAGTGAATTTAGGGAGAGGCATACGGTCAGTCGTCTCGTTGGTTCGCCTCCCGGCTACGTCGGCTTTGGCCAGGGCGGGGAGCTAACCGAGAAAGTGGCCCGTAATCCTTACAGTGTTATTTTGGTTGATGAGATGGAGAAAGCCGCTCCCGAAGTTCTTAATATTTTCCTGCAAGTTATGGATGAAGGGATCTTAACCGACGGGGAAGGCGCCGCCGTTGATTTTCGCCACACCATTGTTATCTTTACTTCTAACGTCGGTGCCGAACTTATTAAGAAAGGAACGATGGGATTTTCCCTGCCTGCGCAGGCAGGTTTGCCAATAAGCGGTCAAAAAGGCGACTCCTTCAACCTGCCCGCAA
>CAYHYS010000079.1:1089-3179 GCA_964360905.1 uncultured Candidatus Saccharibacteria bacterium | reverse complement strand
AACGCTCTCGCTTGCGAGGCGGGGGGGCGCGAAGTCCCACGGGACTACCGAAAAGCCGAGGAGTGAAGCGACGAAGGAAGGTGTCACCTTTGAAGAAATGAAAGATAAACTCCTGGCCGAGCTTAAAAACTCCTTCCGGCCGGAATTCCTCAACCGGCTTGACAGTATTATTGTCTTTAAAAAGTTGGCCATGAATGATGTTGTAAAAATCGCCCGTGTTTACCTCCGTAAGATCGCGAAAAGATTCGCGCAAAAGGGAATTTATCTAAAGTTTGAAACACCGGCCGTAAGTTACCTTTCGAAAGAGGGTTTTAGTGAGGAGTACGGAGCGCGTTTCTTAAAGCGTAAAATAGAGGAAAAGGTCGTTGACACTCTGTCTTCTTATCTGCTTAGCGGTCGAGTTAAGGAAGGTGACAAAGTACTAATTAAAGCTTCAAAAAGGGGACTAAGCTTCGATATTATCAAAGGAAAAAGACTCTCATTAACTTCCGCTAAACTTTAGTATAGAGAAAACTTTCTGATGGGAACACCCTGAAGGTGAGCTCGACGTGGATCCTAAAGGATTAGCGTGAAAATCTACACCTTCAGGGTGTAGGAGGTTCCTCAAGGAGAGTCCTTGAAGATACTTGAAGATAAAGAAACTTTAGTGGAACGAAAAAACGGTGATCTGTTAAGATGCACCGTTTTTATCTCCTTCAATCTCTTTCATGCGCTTCCATCGCCACCATCGAGTAAAAAGTCTGAGTGGCATGGTTAGTGCGTGTGCTGTGACCGTATTTGGTTTCAATAGCGATCAGAGCTTCTTGGAACTCGTCGAAACTGATCTCGTGATGTAAAGTTTCGGTGACGACTGGCCAAAGATGCTGCTCATCAATCGGTGTGTCGCCATCGAGAAGCTCAACCAAGGCATCACGCAGTGCCCTCGTCTTTTTCGCCTGGCCTTTCGTGATCCAGTTCAAGGCTTTCCACTGGTCAGTATTGACGCCACCACGATCGCTCCACCTAGGGAACTGCAATTCGCCGGCGGCTTGGCTCCTCTCCTTGATGATCCCGAGGCGAACCTTCCAGACTTTTCCGAGAAGGTTTCCTAAGAGGATTTTGTAACCGACGACGTGGTCATCTCTTACTTTCGGCATTTCCGTGCCTCCTTTCCGAATTTACGGATGTGCTTTTGGTTGTCCGTTTTGACCAACCTCTATTATCTTGATAATTCCACTCCGATCGGATCTTGTCAACAAGCTTTTCAAGGTCTCACCTTCGGAAGGTGAGACCTTCAGGAGGTTGTTCTCCCTTTTTACTTTATCGTTCGAAAGTTTAGTATCATGGTATATACCACGATACCGGCAATCACTTATCCCAAATCATATAACTATAAGGCCGATGTCAATTTAGATAGATACGCATTTGATATGTATAAGAAATTATGATAGACTGATGATTCGTCGTCTAAATCGTTTTTCCGTCTTTTTCACCATTTGATGCGACGATCGTCGTATGATTTGGTGAAAATCTACCCAAACCAGGAGGAGACTGACATGCGTCGCACACTTGTTGTTTTTGCCATCGTTGTGGCTCTGGTAGCCGCCATCGGCCTGCCGGTTGTTTTCTACACCGGTGCCGTCAATGAGGGTTGCCACCTCTACATTCTCTCGATCGGCCAGCGGTTTCCGGAGGGGTTCATCGAGCCGGATTGGCAACCCGCTGCCACTCTCGAGGGCGTTTCCGTCAGAAATCACAATCTCGAGACGGATCTGCAAGGTCACCGGGTGACTCTGCAGCAACTCCAAGGTGGCTACGGCGCATCCCTCGACCAAGGTCTGGAGATGGTCGGAATTGAGGCGGAGGAGGGTGGCATTGTTGACGTCGCGGTTATCTGCCAAAAGATCCTTTTCCCCGGCGATCTGCAGGAATCGATCATGGCCAAGTACGTCGCGGGACAGTGGTGGATTTTTCGGCACTGATTTCGTCCCACGCCAGCCACCCATCCCGAACGTAAACACAGCCGATTAGAGACCTTCTCAATCGGTTGTTTTTCTTTCTGCAGTGTTCTAAATGCTCCGGCCACGGCTGGAATTGCAGTCAGAATCCGA
>CAYHYS010000079.1:0-1079 GCA_964360905.1 uncultured Candidatus Saccharibacteria bacterium | reverse complement strand
TTTTCTTTCTGCTATAATCCTCTACAACAACCGAGTGGAAAACACTCTACAAGGCCCAAAATGGGTAGAAAGGAAGAGAGTATGATCTACGATTCGGAGGTAGAAGATGAAAAAGCCTGGCAGAAGATACAGCGTTCTCTGCAAGGCGATGGCTTCAGTCTTGAGGAAGATGGCGATCCTGGCCGATTTCAGATCGCCAAAGGGGCTGACACCGGCGGGCTAATTTCATTTTGCCTTACGCACAAAACCGCCGTTCTGACCATCCCCGCGGACGAATCGCCGGCGCGTCGTCATCTAAGGGGTTGGGGCGCTAAACAGCGGTTTATGGAAGTGGTGGGAGACGACCCTTCTTGTCAGTGCGAAGTTCACCGTCTTTCCGCTGACGTAAAAGGTGAATAATGAGAATTCATTTTCACCACTCCTGTCCGACGAAGTGCGGAACGCTGATTTGCCACGAATGCCATCAGTGTCCGAGCTGCTCCGGCCACGGCTGGAATTGCAGTCAAAATCCGAAGAAAAAACCGCAGCCGAAACCGAAGTGATTTGATTCACCAAAACCGAAGGTTATCCGCCCTAACCTTCGGTTTTCTTTTATTATCGGTAAGTTCCAAAACGAAATTCTAGTCAAATTTGCTATTGATCCCATAGTGTGGTAGGATAACCTACCAAAATTAAGCACACAAAAAACAATCAAATCGTCTAGACAAACTATGTCCGATCGGACACTGTTTGTCTAACCAGCGCAAAAAGCGCGAAAGGAAAGGAGGAGAGAGTGAAAAAACGATTGAAGGGGATCTTGCTAGTTTTGGTCGTTGGCAATGGCATCGTCTGCGGAACAATAACCCATTTGTTCTTTTCGACGATGTTGCCATCGGCCGGTAGGGCCTTGGCTGTTTCCGCGCCGCCCACGATGGTTTTACTGGTCTCCTCCTTCGAGTCAAACTCGAGGATAGGGACCAAAATGGCGGTGGTGCCCAACGGAGAGACTTTTACTCTCCTTGGGGCTAACCCAACACCAATACCGACGGCTCGCCCATCAGCAACTACGGTGCCGGTGCCAACTAGCGGACCGTCACCAA
>CAYHYS010000078.1:0-4664 GCA_964360905.1 uncultured Candidatus Saccharibacteria bacterium | reverse complement strand
TTCACGCCGTGCGCGAGCTGGGCCGGGAGTATCCGTCCGCCCACATTATCGTGACCTACTTGCCATTTTTAAGAAACGTCGGAGAGTTAAAAACGAAACCGACTCAGCATGCCGTTGCCCGGTTGCGCGAGGTCGGTATTTTTCCGGATTTTATCGTCACCCGCAACGAGATTCCTATCGATCAGCCGCGGATTGAAAGTATCGCCGCCCGCTGTTTTGTCGACGCTGATAATATTATTGATAACCCGGATACCGATTCCATTTACAAAATTCCTTTAAAGTTCCGTGACGAGAAATTCGCGGAGAAGCTGCAGAGAACTTTAAAGTTACCGGAAGCTCGTCCGAACCTTACTCAATGGGAGCATTTTGTCAAAGGTACTCTCTCTTCCGGCAAAAGAATGAGAGTTGGTCTCATCGGGAAGTATGTTGAGCACGGATCGGCCGCGCATAGCGATGTTTATATCTCCGTTTTAGAAGCGGTAAAACACGCGGCCGCTCATCACCAAGTTACGGCGGACGTTGTTGCTATTGAAGCGGAACGCGCCGAAGCCGATACCGATTTTCTTGAAGGTTTTTCGGCAATTATCGTCCCTCAAGGTTGGGGTGCTCGGGGTACGGAAGGAAAAATTAGGGCTATAAAATTCGCTCGCGAGAAAAAAATCCCTTTTTTAGGATTGTGTTTCGGGATGCAAATGGCTTCGATCGAATTTGGACGTAATGTCTGTGATCTTCCGGGCGCTAATTCTGAAGAGGCTGATGATAAGACAAAATATCCCGTTATCCACATCATGCCGGATCAGAAAGAGTACCTGGTGAAACATCAATATGGAGGCACTATCCGGCTCGGCGCCTGGCCTTGCGTTTTAAAGGCGGGGTCACTTCTCGCTTCCCTTTATCAAAAATATGATAATAACTCCGTTGAAAAGGGTACAGATGACTCCTTAATTATTAAAGAGCGCCATCGTCACCGCTATGAGTTTAATAATGAGTTCCGAGACGTTTTCGAGGAAAAAGGTCTTGTATTTTCAGGACTTTCCCCTGACGGGAAATTGGTAGAAGCTATCGAACTCGCGCCATCCACCCATCCATTTTTCGTCGGAACCCAATTTCATCCTGAATATAAGAGTCGTCCCCTTAAACCCCACCCGGTTTTCCTGGGGCTGCTTGAAGAGGCTTTAAATTTAAACAAGTAAAATCTCTAATGTTATCAGCCCAACTTTCCGATTTCTCTTCAGTGAAAAATGAGCTTTACCGAATTCTTGACACGTTGAAAGATTCCGGTGAGGAAGTCATTGATCTAATCTCCGGTAACCCCACCCAGTTTGGCCTTAATTTCCCGAAAGAAATTTTAGAGAAGGCCGGTGTTAAATATTTTAATAATTTCAAATCTTATCGCCCCGACCCTAGAGGAAACTTAAATTCACGAAAGAGTGTGGTTGATTATTATCGGGAAGGTGGAGGTTATTTAAATCCCGAATCTGTAATACTGACGCCAGGCAGCAGCGAATCTTATTTCTACCTTTTTAAACTATTAGGAAATCCCGGTCAGGAATTTCTCACTCCACGGCCCTCTTATCCGCTTTTTGAGTTTATCGCCAAATTATCAGATGTTACCCTTACGTCTTACGATTTAGATGCAAAAGGAGATTGGGCAATTTCTCTAGAAAGTATAAAAAAAGGGATTAACGAGAAAACGGCAGGACTTATTATTATATCACCTCACAACCCCACCGGACACGTTTGCGATGAGAAAGAAGTTCTCTCTGTAATTGATATTTGCCGAGAGAGAAAATTACCTTTAATCATTGACGAAGTTTTCCGTGAATTCATTTTTTCTTCTAAAAGAGGCCCGCGTTTTATCAATCAGGAGGCACCCTTAATTTTTACGCTGAATGGCATTTCTAAAATGTTGGCTCTGCCACAGATAAAATTGGGTTGGATCGCCGTTTCCGGATCTGACAGCGAAGCGGTGAAGCAGTCTTTAGAGCGTTTAGAAACAATCGCCGATACCTTTCTTTCGACTAGTGATTTATCCCAATGGGTACTGCCGATAATTTTCTCCGAAGGCAACAATTTTCTTAGAGAGTATAAAAAAATGATCTGTTACCGTCAGGAGAAGGCCGTTTCCCTCCTGCAAGGAAGCGGTGTTTTTGAAGTTTTCCCTCCTGATGGTGGGTTTTATATAGTGTTAAAACCGAAATTAAGAAAGAAAATGGGAAGTGATGAAGTGGTTCTGAAAATTCTTAGTGAAAAAAAAGTCCTCCTTCACCCCGGATCGTTTTATGATTTTGAATCCGATGAATTTTTAGTAATTTCTTTTCTTCAAGAGGAGAAGATACTGTTGGAAGGGCTGACGCGCCTGATCTCTTTCTACGAAACTCTCACCCGTGTATAATTTCTAAGATATGCGTGATTATTACGAGATATTAGGTGTTCCTAAAGGTTCTTCGGGAGAAGAAGTGAAAAAGGCTTACAGAAATCTAGCCCGCAAACATCACCCTGATGTTGATAAGTCCTCGGGTGCGGAGTCGCGTTTTAAAGAGATCAATGAAGCTTATCAAGTGCTTTCGGATCCTAAAAAGAAAGAAACTTATGACCGTTTTGGTCAGAGCGCTTTTGAGCGGGGCGGCGCGGCTGGGAGTTGGGGCCCTTTTACTTACTCGTATTCTACTTCCTCCGGAAGTTCCCCTTTTGATTCTTCGGGTTCTGAATTCTCCGATCCTTTTGATATTTTCGAATCTGTCTTCGGTTTTCGCGATTTTAGAAAGCCACAGAAAGGGAAAGACCTCAGTTACGTTTTAGATGTGGATTTTACGGAAGCGGTGAAAGGGGGAGAGCGCGTCGTCGAAGTGAGTGGTCAGGTTTTACACATCAGAATTCCTCAAGGGGCGCGCAGCGGAACACGGATAAAGTTTGAAGGTTTAGGGGAAAAGGCGGTGACGAGAGATGGACGATCCCTTCCCTCGGGTGATATCTACATAACTTTACGAGTGGGTTTAGATCCTCGTTTTCAGCGAGACGGCGATGATATCTACTCGGAGAAATTATTGACGTTTAGTATTCTCGCGCTCGGCGGAGAGGTTGAAATCGAAACTATCAACGGTCTGGTCCGGTTAAAAATCCCTCAAAGTACTCCGCCGGGCTGCGAATTCAGGATCAAAGGAAAAGGCGTGAAGTCAAGATACGGCCAGGGAGACCACTATGTTCGTATCAGTTTGATCGTACCGAAAAATCTTAGTAAAGAGCAAAAAGAAGGGCTCGATCGGTTGAAAATGCTCGGACTTTAAAAGTTTCAATGTCCTAAATCGGTTGACGAGCCGGCTTTTCTAAGTTATAGTAATAGGGTAGTTTTATGGTGGGTGGAAAGCTCACCTTTTTAGTTATGATTCAAACAGAATTCAGCGCGGCCCTTAATCAAGTCTGCAGCGAGAAAGGATTAAAAAGCGAGGCTGTTTTAGAAACGATTAAAGCAGCCCTTCTCTCCGCTTACCGCAAGGAATCGGGAAGCGGGGGCGAGGAAATAACGGCCGAGATAAACCCGGAAACGGGGGAAGCCCGTATTCTTAAAGGCGTTGAGGATGTGACACCTCCGGGATTTGGCCGGATTGCTTCCCAAACTGCCAAGCAGGTTCTTATCCAACGGTTGAGAGAGGCCGAAAAGGACGCTCTTGTTGATGAGTACGGACGGAAGGTAGACTCAATAGTTTCCGGTCATATCTTTAGGATTGAACGGGGAACGGTCGTCCTCGACCTCGGTAAAGCTCACGCTCTTATGCCTCAAAATGAGCAAATCAGCAACGAGCAATATTTTCTCAACCAACGCCTGCGTGTTTTAGTCAAGGAAATCAGAAAGGGTGAAAAAGGACCGGAAATAATTGTTTCACGCGGCGACCCTAAGTTTATTATGTCCCTTTTTAACCTGGAAGTTCCGGAACTGACTTCCGGTGTGGTTGAGATAAAAGCCATCGCTCGAGAGGCTGGCGGCCGTACGAAAATAGCCGTTGCTTCTTCCGATCCCCGCGTAGATCCGGTTGGAAGCTGTGTCGGCCAAAAAGGAGTTCGGGTTCAATCGGTTCTGAGTGAAATTAAAGATGAAAAGATCGATATCGTTCCTTTTGATGAAGATACGGCTAAATTCATCGCCAATGCTCTTTCTCCGGCAAAGATCAAAGAAGTTGAACTTAATAAAAAGAAAAAGGAAGCGAGAGTCGGAGTCTCCGAGGATCAGGTCAGTTTGGCGATCGGTAAAGAAGGTCAGAACGTCAGACTAGCAGTAAAGCTTACAGGCTGGAAAATTGATATTCATAGCGAAAAAGTGAAGCCGAGTACGGATGGTCTGGCCCTTCTGGGGATTAGTCGCCGCTACGCTTCGATACTCGCTAATGCTGGCGTCACCACCCTTGATCAACTACGTTCACTGACTCCCGAGAAGGTAAAGGAAATTAAAGGTTTAGGCCCTAAAGCTTTAAAAGAAGTTGAAGCTTATTTCCGCAAAGACGAGACAGTGAATAATCCTTTCAAAAATACTGAATCAAAGTCCGGCGAGTCGGTATGAATTTGAAATTTTTTTATGCAAAAGTTGGAGCTTTCAGATGTTAAAAAAGAAGAGAATTATTGGACGCCGCCTGTGGTTACCGTTATGGGTCACGTCGATCACGGCAAAA
>CAYHYS010000077.1:0-4753 GCA_964360905.1 uncultured Candidatus Saccharibacteria bacterium | reverse complement strand
GAGAGGCCCAAAAATTAGCGGAAAAACTGGGTCTGCCTCTAAGCGCTCTGATTAAATCCTACTTAAAACAGATCATTAGGGCCCAAGAAGTCATCCTGACGGTTTCCGAGGAGCCGACGGAGTATCTACTGAAAGCTCTAAAAGAATCGAGGGAGGACATTAAAGCCGGTCGCATCTCCCCGGCTTTTAGCAATGCCAAAGACGCTTCTAAGTGGCTAAAAGGATCCGAAAAGTATGATCGTTCGTTTCGCCGCAAGATTTCGTAAGCAGTTAAATAGATCTGGAAAATATTTTACCGAAATGTTATTATAATTTCTATGAGTGAAAATGAAGCTTGCCCAAAATGTAGCTCCCCCTTAAGTGAAGTTATCGAAACCCCGACCGGCCGTAAGCTACAGCGATGCTCAGCTGGATCGTGGAATAAAGAAACCCGGAAAACCGAAGGCTGTGACTACGTTAAATGGATACCCATTGAACCGCAAACTCTCGACGAAAAATGCCCAAAGTGCGGCTCACCTTTAGTTCTCCAAGTCACCCGCTTCGGCAAACGAATGAAAAAATGCAGTGCCGGCGGCTGGGACAAAGAATCGAAAACGGCCACTGGCTGCGACTACGTCGAGTGGCTTAACGGTACGAGTGAGAAGCTTGACGAAAAATGCCCGCAGTGTGGAGAGCCTCTAGTTCTTTTCACGACGAACAACGGCAAACGAATGAAAAAATGTTCGACGGCCGGCTGGGATAGAGAAGAGAAAAAAGCTACCGGCTGCAGCTTTATCGAATGGCAAAAGGGAAACTACAACAAACCGACTCCGGGCGAAGAACTTCTTCCTTCAGATGATTAAAAATACCAAGGAAACACCCGTCACCGATGAGTCGCGGGAATCACTCCCGAGAATCATGCGGCTGCGGATTCCTTGGTTGATCTTGGGACTTATGGCCGGGACACTGGTTTCGATCACCGTCTCCAGATTCGAAAAGATACTGAGCGAAAATATTAGTCTTGCTTATTTCCTGCCGCTTATTGTTTACATGAGTGATGCCGTCGGAACACAAACGGAAACGATGTACGTTCGTACTCTCTCCCGCGGTAAAGTTGATTTCGTAAAAAATATACTCAAGGAATTAATGGTGGGAATCGAATTAGGCATTATCCTCGGAGTCGGCGTTGGCTTGATCGCTTGGCTTTGGTTAAGCAGAGTGGATATTGCTTTAACGGTGGGGCTAACGATGTTTATTAATGTCGCTATCGCCCCGCTAATCGCTTTAATCATCCCCGAGATTCTTTTTAAGAAGCACACCGACCCAGCCCTCGGCGCCGGTCCTATGACAACGGTTATCCAAGACTTCATCAGTCTGCTTATCTATTTTGCTATCGCCACCCTCATCGTTGGGTTCACCCTCTAAAACCAATCTTCCCTAGAAACGGGGCAAGTGCTACCATTTATTTAATGCTTTTATCTCCTCTTCCCGTAAAAGAGCTGCCAAAACCTTTACCACTTCGAAAAATACTCGGTCCGAGCTTCATCATCCTCGGACTTGGTCTCGGCAGCGGAGAAGTAATTCTTTGGCCGTATCTGACCTCACATTACGGGTTGGGTATCATTTGGGGAGCTCTCCTGGGAATTACTTTTCAGTTTTTTATGAATATGGAAATCGAGCGTTATACTCTCGCTCACGGTGAGAGTGTTTTCGTTGGTCTTTCCCGCAAGTTTAAGGCCATAAGTTGGTGGTTTCTTCTTTCAACTTTCGTCCCTTGGATCTGGCCGGGAATTATCGCTTCATCTTCCAGACTTATTGGGTCTCTCCTGGGCATTGAGAAAACCCAGTACTTAGCTATTGTTTTTCTCATCTTAATCGGACTAATTCTTTCTTCCGGCCGGATTCTTTACAAGACGGTAGAAAGGTTTCAAAAAGTCCTGATTGGGATCGGCGTTCCGTCAATTTTTTTTCTTTCTATTATCTTAGCTTCCCGCTCTGACTGGCTGGATCTGGCTAAGGGATCTTTAGGCCTGGGCCATGGTTATTTTCTTTTACCTTTCGGCCTACCCTTGGCTTCGTTTCTAGCCGCTCTGGCTTATGCCGGCGCCGGCGGTAATCTTAATCTAGCTCAATCCTTCTACATCAGAGAAAAAGGCTACGGGATGGGAAAGTATGCCGGACGAATCACCAGTATTCTGACCGGAAAAAGAGAAAAGACGAGTCTCACTGGAGCTACATTTACAATCAATAAAACTAATCTAAGTATATTTAATAACTGGTGGCGGGTCGTTAACAGAGAACACTTTATTGTCTTTTGGCTGACCGGCTCGGCGACCATCCTTCTCCTGGCTCTCCTCTCTTATACGACAACCTACGGATTATCTGAAAATATAACGGGGATTAACTTTGTTTTGGCGGAAGCCGCGGAAATTGGACGGAGAATTTTTCCCGCGGCGGGGGTCTTTTTCCTTCTCGTCACCGGCTTAACCCTTTTCGGAACCCAACTTACGGTCTATGACGCTACCAGCCGCATCCTGACGGAAAATCTGATTCTCTCTCTGCCCAATAAATTAAATGAGAAGCAAACTCCCAACATCTATTATTCAGTCCTCTGGCTACAAGTCATGGCCGGGATTTCTATCTTTCTTTTCGGATTCAGTGAACCGCTCGCGCTTCTAACTCTGGCCGCGGTTCTCAACGCCTTCGCCATGTTTATCCACACCGGACTGACCCTCTACCTCAATCTGACCAGTCTTGAGCGAGAACTTCGGCCGGGAAGATTTAGAGTCCTGGCCATGGTCAGCGCCTTTCTTTTCTACGGAGGTTTTAGCCTCTACGTCATCGCCAGTAAGCTCTTTAGCTTGTAAGTATTAATTTCTCTAAATGGGAAAATTTCTCCGGGTAAGCGATCGTAAAAAGTGATTTACCGGGAAAAGCGGCGGATTGATCGTCGTGGGAAAAAACGACGCCCGGACGCGGCGAAGTTATCGTTTCGATCGTTCTTCCGAAAACATCCCTCACCTTTCCTAAAACCTGTCCGGCTTCGATCGCTTGTCCGGGAGTAACTCTAAACTCGACGATCCCGGTCGACTGTATCTTAACCTCATCTTTAAAAACGAGGATATTTTCCGTATCGATTTCCGCTTCGATCATCTTCTGATCAGAATTGACCTTAACCATCTCGTATTTCCCTAAAAGTCTCCAAATAGCATTAAAGCCCACTTTCCGAAATTCTTCGGAAATGACCCAAGGCCCACCCAACTCAATTGTGACCGCTTTAACGCCCTTTGTAACGAGAGCTCCGCTTAAACTTTTTTCGATCGGATAGCCGGCCGCGTCTTCACTATCTATTGCCCAGTGGAGTCCTAAATTATAAGCCAGTTTCATACAGTTCTTAATAATCTTGGTGTCCTTAACGGTTTTTGGAAAATCAACGATCGTATAAGCAATAGAATTTATTGAGTCCGTGTGAAGATCTAAAACAATTTCCGGTTTCTCCTCTTCGATTAAGGAAAGAATCGTATAAGCTAATCTTTGCGGATAATCTCCATCGGCCCGGCCGGGAAACTGACGATTTAGATCCGCTTCATCGTAAGGCTCGTGACGACTGACCAGCTCGAAACCGACGGGATTTAAAATAGGCAGAGCGATAATTTTTCCGGAAACTAGTGACTGCTCGCGTTCTATCCTTTTAAAAACGGATTGGATAACAGCCGTACCGTTGACCTCGTCCCCGTGAATCGCCGCGCATAGAAAGATCACCGGACCGGCCTTTTCACTATCAACAGTCATAATCGGCAAGCGGCGCGTGCTGCCGTCAATACTCCTAAAAAGTGGTATAAAATCCCGTCTTAATTTCATTTATTCCTTTTTTGAAAAATACTCGTAAACTAACTTCGAGACTTGGGCAATCACTTCCGAAGATTCTGCGTCGAGCCCGGAATCTTTACTCATGACTACAATAATATACGACGTGCCGTCCGGAAGAAAGACGATTACGGCGTCATGGCGATTCATGTCAAATTCTCCGGTCTTGTGAGCCACTTTCGCTTCAGTCGGTAGATACTTGGGTAACCGTGAATTGAGTCTTTGTTTAAGCATTAGAGAGATCATCTCCCGACTGGCCTCCTGCGAAACGGCTTGACCGCGCCCTATTTTCTCCAAAAGGATGGCGATATCCCGCGGCGTTGATCTCAGATCAGTTGTCAAAACGGTCTGAGTCAGACCGAGCGCTTTCATCTCCGCCTCAATTTTATCCCAACCCAAGGTGTCACCTAAACTCTTGCCGGCTAAATTGTCGCTGACGGTGATCATACTTTCAATCGCCTCGCCCCAGGTACTGTTACCAATCGGTACGTTAAATGTTAATTTTCCCTCGTTAACGGATTTATAAAAGAGCTCCATGACCATTAACTTATACAAACTGGCCATGTAGAAAGGTTCGTCTTTATTAACGAGTGCTTCTTCACCGCTTTGTAGGTGTTTAACCACCACCCCGTAAGTTCCTTTAGCACCACTTAGCTTCTTCTCAATCATCTGTGAAAGCGAGGGTTTAAAAACGGAGAGAAGGTTACCGAAAATATTTCCGAAATTTTTTCTTGGGTTCGCTGAATCCGTGCTCAACGGAGAAATAAAATTATAAACTTTCGGTACCTTATCACTCTCCATTTTTACAATCCGGTTAGAAAGGACGAGGAAAATACCGGCAAGAGCAACTATGACGGCAACGAATAGTAGTTTAGACACAAGCACCAAACGAATCCGCCCCGGTACC
>CAYHYS010000076.1:0-4794 GCA_964360905.1 uncultured Candidatus Saccharibacteria bacterium | reverse complement strand
TGAGGTGATTGGGGGTTTATTGGTTGGTTTCAAATACGTTGGTGATGTGATGAACAGACTTGAAAGAGAAGGGCGGATTGGGGAGTTACTTTTGGCCTGTGAGGAAAGCCATGGTTTTGTTGGTGGTAACTATATTCGTGAAAAAGATGCTGTAGTACCAGCTATTTGGCTTTCCGAGTTGTCCGCCACACTGAAAAAGAAGGGAGAGACTCTCCTCGACTATCTAGAAGAAATATATTCTCAATATGGTTACTTTCGAAATTATCTTACGGAAATTCGTCTTCCTGGCGCCGAAGGGATGTCTCAGATAAAAAAGATCCAAGACGGATTAAGGAAAGGGAAACCTAAAAAATTTGGTCGTTTCATTGTTCAATCAGTTGAAGATTGGTTAGATAGAAAACCAATTGTTTCCGAGACAGATAGAGTTTCTAAGAACGGGTTAGTTTTTAGGTTTAGGCCGATTAAAGGCACGACTTCCATGCGTGTAACCGTACGTCCTTCAGGAACAGAACCAAAGATAAAGATGTATTTTGAGATTGGTAGTGAGCCCTTCGATCCTAAGGATATGGGTAAGGTTAGGGGTTTAATGGAATTGATTTTGCAAGATTTAGAGAGGGAGTTTATGATGACGTGTTACAGAATCATTGGCGTTAATTTTCCTAAACGTGGTTTTCTGCTGTTTTGGCAGTTACCGCTGACGGATAAGCTTCACTATTTTCAGATTGAACATAAGATTGCTGGTTTAAGAAAGATCGGGAAGCGTGAAGAGCGGCGGAAGCAGCTTACGGAAATGTTAAGGTTTTTGGGTAGTGATCCTATTAAAAAGGTTGATAATGCTTTTAAACAGGGATATAAAAAAGGTATAGAAGCTCACCTTAATCTCTAAGCCGGTTTATTAAAGATTCGCAAGATTATATTAAAACCCATCCGTCTCAGAACTATTTTCTGAAATCGATTGGTCCTCGGGTGTTAACACCCATGCCTTAGATTAACCAGAATGATGCTACCATTTGTCAGAGGAGATAACCTTAATTTGGCACAGTTCCCGGAAGCCTTCCTTACCATGCTCCCGGCCCATGCCCGATTCTTTATAACCGCCGAAAGGGTTGCAGGTCAGCCAGTGTGTGGCGGAATTAATTTCGACCGTTCCCGATTCTAGTTTTGAGGCCATTCTTTCCGCCCTTTTTTTATCTTTGGTGAAGATTAGAGAACCCAATCCGTATTTTGTGTCATTGGCGAGTTTTAAAGCCTCAGCTTCCGTTTTAAAGGGTACCACGACAAGTACAGGACCAAACGTTTCTTCCTTCCAGACCCTCATGGTGTTATTTACTCCAGTTAAAATCGTTGGCAGATAGTAAGCCCCCTTGTGATCTAACGGCCTCTTGCCACCGGTAATTATTTTAGCTCCTTTTTTAACGGCATCTTTCACTTGGGCCTCGAGTAGTTCTGCTTGCCTTTCAGCGACGAGGCTGCCGATATCCGTTTCCTTATCTTCAGGATCACCGAACTTTTTACTTTCCACTTTAGTTTTTAGTTTACGCACAACCTCATCAAATAAGGATTCGTGGACGATGAGTCTTTTTAAAGAGTCGCAGGTTTGTCCGCAAGTAAGATATCTTTTTGAGTAAATTTTATCGATAAACTGGTCAACCTCAGCGTCCGCGAAAATTATTCCGGGATTGGAGCCGCCCATTTCCAGAATTGCCTTGATGAATTTTTGCGCCGCAACTTTGTAAATAGCTTTCCCCGTCGCCGAGCTGCCGGTGAACCAAATCAGATTTATTTCCTTACTTAAGAGTATTTTTCCTATCTTACCATCGCCGTAGACTTCGGAAAACACCCCCCGAGGTAAATTTGTAGAATTTATTATTTGCTCAATCAGTTTTCCCGTGAGGGGACATTCTTCAGAATGTTTAAGGACAACCGTATTTCCCACTAAGAGATTAGGTATAGCTCCCCAAACGAACATACCGAAAGGGTGATTCCAAGGAATAATAACGGCGGCTGTTCCTGAGGGTTCATAGACGATTTTGTGGACAGTTTTTTCATCCTCGTAGGTTATTTCGTCCTTTATAGATGACTCGACGTTTTCTAAAAACCATTTAAAGGCGTTTCCGTACCTTTCAAATTCAGATCTGGCGTCCTTAAAGCTTTTGCCGGTTTCTTTAACAATGAGGCTAATTAGTTCTTCTTCCCTTTCCATAAACTTTTGATAAATAGTCTGAACGTAGGCCATTCTTTTTGAAAGACCAGCATCCTTCCAACCGGCTTTTACCATATTTGCTTCCTCAACTTTTCGCGCCACTTCCGCGGGTGTTGAGACGGTCACGGAACCAATCGTCTTATAATTTTTGGCGGGATTAGTTGATATCAGCCTTGCCATAAGTAAACGCAATTATACCAGGGTGTTAATACCCGCGCACTTGATGTTTAATTGCCTTAGACAAATCCTGTCCTATCGACCTACGCCATAGGCTTTGGCGGGCAGGTTGGATAGTGTTTGTCTAATTCCTATTAGCCTAATTTTTAGCCCTAAGAAATTTTCTATTCAAGTGTTTTTGCAACGATCGCTCTCAAAATGCTTGAATATGTTTTTGGCAGGATTTGTCTATTTTTCAGCTGGAAATTAAAATCAACCCACCAACGATCGCCGAGATCCCGACAATTTTATTTACTTCCAGCTTTTCTTTTAGAAATATTCTGGCCAGCAATACGGTAACCAACGCAAAGGCACTGCTAATAGGAGCGACGATGGAGGAGTTTGACCCGGCTACCCCAATGGAATAGCTAAAGAAGCCGCCAATATCAAAAACTCCGATTAGTAGAAGTAGTAATGTTGGAAGTTTTGTTGAGACCGGAACAAAAGTTTTTTTAGAGAGGACGATGAATCCGGTCATGAGTAGTAGTACGAAAAAGCGGAAGATAAACGCCGGTAGAAACCACCCTAAGTCTTTGGTGGCGGGTACTAGAAGGAACAATGAAATTCCCCATCCCAGCATAGCGACTATTCCTTCTTTAACACCCACAAGTAGGTTGACCCTTTTTAGACTTATTAATTCCTGAATATTAATAGATAATAGGACAATGCCGGTTACTATTAGTCCGATCGCTAACAATTGGGTAATACTAAGTAATTCCTTAAAAAATATTACCCCTAAGACCGCCGTGATAAGTCCCCAAGTGGCTCCGATGGGACTGACTAGTGATACTTGCGCTTTCTCTAACCCCTTATAGAAGGCGAGATAAGCAATTGCTTGCAATATGGCTACTACAATGAGGAGAGGGATGTTTCTGGTCACTGCCGTGAACGTAAAGGAGCCAAAATTTATCAGAAAGAAAAATGAGCCTACTAAAAAACCAAAGAGTTGCATCCAAAAAAGGGTCAAAACATTTCCTAACCGTCGTGAAGCCAGGGCGGCCAAAAAGATAGCCGTTCCCCAGAAGGTCATACTCAAAAGACCAGCAGTGATACCCATAACAATGCCAATAAAAGTATAGCATCTCAGATAGAGATACCTGGAAAAGAAAAACCCGAGGATTACACCATCGGGTTTTTCACATTATAGGAGATCATAAGCCAGATTCTGTTTTAGGTAGCCATCTATCTAAGCTCCATCTTTGTCCCGCACCAGATCTTCGATTTTTATGAGAAATCTTATATCTGATATCGTCGAGCAAACTGTACCGACTTTGGAAATTCCAAGGATCGGTACGGGACGTTCGTGGATTGCAGCAGGTGGGATTGCCCTTTTCAGCCTTCGACATGCTCAGGCCAGGCCTTGCTTGCCATGGATGTTGCCATGAGTTTAGTCCAAGGATTAGTTTCTGTTGCTCTCGGATCACGTTATTTCGTGATCTGTTCCCGCCTTGTTTCCAAGACAGGACACCGGCGATTATTCTCCGACCTAAAGTCGGAGGTTATGCGCTGGGGCTTACGCCCCAATCCTTTACTCTGTGCTGTCTGGACTTTCCTCCACACACGTAGTAACCGTGCGCAGCGGCCACCTACCTCCTACCCATACATTATAGCGCAATTGGGGAGATTAAGCTATTGTTGCTTGAACCTGAGTAACTTCCTTAGTCTGGTTTTCTCCGGTTTTTATTTTTTCCCAAGGAAACTCTTCTCGGCCGAAGTGTCCGTAACGGGCGCTACTTCGGTAAATCGGTTGAAGGAGATTTAGCCCCTCAACAAATCCTTTGGTTGAAGTATCAATAAGATTCCAGGCGAAATCTTCGATTTGTTTAAGAGGAACCGTTTCCGTGCCGAAGGTTTCAATAGCTTTGGCGATTGGCTCGCGGTAACCGATTACGTAGACCAGTTGCACCTCACATCTTTTAGCCAATTTCGCGGCAACGATGTTTTTAGCGATGTAGAGGGCGCCGTACGCGGCGCTACGGTCGACCTTGGTGGGATCCTTTCCGGAGAGGCAGCCACCACCGATACGAGCCATACCGCCGTAGGAATCAACCACGATTTTTCGCCCCGTGACACCTGTGTCGGAAGAGGGGCCGCCGATGGCCCATCTGCCTGTCCCGTTAAGGATTAATCTTTCTAAGGGAATTGGTGGTAGGCCATAAAAATCTAAGACCGGCAAAACAGCTAATTTATAAAGATCAGCTTTAACCTGTTCTTTTTCCATTTGCGGATCATGAGGGGCGGCTAGGACCACGTGGTCAACCAAAAGCGGTTTACCACCTTCATAGATTACGGAGACTTCACTCTTACAATCCGGACGCAGGTAAGGTAAGTCCTTAACCTTAAGCTCGTCCATTCTTTTAACGAGCCGGTGTGAA
>CAYHYS010000075.1:0-4800 GCA_964360905.1 uncultured Candidatus Saccharibacteria bacterium | reverse complement strand
CTTGGATCTACCCAAAGAAATAATTTTCTTCAGAAGATCATTGGCGTTGTAGCTCCCGTAGGCGAAGGTTTTCTTTAAAAGTTCGTTGAGGATGATGCTGGTTAGGTTTTTATAAGGGCGGACTTCACTTGATTGGTTCCCGATAAAGGAAAAGAAGCGGTTCAGGTTCTCGTCAATGTTTCCGGCGTTGACGACTTGCCCATCCTCCAAACGTATTTCGCCTAAAATTTCGATGAGGGATTTTAGGAACCGGGTGTCGACGACGATGACGCTTTCCAAATCGAAGGGCTGCGGGGTGGCCAACCAGAGGTCTCGGATAAGGCTGGCGGACTTGGCAAAGTCGGGAGAATAATTGGCGTCCTTGATGTAGAGATATTTTTCACCCAAGAATCGGGTTAGATAGTCCGGAGCTAAAGGCCGCGAGCGGGTAAGGTTGCGGTCGAGGAAGGAAACGTCGCCCGATTTGGTCAGCTTAAAATCGCCGTTTTCCAACGCCAAAAAGGCATAACCGCCCAAAAGGCCGCCGCCGGGCCGGATTTCCTTATCATTTTGAATGATAACCAAATAGTTCTTTCGGCTGCCCAGACCGACGAGCTCCGGTACCAGGGACAGGCTTTCGGCCAACTCGTCAAGATACCTATTGACGAACGTAGAGAGACTCCGCGTTTGGGAGAGATATTTTCTGATCGGTCGTCCGGCGAGGCGTTCCGGGTAGCGGTTTTCGTCGATCGTCATCAACTTGCCGCTGATGGATTCGAGACGACTCCGGTATTTGTTAAATTCGGTTGAGAATGACGGCAAAGCTTTTGCCAGATCGCTGAACTTGAGTTCTTGGGAATTTGTCGAAGGGGAGCTCTGCCAGCCCCCAAAAGTGATATTGGGGAAAAAGGGTTCCAGAAACGAGGCCATTTGTATGGCGGTGTCGTAGCCTTCGAGGAGGGCTTCCGCTCCATTTTTAAGATCGGCGGCGTAGGGGCCTAGGAGAGGCAGGCGACGGAAGACCCCAATTCTCTCGGCCGCGTTTTTGATTTCCAGAACTTCCCGGCGGAAGTACTTGAGTTCAAAGTCCAAAGTTTTAATGTCTTTGCGGTTGATGGCGGCCACGATTGGGCGTAAGCTCCGAAGCAGTGTCTGGCTTTTGCCGTAAAGTAATAAAATTGGTTGAATGGCGTAAAAGTACAACAGTAGAACGATAACCAATACCGTTCCCGCGGTGGCGGATAACTTTTTGTGTTTGCCGACCAGATGCTTTAGGGAGAGTACTAGTTTCATAAGCTACACCTAAAACCTAGCTTCCTCCAGAGCTCTTTGGCATTCACAACCGTTTTCTCTCGGCCAGTTTTTGACCATTTCCAGAATAAGGTTTTTGGCTTTGTCGATGTTTTTTCCAAAAACTTCGGCGACTTCCCGGGCCGAGACGGGCTTTATTTTGCTCTCCAGAATTACTCCTGAATCATAATCGGTTGGGAAGGCCAAAGCGCAGTAGCAAATTTGCAGTTCTCGGGCGAGGGCGACTTCGGGGTACTGGGTCATGTTAACTACGTCCCAGCCCATTTTGGTGAACCACAAGCTTTCGGCCGCGGTCGAAAAGCGCGGCCCGGAAATGACCACGACGGTCCCGCCTTGGTGAACCTTCAATCCCAATTTTTTCGCCGTTTTCGCGGCCTGCCTTCGCAGCCTTTCGCAGTAGGGGAAGGCGGTGCTGACGTGGGTGGCTATTGGGCCGTCGAAGTAGGTATCCTTGCGTGTGGAGGTTCGGTCGACAAACTGATCCAAAACAACCACGTCTCCCGGCCTAATTTTTTTTTGTAGGGATCCGCAGGCGTGGGCGGTAATAATCTCTTTGATACCGAGACGGCGCAGAGCCCAAAGGTTGGCGCGGTAGTTTATCTGGTGCGGGGGAATGCTGTGCCCTTTACCATGTCTCGGCAAAAAAGCCACCTTCCGTCCGGAGATAGTGCCGACGGCGACCCGGTCACTCGGTGGCCCGTAGGGAGTTTCCACTTTAATTTCTTTGAGATTCTCGGCCAGATCGTAAAATCCGCTGCCGCCAATGATACCAATTTCGGCTGTTTCTTGTGACTTGAAAGGTTCTGTCATTAAGGATATTCTACAATTATCCGGAGGTTTTGAAAACAGTCTTTTATTCTGCTAATCTTAGATAGTGAATCTTAAAGAATATATTATTGACGTTCCCAACTTCCCTTCACCAGGAATAATTTTTAGAGACATAACTCCCGTGCTGGCTAATCACCGTGCCTTAGCTTTTTCCATTGACGAGTTAGCCAAACCCTTTGAAGGAAGGGGAGTCGAGACCGTGGTCGGTATTGAGTCCCGCGGTTTTATCTTTGGCGCGCCTCTGGCTTTAAAGTTGGGAGCCTCTTTCGTTCCAATTAGAAAGAAAGGCAAGCTGCCGCGCGAAGTGCTTTCCGAACCGCTCGTTAAAGAATACGGCGAAGATGTCATTGAAATCCACCGAGACGCTCTGGATCCCGGAACAAAAGTACTCATTGTGGATGACGTTCTGGCCACCGGTGGCACTCTGGAGTCGGCGGCCAAGATTATTGGTCGAACCGGCGCTCATTTAGTTGGGATAGCTGTCCTCATCAATCTTTCCTATCTCCACGGCAAGGAAAGACTTCTCAAAGAGCTTTCGCGGGATACCATTTTTCACTGCCTTCTTGAGTATTAACTCAAAGTGATGGCTTTAACCGGGCAAGCTTCGGTGGCTTCCTGACATTTTACTTCATCGGCGACGATCGCCTCTTTTGGTTGAGACTTAAAATCTTCGTCGAATTCAAAGCTGTCTGGGGCCAAGTCACAACAAAGTCCGCAGCCGATACAGGTGATTTTGTTAACTTTCGCTTTCATATATACATGATCATCGATACTATATTTACATCATAACACGGGTGTAAAGAGCCGGGCACCCTAAAGTTTCGTGGTTGAATCTATTGATAATAGTCGCTACAATGATTGAGATGAAGACCGACTGGCCTATCCTTTTAGTCAACCCACCCGTTTTACTTGAGAAAGATAATATCGGTGTTGATGTTTTCCAGCCTCTAGGTTTAGCTTACATCGGCGCTATCCTGCGGGAAGATGGTTATCCCGTCTCCATCTTGGACGCGGCCGCCTTGGGGTGGCAGAATGTCAAGCATTTTGACGCGCGCCGCGATTTTAATGGTCTGGATTTCGCCTCGATTGCCGATGAAATCAGAAAAAACAACCCGCGCGTGGTCGGCATCACTAACAATTTCACCATTCAAAAGGACTCGGCTTCCAAGGTGGCTTCTGTCATTAAGAGCGTTGATAAAGATATCATTGTCATTGTGGGCGGATCGCACGTCACCATACGGCCGGAAGAGTGTGTCCTAAATCCGGATATTGACTTTGCTGTTCTGGGGGAGGGGGAGCTGACTATTCTCGAGCTCATGAACAGGCTGGCACGTGGCTCGTCCACGGATGAACTAAAGGAAGTTTTGGGGATCGCTTTTAGGGAGAAAGGCCAATCTCACATCACCGGACCACGTCCCTATAACAATAATATTGACGATCTGCCCTACCCGGCCCGGGACCTTTTACCGATGTCCATATATTTTGAAGCCGCCCAGTCCAAAAGAGCTAATCGGGACATGGACAAGCCCTGGGCCACGATGGTCACAAGCCGCGGTTGTCCGTTTAAATGCAATTTTTGTTCAATCCACATTACCATGGGCCGGCCTTTCCGGTATCGTAGTCCGGAGAACGTCGTCGGTGAGCTGAGAGAGCTGATCACAAGATATGGTGTCCAGCAAGTGGATTTTGAAGATGACAATCTTACCTGCGATAAAAGGAGGGCGGACCGAATCTGTGACTTGATTATTGAAAATAACCTTAAGTTTGAATGGTATACCCCCAACGGGGTCAGGGCGGATACGTTGGACGAAGGTTTACTCAGAAAGATGAAAGCCTCCGGTTGCCGAGAGCTTTGGTTCGCTCCGGAGTCAGGGTCCCAAAGGGTGGTCAACGAAATTATCGAGAAGAGGATTAATTTGAAGGTGATTGAGCGTATGGTCGAACTTTGTACCCGTGTGGGCATCAGCAGCAACTGTTTTTTTGTCATCGGGTTTCCCGGAGAAACACGGGAAGAAGTTGAAGAAACGGTGAACTTCGCCAAGAAATTGAGCCGGCTGGGAGCGGATAATTTTATGTTCTCGATCGCCACTCCTTTGTATGGAACCAGGTTATACGACGATGCCAAAGCTCAAGGGATGCTCAACGAAGATGATGACGCCTCGCTGGCCTATGGTACTCCTCACCTCAAAAACCTTAACTTGAGCAGTCAAGAACTCATCGACATCCGTAATCGAGCTTTGGCCGAGAATAAAAGGCTGTTTATTATTAATTCCTTGAAGAAGATCGTTTTCTATTTGTGGGACTGCCACAGCCTTGACTTAACCTTTGGACAACTCAGGAATATGCTAAGGATTGGTTCAATATTTTGGAGAAGAAACACGGCGAGGTTGGCTAGAAGAATAGAACTGGCAATGTTGTATCATGACTCATAAATAATTCTGGTGTCAAAAAAATTATTCCACAAAACAGACATTAAGAAAATATTGCTGATTGACCCGCGTGGGTTCGGGGCGGGCCTGAACTTGGGTATCGGTTATGTGGCCTCAGCTCTCCTTAAGAACAATTACGAAATCAAAGTGGTCGATTGTAACAATCTGCCGGAGAGATTATCGCAAGGCCCAAGGCTTAATCTGTCCGGTCTTCAGCTTCCTGATTGGCGGGTGAAGATAAGACGGGGGTTAG
>CAYHYS010000074.1:0-4891 GCA_964360905.1 uncultured Candidatus Saccharibacteria bacterium | reverse complement strand
CCCTATCCTCCGCGGAAAAGGCTCTATATGAAATACCCACGCCAAGGTCGATAATGCGAGTTGCTTCCGGATGGGATTCGGAATGCTTCAAAGAAAACAAAGATTCCGTCGTTGAGAGAGTTTTTTATAGACTTTTTTCTCGGAGATTCATCGAAAGAATCGAGGAAGCGGAAAGGCGCCGTTACGAGCTTACTTCCGAAGGGTTAGACTACCTTTTTCAAAAGTTTCCTCAATTGAGAATTAGACAAAGGAAATTTGACGGATTTTGGAGAATTATTGTCTACGATATTGAAGAAACCGAGAGGAGGTTACGTAACCAAGTAAGAAAAGGGCTTAAATCGCTCGGGTTTAGAATGATCCAAAAGAGTGTCTGGGCATCTCCCTACGATTGGGAAGAGGAGATTGATAAATTTCTTAAAAAAATCAAACTTGACGATGAGGCTTTAATTTTTCAAGCAAAATTGTCTGAAGATAAGACGGGGAAACTACTCAGAAGTTATTGGCCAGACCTTTTAGCGGGTGACCCAAAGAATAAAAAGGAAGTAAATGGAAAGAGTCTTTTCCGCTCTTTACTCGCGCCGGTCAATCTACCACACGGCCTATCTAATTTTTAATTACATGACACTTTCGTGACGATCGTTCAAAAATTGTCATGTGAGTTGAGTGATGACCTCACTTTCTAAGGATATAATGATCGACTTTACCTGGCGATAGCGGGGGGGGGAGAGTCGAAATGATTAAAAGTAGGGCCGTTGAGGATCGGTATCATATTGTGTTAATCTCTCCTTATATGCTCGCTAAAAGAATTGCCATTGACCTCGGCACGGCCAACTCTCTCGTTTACGTCGTCGGTAAGGGTGTTGTTCTTAACGAACCGACCGTGGTCGCCGTTTCCACTGATGATAATAAAGTTGTGGCTGTCGGTAATGCCGCGAAGGAGATGCTAGGACGGACGCCGGTGGGTATTACGGCCAGCCGCCCTTTACGTGACGGTGTTATTGCTGACTATATTACGACGGAGGCGATGCTTCGCTATTTCGTCAATCAAGCCATTGGCAGCACGCGGATCCTTAAACCCGACGTCATGGTTTCTGTTCCGGTTGGGGTGACTTCCGTTGAATCAAGAGCCGTTTTAGACGCCACTTTCTCAGCCGGAGCGCGTAATTCCTATCTCATTCCCGAACCTTTAGCCGCGGCCATTGGGGCAAAAATCCCGATCGGGGAACCGAGCGGCTCGATGATTGTTAATAGTGGTGGCGGAACGACGGAGGTGGCCATTATTTCCCTCGGTGGCATCGTCGTTCACAATTCGGTCCGGGTCGCCGGTAATAAAATTGACGAGGCTATCGCCGCGTTTTTGCGTCACAAACACAACCTCATGATCGGCGAGCGGACGGCTGAAGACATTAAAATAAAAATCGGCGCCGCGACTTATTTAGAGCCGGATTTAGAGCTTGAAGTTAAGGGTCGGGATAGTATCTCGGGCCTGCCAAAAACCGTTATTATCACCTCAAAAGACGTGACCGACTCGATTCAATATCCACTCCGGGAAATAATTTCCGGAATTAAAGCCGTCCTCGAAATGACGCCACCGGAGCTCTCGGCTGATGTCATTGATAAAGGAATGGTCCTTTCGGGAGGAACAGCGCTGCTTCGTAATTTTGATAAACTGCTGACAGCGGCGACCGGAGTCCCGGCCCACGTGGCTGATGATCCTCTTCTTTGCGTTGTCCGCGGCGCCGGGTTCGCGCTCGAGAATTTTGAAACGTTTAGAAAGAGCATCACACGGCGTTAAACTCTAAGCACTAAATACTAAATTCTAAACAAATAAAAAATCCCAATGTTTTAAACATTTGAACTTTGAGATTAGATATTATTTAGGATTTAGAACTTAGGATTTAGAATTTAAATATGCTTATCGGTATTGATGCTTCGCGGGCTTTTAGCCGCTTTGTTGGCGGTCCAGAAAATTACTCCTACTATCTTATTCGGGCTATGCTGAGAGCTAATTCTCCTCATAAGTTCCGCCTTTAATTACGTTCCGATTCCTCGAAAAGCCCCCGCTATCAAAAATTTTTCAAAGATTTGTCAATTATCTCCTCCCAAGGCGGATCCGCCTCCCTTCGAGGGTCTGAGGACCCCTCAGGGTCTCGAACGACTGGCGGAAATTATCAATTATCAATTATTCCCTGGCCCTTCCTTTGGACCCAAGGAGGGCTGGCTCTCGAGTGTCTTCTAAATCCGCCGGATGTTCTTTTTGTTCCGGCTCATACAATTCCTATAATAAGATCTCCGAGGCTTAAAACAGTGGTGACCATTCACGATTTAGGGGCGCGGTTTCTACCGAATTATCACAAGTTTCCGCAAAAGTATTACCTTAACTTCGCGACCGAGTACGCCATCCGCCACGCGAATCGGATTGTTGCCGTTTCGGAGTATACGAAGAAAGACCTCATTAACGAATTCCACCCGTCGGGTGGAAGAATTTCGTTACACCCGACGGGTGAGATCGGCGAAAAGATAAAGGTTGTTTACGAGGGTTATGATCAGGAACTCTTTTACCCAAGAAGCGAGGAGGAAGTTGTTCGGGTGAAGGCAAAATACGGGATCAATGGGGACTATTTTCTTTTCGTTGGGACCATTCAGCCGCGGAAGAATTTGATGAAGCTGATAGAGGCGTTTTCCCTTGTATTTAAGCCGTTTGCAAGACCAGGTCTTGCAAACCTTGTATTGGCGGGGGCTCCAGGCTGGCTTTATGATGAGATTTATAAAGCGCCGGAAAAATTTGGAGTGGAGGAGAGGGTTAAATTTCCCGGTAAGGTCCCCGACGAAGACTTACCGGCTTTAATGAGCGGTTGTAAGGCCTTTGTTTTCCCTTCACTTTACGAGGGTTTCGGCCTTTCGCTTCTCGAGGCGATGGCTTGCGGGGCAGTTACAGTTACCTCGAACGTCACCAGCCTACCGGAGGTTGGCGGAGAAGCGCCGTTCTATGTTGATCCGAATAACATCGATGAGATCGCGCAGGCTTTAGAGGGAGTATTGAAACTAACTCCAGAAGAGAGTGAGAGGATTAAGAACAGATCCTTGAATCAAGCTAAGAAATTTAGTTGGCAAGAATCAGCTCAACAGATTTTATCACTCATTGATTCGATGTGACAGTGACTATACATATGGTTTTATTAACAAAGAAATATAAAGTATTTAACCGTTAGTAAGTATATATTCCTCAAAATGTTGGCGACCGTCATCTAATTGGTGAATATAAACGAATATGAGTAAAAATGAGCTGGAAATATTAGGTTTGAGAGTTGATGCTGTCAGCTTCTCGGAAGCGATGAATTTAATCGAAAATTTCAGTAAAGACGGAAGCAAGCACCTGATCACCACTCCTTATGCTGAATCGGTGGTGGCCTCAAGACAGGATGTTGAGTTTAGAAGAATAGTCAACACTTCGGCGCTTGCGGTTCCGGACGGTAGCGGGCTTCTAGCCGCGGCCGATTATTTACGCTACCGATTGCCTAAGAATAAATTTCTAAGAATTATCCTGGCTCTTTTCCTTGGACTTTGGGTGGGTGTCAAGCTTGCTTTTTTCCGTAAGAGTTTTAAAGTGCTTAAAGAGCCGGTCCACGGAACCGATCTTCTTATTTCCATCTGTTCTTTAAGCGCCCGGCGAAGTCTTAAGGTTTATCTTTTAGGCGGTCTCAATCGGGAAGTAGCCGCTCGGTCCGCGCGGATTTTAAAAGGGATGTTTCCGGGGCTCGAGATCAAGGCTGATTGTGGTCCAATCAATCTGCAAAGCGCGTCCGCGGATGAGATCGATGATGTTATCCGTGGAATCAACGATTTTACACCAGATTTTCTTTTTATTGCCTTTAAGCCGGTAGCGCAAGAGAAGTGGCTGTCAGCCAACATGGGGAGGATTGACGCCAAGGTTTTTATGGCCGTGGGTGGAGCCTTCGATATGATCTCCGGATATAAAAAACGGGCACCAAGATTCATGCGTTCCATTGGACTCGAGTGGCTTTGGCGGCTTATTATTGAGCCTTCGCGCTTCAAGCGCATCTACAATGCGGTCATCGTCTTTCCTTGGTTGGTCTTCAGGGAAAAGCTGCGTACTCGGTAAAGAAGGATCGTCCTTCTAGAGGATCATCCTTCTGGAGACTCCAAAATGTAACTGGAAAGGCCTTCTGGTTCTTCTTGGCTGTGTTTCTCAACGAAGTCTCTGTAGTTTTTAATTTGGCTAAGTAAATCTTTTGTATTGATCCACTTTATTTTCTCGATATTCAAGTAGGCGGGATAGGATGAGTATTGATAAGAAGAGAGCTTTTTATTTTGGCCTAAAATTTCTGACGGATTACGGTGTATATAACGGCTAACCCACCAAAAATATTCCTCATTTTCGATAAGAACTGCTTTATATACGTCCTGCAAAAGATGACCGACACGGTTGTGGTGCTTATTGAAATAACCGGAGTAACGAGTAGCGAGGGATCGCATGAAACCCTCCATTGATCTAGGTTCAGTTTGTTTTAGCAACAGGTGAAAATGATTGGGCATGAGAACAAACGCATCCAATTCTACTTTCTGGTAGTAATTTTTTCTGAAGTAGATGTAGCCTTTCTCTTTTGTCTCTTGTTCGCTGGGTGGCTCAAAGGGGGATAAATATTCTTTTAGGTAAGAAAGAAATACGGCGTAATCCTGTTTTTCTAGAAAGATTTCGTTTTTAGCGACGCCTCGGTTATAGAGATGATAATAACCATTCTCTACGTAAGACTTAACTCGGTTTTTTGCAGGCACGTTCTCATACTATCAAAGAAGGATCGTCCTTGTAAAGGATTGTACTGTACCACAGTTAAGTAGACATTTTCCTCCTGATAGTAAGTCTCCTGGT
>CAYHYS010000073.1:0-4899 GCA_964360905.1 uncultured Candidatus Saccharibacteria bacterium | reverse complement strand
TAAGCGGACAACCTCTGGCTGTTCCTGGTAAGGGAGTTAAAGCTTCTGCTCCACCTGTATCAATCAGAAGCTAACGGGAGTAAAAAGCTGGAACTCGCGCGAAGGATGTTTAGCCTTGTCCATCTCGTTCAAAATCCTTATGCCCCAATCTTTCCTTCTGAAGAGGTAATTGTTGAGGGCGATCGAATCTTTAGAAAACTTCTTGAAAGAGGTCCGATTAGAAATCCGATACCGTTGATGTTTCAGATTGAATCAGAACTAACTTACCTAGATTCGATCTCGAAACGTCGGGGGTTGTCAGCCTTCGGGTACTTCGAAGGTTCTTGGGTGACGATTTCTAAAGTCCCTCTCAACTACCTTTTCGAAACGGAAATGATCGGCGTGGAAAGAACGGTAGCCGAAATTTTGATCATCATCAGTCAAGGAACATGGGCGCCGATCGTCACTGATGAGCATCTCAATAACACAGATGGGTCACATCGTGCCATCGCCGTTTGGGTCTGGAACCTTTCTCATAGACTTATACAACTTAGTCTTGAGAACTTGGAACCCAGCTCGGAGAGTATCAAGGCGAAAGTGCTTAACTACTTCGCGGAAACGCGGGCGCAACCCCTAGTGAGAAGGGAAACCCTAAAAGTGTTGGGCCACATTTTAGCTGATCCGAAGTATGCCGAGGTAAAAGAGGTACTCTTCGAGGCCGTGAGAAATCGGGGAGAGATTAAGGATGTTTACGTGATCCTACTTCCCGAAAGGCAGGCTTGTTGTGTCCTTAAAAAACCCTTTGATGAAGAAGGAATTATCATCGGGTTACCCTCGCCATTCATTTACCAGGAGTTGAGAAGAAGAGGTAACTGCGCGATAGGAGAACGTGGACCATATCATCGAACGGATCGGAATTTCTTACCTCTGGTAAAGTATTAGTGAAAATCAGACGCCGGGATGGAACAATTCCTTCCGGCGTCTAAATTAAAATTATGATAAAAATAAGTTACAAAAACATAATCTTCGATCTGGACAGTACGCTCGTCAAAATCGAAGGCTTGGACGAACTGGCTAGAAAAAAAGATAAATATGAAGAGGTTTCTAGACTAACAAAGCTCTCGATGGAGGGCAAAATAGATTTTCAAAAATCAATGATTAGAAAAATGAAAATTATTTCTCCAAGTAAAAAGGATCTGGAATGGTTAGGAAGATTATATATAAAAAGTTTGGTTTACGGGTCAAAGAAGCTGATACAGACTTTGAAATATCATGGTAAAAATACCTTCTTAATAACCGGAAATTTTAAACCGGCCGTCATTCCCTTGGCAAATGATATAGGAATCAGTGAAAAAAACGTTTATTGCAATGATATATTCTTTGATTCTTTGGGAAAATATAAAAGCTTCACTTCTGGAAATTACCTTTCAAGGAATGGCGGTAAATCTAAATTAATTAAATCTTTAAATCTTAAAGGCAGGTCATGCCTTATTGGTGATGGATCTACAGATGTAGAAGCAAGAGACGTTGTAGATATATTTGTTGGTTTCGGAGGTGTGGTGGAAAGAAAGAACGTAAAAGAAAATGCTGATTTTTATATATCAAAAATGAAACAGTTACTTCCAATTTTGGATGAAAATAGTACCTTCTTTCGATATCATGATACATATCATGATATCAGGGGATGAAATTAGCCATGAGAGGAGATCCTGTCTCTGCGAGCGTTTACTCATTCTAGGATTTGTGCTAATATTATTTTGTTAAACGATGATACGTCTACCAAACGTGGAGTTTAGCCGTCTATCCACGAAACGGATATTTTGATTGGTTGGTTTACGAGTCCTCGCCCGAGTTTACCAACCATCAATCCGCCGAAGCGTTGAGCGTAGGTGGAAACGAGTGATCGCCTTTGGCGGTAATTGGGGTGGAACCTTCCGAGATTTCTGATCTTGGAACCTCAAGGACTGTTGGAGGTTTTTTTGTTTTACAAGAATATGAACGATCAAGAATATCTAAACAACTTACGACATTCCTGCGCCCATCTTTTGGCTAAATCGGTTTTAGAACTTTGGCCGGGAACCCACAACGCCATCGGGCCCTCGATCGAAAATGGTTTTTACCAGGACTTTGATTTCGGTGATGTAAAAATATCCGATTCCGACCTATCAAAAATTGAGCAAAAAATGAAGGAAATTCTGCCAACCTGGACGCATTTTGAATTTAAGGAGGTTACTCTCGATGAGGCAAAAAAATTATTTAAACACAACCCCTACAAGATTGAGCTTGCGATAGAGTTTGCCGGTGAGGATAAAAAGCTCATGACCAACGATCCCGGAAACTTTCTTGACCTCTGCAAAATGGGCCACCCGGAAAATCCCAGCCAAGAGATTAAACATTTTAAGCTTTTAAAAATTGCCGGAGCTTATTGGCGAGGCAACGAGAAAAATAAGATGCTTACGCGTATTTATGGCACCTGCTTCCCAACCAAGGAAGAACTGGAACTTTACCTCTGGCAGCAAGAAGAAGCTAAAAAACGCGACCATCGGAAAATCGGAACTGAACTTGATCTTTTTCATTTCCAACCGGAAGCTCCAGGAATTCCTTTTTGGCACCCGAAGGGAATGATTATTCGAAATGAGCTTTTACAATTCTCGAGAGATCTACAAAAAAGATACGGTTATAAGGAGATACAGACGCCAATAATGCTCGACGTTAATGTTTTTAAGCAATCCGGACATTGGGATCATTATAGAAATGACATGTTTTTTACGGACTATGAGGAGAAACGGCAGCTTGCTCTAAAACCGATGAATTGTCCGGGTATGATCCAAGTTTATAAAGCGTCTCAAAAATCATATCGAGATTTGCCACTTTATCTTTCTGAATACGGATTAATTACAAGAAAAGAAAAATCGGGAGAACTTAACGGTATGTTTAGGGTTATGCAGGCCACTCAAGACGATGCTCATCTTTTTGTGACTAAGGACGGAATCGGAGAAACTTTGGAGAAATTAATAGCTTTAGTAGAAGATATTTATAAGGTTTTCGGCGTTAAATACAAAGCTTATCTCTCCACCCGGCCGGACGACTTTATGGGAGAAATTGAAACATGGAATAAGGCCGAGGATACTTTAAAAAAGGCGATGGAAAAAGCCGGTCTGGCAATATTACTAAAGGAAAGAGATGGAGCTTTTTATGGCCCAAAAATTGATTATCAATTAGAGGATTCTTTAGGAAGAACTTGGCAATGCGCCACCCTTCAACTCGATTTTCAGATGCCGGAAACGTTCAATTTAGAATACACGGATAATGACGGAAAAACTCAGCGGCCAGTCATGGTCCATCGTACGATAATTGGTTCTGTAGAAAGGTTCGTTGGCATTCTAACAGAGCATTATGGCGGCGCCTTTCCCGCTTGGTTAAGTCCGGTCCAAGTTAAAGTGATACCTGTTTCAGACAAAGTTATTGACTACGCGAGGGCGGTATATCAGCAATTGCAAGACGTGGTCTTAAGGACGGAGTTAGATGACCGAAATGAAAAACTAGGAGCTAAAATCAGGGATGCCCAGATGCAGAAAATCCCTTACATGATTATCGTCGGCCAGAAGGAAGTTGAAGGCGAAAAAATTGCCGTTAGACTCCGAGACGGCCGGGACCTAGGGCAGATGAATATCAGTGAATTTATCGTCAAAGTAGGGGATAGGGTTTTGACTAAAAGTTTAAATCTTTGGTAGCTATAGAAATAACATTCTGAGATTGAGCGAAGGGAACACCCTGAAGGTGAACCCGTGCCACCGCCTGGCTAAGCCAGGGGTCCCGCTGTGGCGGGAGATCTACACCTTCAGGGTGGAATCAGTCCTTGACCAAAGACCTATGTTTATGGTAAAAATTATGCTCAGGAGAAAAAAGATATTGTGATGGTAGATAACAGGAAAACAAACTATTAAAAAGTTTTACCGTATAAATCAGGCGATTAGGGCTAGAACGGTCAGGATAGTCGGGTCGGATTTTAATGAGGAATTAAGTCTCGAGGAGGCTCTTAAAAAGGCTCGGGAAGAGGATAAAGATCTTGTGGAGGTCTCCCCGAACAGCACGCCACCGGTTGTTCGTATTATCGATTACAAGAAGTTCCTTTTTGAGGAAAAAAAGAAGGAAAAAAAGACGGAGAGGGTTAAATCGGTCCTAAAAGAGTTGCGTTTTAGTCCGGCTATCGCCGAAAATGACCTTAAAATTAGGGTTGAGAGAGCTAAAGTATTTCTCTCCGCGGGAAACCAGGTCAAGATTAGTATTTATTTCCGCGGAAGGGAAATTACCCATCCGGAAATCGGTACAAGCAAATTAGCTTTAATCACGGCGATGCTTATCGAAAGTGGTAAACCGATTTCAGATCCGAGATGGGCAGGACCGATGCTTTCCGTAATGTTTACGCCAATATAAACGAGGAGAAAAATGCCAAAATTAAAAACAAGAAAAACCGTCTCAAAAAGAGTAAAAATATCGGCCACGGGAAAATTACGAAGAAGGCATTCCCAAACATCGCATTTGAGATCGAAGGAGGATTCTTCAACAAAAAGCCGTAAAAATAAGCAAACTGGTTTTAGCCGAGGCGACGAAAAAAGAATTAGAAGGCAATTGCCGTATATTTAGAATAAAGATATGAGAGTTAAGGGAGGCGTAAAAGGCCGACGAAGGCATAAAAGAACATTAGAAGCAGCTAAGGGTTATTTTGGTTCCAGGTCAAAACAATACCGACGCGCCCATGAAGCCGTTTTACACGCGGGTAGCTACGCTTTTGCCGGACGGAAGGATAGGAAGGCTAATTTTCGGCGTCTTTGGATTCAGAGAATCAACGCTGCTTTGAAACTTTATTCAATTAAATATTCTGATTTTATAAAAAGGCTAAAAGATAAAAATATCAGC
>CAYHYS010000072.1:0-4995 GCA_964360905.1 uncultured Candidatus Saccharibacteria bacterium | reverse complement strand
AAGGTCTGATGATCCGTTTTGATATGTCCGAATATCAGAATCAGTATACTGTCGCCGCGCTTATCGATAAGCTTACCGACGGGGTGCGCCGTTCTCCGTTCTCCTTAATCCTTTTTGATGAGGTCGAAAAAGCCCATCCGAAAATACTGGATATTTTTCTCCAAGTTTTAGAGGATGGTCGGCTTACTGACGCGAATGGAATGACGATTTCTTTCAGCAATACCATTATCGTTTTTACTTCAAACGCCGGAACATCAACGATTTTTTCGAAATTACGGGAAGGGTTCTCGATTGACGATTTCAAAAAAGATCTTTTAAAGGAGCTTGAAGGGAGCTTTCGTATTGAACTTCTCAACCGTTTTGATGGTGTCATTATCTTTAAACCCTTAACGCCCGAACATGTCGAAATGATTACACGACTCAAGCTTAAGAAAGTTGCCGCTGAAATGGAAAAGAACGATGTTAAACTGTCTTTTTCGGAAGGTCTTATTAAAAAGCTTTCTGCCGAAGGGTTCGATCCGGCTTTAGGCGCGCGCCCTCTGCGAAGGCTTATACAGGATAAAATTGAATCGAATCTGGCCAAGAAAATACTTAAAGGAGAGCTAAAGAAGGATGAACTATTTGTTTTAGACGAGAGTATATTAGAAGGTTAACTTTATGGATCTTAAGCAGCGGTTAGAGGAGTTTTCGAAAAGACTGAGAATCGAGGATAAGGAAAAAAGAGTTGAATTTTTAGAAGGGCTTTCACAAAGTCCGGATTTTTGGAAAGAAGGCGAAAAAGCCGGTTCTTTAATGAAAGAATTGTCTAATCTGAAAAAAGAGATAGAGACGGTAGAGCTCCTTCGCCTTTACTTTGATAATGGCGAGTTTTCCACACTTGAAAATGAACTGACGAGGTTTGAAAAGAGCGCCTTCTTTTCCGGTCCTTATGATAGCTATTCGGCGGTTGTTTCTGTCCATTCCGGACAGGGAGGGGTTGAAGCCATGGACTGGGCGGAAATGCTTAAAAGAATGTACACACGATTCGCGGAGTCGTCAGGTTTTTCCGTCAGTATTATTGATGAAACAATCGGAGAAGAGGCCGGTATTAAAAGCAGTGTTTTTGAGGTGGCTGGTCCTTACGCTTACGGTAATCTAAAATATGAAGCCGGTGTACACCGCTTAGTTCGCCAGTCTCCTTTTAATGCTGATAAACTACGACAGACATCTTTCGCGATGATAGAAGTTATTCCGCTTATTGAGGATGACGTTCAAGTACCGCTTCGCGGGGAAGATATCGAGTTTACCGCTTTTAGGGCCTCCGGTCACGGGGGTCAGAATGTCAATAAAGTTTCAACGGCGGTTCGACTCAAGCACAAGCCCAGCGGTATCATCGTCACCTGTCAGGCGGAGAGGTCTCAGGCCCAAAACAGAGAACGAGCCATGCGAGTATTGAGGTCAAAGCTTTTCGAGTTGGAGGAATCGAAAAGAGTGAGCCACGTTTCAGCCCTTAAAGGAACTTACAAGACTCCAGGCTGGGGCAATCAAATCCGTTCTTATGTTCTTCACCCCTATAAACTCGTTAAAGACCTTCGGACCGGTTTTGAAAGCAGTGATTCGGAATCGGTACTGGGAGGTGATCTGGCCAGTTTTATTGAGGCGGAGTTGCGTTATTTTAGTTAGGGCCTGCCCTGAGCATGGTCAAATGGGTCGAAGGGTTGAGTTTTGATGGCTAATGTTCTAAAGTTTTATTAGTGAGCTATTCTGAATTGTTTTCCGTGAAGAAATTTTTGTTGCTTTTGGTTGTTTCCGTGGCTTCTATTTACATCGGTATCGGTTTCGGGAGTATTATCAGCGGTGGGAGCGGTAATGACAGTAAGACGTCTTTAGTGAGTATCACTCCAAGAAATGGAGATATTCCGGTTCAAAATAACTCGTGGGTGGGCACAATCAGAAAAGTGACACCGGCGGATATAAATATTGAGGGAGGTTTTAAGTTGGTGAATGAGAACGAAAAAATTATGGCTGTCCTTCAAAGCACGAAAATCGATCTGGGATTCTTGGAAGGGCAGAGTGATGTTACCATTGAGGGTCGCCGAGTTCGTAACCTTAACAGTGATTTACCTCTAATTCTTGTCGAGAAGGTTAAGTTTAAATAATTTAAGAGGTGGATTAATCTAAAAGACCAAGATTTATTAATGATAAAATTCAGTGAGATCACCAAAAGATATCCGGATGGGACGTTAGCCCTTCATCAGGTGGATTTAGAAATAAATCCCGGCGAGTTTGTTTTTGTCGTTGGGCCATCCGGTGCCGGAAAGACAACCCTCATTAAGCTTTTAATCAGAGAAGAACAACCGACGTCCGGCTCGGTTTTTTTTTATGGCCAGGAGGTCAATAAACTGCGCGCAAAAGAATTACCATTTCTGCGGCGCCAAATAGGCGTCGTCTTTCAAGATTTTAAGCTTTTGGCGACACGTAACGTCTTCGAAAACGTCTCTTTAGCTCTAGAGATTTTCGGAAAAAGATCAGAAGACGTGAGAGAGGTGGTCGAAAAAGTGATTGGGATGGTCGGTCTTTCTCAAAAAATGAATTCTTTTCCTTATCAACTTTCCGGTGGCGAGAAGCAACGTGTCTCGATCGCGCGGGCTTTAGTTCATAATCCTAAGGTCCTTGTCGCCGATGAACCAACGGCGGAGGTTGATCCCGGTCTGACCTGGGGCATTATCGATATCCTCAATAAGATAAATTTAGCGGGAACAACCGTCATTGTGGCCACCCACGATCCGGATATCGTCAACACCTTAAAAAGAAGGGTTATTGGTCTCGATACGGGACATGTTGTTAAAGATGATAGGGGAGGATCATATGAGTTTTAGTGTTAAAGCTCCAAACTTTCTAAAAAGCACTTGGATTCAAATTAGTCGGGATAAAGGTTTAACCATAGCCACGATTCTCGTTATGACACTGACTTTATTTATTACCTCAACTTTTGCCGTTGTTTCGCTGACGGCGAACTCGGTTTTAGGATATTTAGAAGGACGGCCTTTGATAACAGTTTTTTTTAAAAATGATTTTGCTGAAGATAAAATTTTGTCGATCGAGCGGGAACTTAAAAATCAGGCAAGTATCGCTTCCATCGATTACATTTCAAAAGAGGATGCTTTTAAGTTTTATTTGGGAGAGCACAAAAACGAGCAGAATCTTATCGAATCGGTCAGCAGCGATATTTTTCCTCCTTCTCTCGAAATTAGAGCGCAAAAAATTTCCGATCTTGAAACCGTTGCTGCCAAAATGTCGAAAAGCGAGGGGGTTGATGAGGTCGTCTTCTTTAGAGATGTTATTAATACCTTTAAATCGTGGGTTGATGCCAGCCGGATTATTGGCCTAAGCTTAATTTCGGTCTTGGCGTTTATTTCTCTTTTCATAATTCTTATTACCGTCGGTATGACCATCAGAAGCCGTTCAGAAGAGATCGAAATTATGAAACTATTAGGAGCGACGGACGGTTATATACGTTTGCCATTTCTGACGCAAGGTTTTCTCTACGGCTTGGTTTCGGGTTTTATCTCCACCTTCATCCTTTTAGTTTTATCTTTGCTCGTCTTAGGAAAAATGGTGATTATCCTTAAAGGAATTCCGGTACCTCCTTTTTTGCAGTTCGTTGTTATTGTCTCCATCTCTCAAATTTTCCTGGGAATTATCTTAGGTATGTTCGGGGCCGCTCTTTCCACTAGAAGGTATCTCAGGATATAAATGTTAAGAAAATGTTCTTACTGGCTCATTATTGCTTTCCTCATCGCCCCTAACTTCTTTAAGGTATCTGCCGAGGAGTCTAATAATTGCGATTCAGTTTCCAACTGTCAGGATAGGATAGCGCAGTTGCAAAAGAAGATAGAATCCTTAAAGACAAAGGAGAAAAGCCTTAACAATGAAATATCTTTCATGGATAGCCAAGTCGGTATTACGAGCGCCAAAATATTTGAAACTATTTCGAGAATTACGGAGAAGGAGAAAGAGCTCGAAGGTCTCTCTCAAGACGTCGCAGATCTAGAAGTGCGCCTGGGTCGGGTCTCTCGCTCTCTTTCTTTTCAGCGTGATTTATTTTCGACTCGGGCGGTAGCTTCCTATAAAAGTAGTCGGATTACTCCCCTAGAATTGCTTTTATTTTCCGGAACTTTTTCCGATTTTATCATGAGACTTAAATATTTAAAGGCTCTCGAGTTACAGGATCAAAAACTTCTGAAACAGATGGAAGATGTCCAAAAAAATTTTACTTCTCAAAAGGTTGTTGTCCGTGACAAGAAAGAAAAGGTGGAGGTTGTAAAGAAATCTATCGAAAACGAAAAAAAAGATCTCGAATCCTATAAATACTCCTTAAATTTACAAAAGAAAGATAAGCAGTTTCTTCTCTCCGCCACGCAAAACGATGAGATTAAATATCGATCGCTACTCAACAAAGCGCTAGCGGAAAAAGAAGCTTTCGAAAGGGCAATCGCGGGCCTGGAGCTTAAGGATGGTAAAAGTGTAAAGAAAGGAGAAGTGATTGCTCTGATGGGAAATTCCGGCTCTCCGTATTGTTCGACCGGACCTCACCTCCACTTAGAGATCCGTAAAAACGGCGCCGTTGTAAACCCGGCCGATTATTTAGGTTCGAACGATGTAACCTATGATGACGGTGTCCAGGCAATGGATTACAAAGGAGGTTGGACTTGGCCTCTCTCCGACCCGGTAAGAATAAGCCAAGAATTCGGAATGTCTTTTTGGGCGAAACGGGGTTTTTACGGTGGCGGGCCGCATACGGGAATTGACATGTACAATACGTCCGATACGACTATTAAAGCACTAGCCGATGGAACTCTCTACCGGGGAGCCGCTAGTTGTGGCAAGGCGACGCTTAGATACGTTGCCGTCGACCATGGCGACGGGGTTTTTTCCTATTATTTCCACATTCAGTGATACATGAGAATTAAAGTTATTCTTCCCGTCTTATTTCTGACTTCCTACTTCTTACTC
>CAYHYS010000071.1:0-5017 GCA_964360905.1 uncultured Candidatus Saccharibacteria bacterium | reverse complement strand
TCACTCATCACCTTTGCCAGGATCTTCTGATACTGTAAATCAAAACTATTCATCATATCTCATCTAAAAAAATAGTAAGGGGCGGACCGATTATTGTAAAGCCATAAAAATTCTGATAGACTGTTATTGCCCCAAACAATCTTTAATCTCTATATGAACTTAAATGCCGTCAAAAAGCAAGATAAATTAATTTACAAGTGGATTACCGAGGAATCTAAAAGGCAAAAAGAAGGCCTCGAAATGATCCCTTCGGAAAACTACACCTCACCGGCCGTCATGGAGGCGATGGGATCAATCTTGACCAACAAATACTCCGAAGGCTATCCGAAAAAAAGATATTACGGCGGAAATTATTTCATCGATCAGATAGAAATAGAGTGTCAGACACGCGCGAAAAAGTTGTTCAACGTCGAGCATGTCAACGTCCAACCCTACTCCGGCTCTCCGGCCAATCTGGCCGTCTACCTGGCTACGTGCCAACCGGGAGACGTCGTCATGGGACTTAACCTTCCTGACGGAGGACACTTAACCCACGGTTGGAAAGTTTCGGCGGCTGGAATTTTCTATAAAAGCGTCCCCTATCACGTTAAAGCTAACGGTCGGGTTGATATCGATGAGGTTTGGAGGCTCGCCCGCGAAAATAAACCAAAACTTATCTGGATGGGTGCCACCGCCTACGTTTTTCAACTCGAATTCGAAGATTTCGCCCAAATCGCCGATGACGTCGGCGCCTATCTCGCTTGTGACATCGCCCACATTGCCGGACTGATCGTCGCTGGTGTCCACAAAACTCCGGTTCCTTTCTGCCATATTGTCACAACCACGACCCACAAAACTCTACGCGGACCAAGAGGCGGCATGATCATGGTCACGACACGAGGCCTTAGAAAAGACCCCGAGCTTTCCGAAAAGATAGACCGCGCTGTTTTTCCGGGACTGGGCGGAGGTCCCCATAATCACCAAACCGCGGCAATAGCCGTGGCTCTAAAAGAAGCGGCCTCGCCTAAATTTAAAAAGTACGGCAATCAAATCGTTCGCAACGCTAAGATTTTGGCTAAGGAACTTATAAAAGAGGGCGTTGACCTGATTGGCAAAGGCACCGAAAATCACATGGCTCTAATTGATCTCACCAAAACGAACGGCGCCGGCAGCGGCATTTTAGTCCAGGATACTTTAGGTTATATTGGCATCACCGTTAATAAAAATACCATTCCACTGGAACCCGTCTCACCTTTTTACCCTTCCGGCATCAGAATCGGCACGCCGGCGCTAACGAGTCGGGGCATGAAGGAAACTCATATGAAAAAAATCGCTAAATGGATCGGCGCCGTCATTAAAATCGTCGGTAAGGTAGAGCTTCCGCAAAACAAAGAGGAGAGAAGTGATTACTTTAAAACACGCCGGGATGAACTAGCTAAGAGTAAAGAACTTCAAAAAATTTGGACTGAAGTTCGCGCTTTCGCTTCTAAATTTCCCGTTCCCGGACTGTAAAGAGAGTACTTGTCATTCCGGACTTGATCCGGAATCGAAAGGCTCTTGGATGCCAGGTCTTAGCCTGGCATGACTTTATGCAAAACAAAAAAGGATTTTATATCATTTTTGAGGGCTGTCACGGCACTGGCAAAACAACCCAGTCGAAAAAGTTATTCGAATTTCTTAAAAAGAAATTTCCTAGTAAAGAGGTGATCTGGACGAGGGAGCCCGGTGGCTCGGAGATTGCCGATTCTATCAGGAAGTTGGTACAGGGCACCAAGTTTAATGAAGAGATGGATTTTATCTGCGAGGTTTATCTTTATGCAGCCTCACGTGCCCACACTCTTAGAAAAATTGTGAAACCGGTTTTAGAAAGAAATGGGATTGTTGTCCAAGACAACAGTTTTGTTACCGCTTTAGCCTACCAAGGCTATGCCCAAAAACTAGGATTTGGAACTTGCTTAGAGGTAAACAAACTTGCTTTGGGAAATACTCTCCCCGATCTTGTAATCCATCTTTCGCTTGACTTACAAGTATCACGAACCCGCACATTTGATGCTGAAGGAGATCGATTTGAAAAGATAGGCATAGAATTCGACAGAAAAGTTGAGTTTGGTTACAAAAAAATTTCCAAGTTGCCTATCTTTAAAAATAAATGGCTCAACGTCGGCGCTGATGGTGACATCCCGGATGTTTTCCACAAAATCCTTCGCCGAATAACTTAAGCCGCAGTCCGCAAGACCACGTCTTGCAAATGGCTTAAAACCAACATTATTTAGACGGCGTCGCCTCGTTTACGGTTCCAGGCTTCTTCCAAGAAGCGTATTTACACTCCGGATAGCGGCTACAACCAAAAAAGACCTTACCCCGACCGCTTTTTTTAACGATCACTTCACCATTGCACTGCGGGCACTTCATCCCGATCTTGACTAAATAAGGTTTGGTGAATTTACATTTCGGATAATTTTTACAGGCGATGAACTGCCCGAAGCGCCCTTGCTTTATCATCAAATCTCCTTGATCTTCGGGGCACTTTCCCAGTTGGGTTTGATCCACTGACACGATTTTCCCGACCTCTCCGTTTGTTAATTGCTCTTTGCCACTCGTCAATTGCTCAAGTGGTTTTGCGTACTTACACTTCGGAAAACCGGTGCAGGAGAGGAACTTCCCGAACTTACCGAGCTTTATGACCAGTACTTTTCCGCATTCAGGACACTTTTCACTCGTCGCTCCCAGCGTCGTCACATCCTCTTTCCTAATCTCCTTTTCTTTAATTTCCAGCTGCTTTTCGAAAGGAGTGTAGAAAGAACGGATGACCGGAACCCACTCTTTTTTTCCTTCGGCGATTTCATCGAAACTGCCCTCCATCTCGGCCGTAAACCCGAAATCCACGATATCCGGAAAATGCTTGACCAAAAGATCGTTAACGACCATCCCGACTTCATAAGGATAAAGAGCTCTCCCTTCCCGGCCGACGTAACCACGGGCGATTATTGTATTAATAGTTGGGGCGTAAGTTGAAGGACGACCGATGCCTAGCTCTTCTAAAGTTTTAATAAGAGTGGCCTCCGTAAACCGCGCTTGAGCTTCGGTAAAGTGTTGTGAGGGAATTAAATTCATCAATTCCAACTTTTCGCCGGTAGAAAGAGCCGGAAGACGATTATCCGTTTCATCCTCCTCACCTTTTCCAAGAAGTTTTAGCCATCCATCAAACTTCAAAAGAGATCCGACGGACTTAAATTTAAATTGATGGTCACTGTCTGCCCTTCCCTCAATAGTGGCGCTCGTTTGTTCAATAAGAGCTTCCTTCATCTGACAGGCGACGGTGCGCTGCCAAATAAGTTCATAAATCTTCGCCTCATCGCCACTAAGTTCTGAGTTCGCAGTTCTGAGTTCTACTTTGGTCGGCCTAATCGCCTCGTGCGCTTCTTGAGCCATCTTCGATTTAGTCTTATAAATCCGCGCGATTTCCGGTAAATAAGCGACGCCAAATTCTTTTTCAATAAATTGCCTAACTTGGGTCAGCGCCGCGGCCGCTAAATTAGTCGAGTCCGTTCTCATGTAAGTTATCAGACCATTCTCATAAAGAACTTGGGCAGCTTTCATCACCCGCGAGGCCGTAAAACCGTAACGGTTGCCGGCTGCCTGTTGGAGCGAAGAAGTCGTAAAAGGCGCGTAAGGATTCCTTCTTTTTTCGGTCGTTTCAACGGAAGATACTTTATAAGCGCTCTCCTTTATCTTTTCTAAAATCGCGTCGACTTCGCCTTTATTACCCAAGGCAATTTTTTTCCCGTTAATTTCCGCGAGTTGCGAGCTAAACGTTTCGTTTTTTTCCGTCGAAAATTCGACCTCGACACTCCAATATTCAGTTGAATTAAAACTGGTCCTTTCCCTCTCCCGCTCAACAATAAGACGGACGGCCACGCTTTGGACGCGGCCCGCCGAAAGCCCGTAACGCACCTTTTTCCAAAGCAGCGGCGAAAGCTTGTAGCCGACGAGACGATCGAGAATCCGCCGCGCCTGTTGGGAATCAACCAAATTCATGTCGAGATCTCTCGGATGAGCGAAGGCCTCCTTGACCGCCTCGGGTGTAATCTCGTGAAAAACTGCTCTGCGAAATTTTTGATTTTTGACTTTTGATTTTTGATTTTTCCGAAGTCCGAGGACTTCGGCAATGTGCCAAGCAATCGCCTCTCCTTCACGATCAGGGTCCGTCGATAACCAAACCGCACTGGCTTTTGACGCTTTACTTTTTAGAGTTTTAATAACCGGTTTAGAACGCAATGATGGTACGTATTCGGGCTCAAAATTATGCTCGGTGTCAACCCCCAGCTTACTTTTCGGCAGGTCGAGAATGTGACCCATTGAGGCCGTTACCTCATAACCTTTTCCTAAGAATTTAGAAAGTGTTTTAGCTTTTGTCGGCGATTCAACGATAACTAATTGCATAATTAATTGATAATTGATAATTGATAATTGAGAAAAGCATTTAATTTCCTTGAATCACTTTCTTATTTTTTGAGTTTTTCAAATTAGAAAACCTGACAAGCTCTATCGCAAATCTTAAAGTCCTTTTAGTTATATCTTCCGGTTTATTTCCTACCATTTTTCTTTTATCAATTATTACTTAATTAATTATCAATTGGTTTTTACCTTGCGGTAAAAACCTTGGCCAATGTTTTTTACCATACCTTTAATCTCCAGGAGTGTCAAGACACTGTTAACTTTTGAAATGGGAAGATCCGACCTTCTGATAATCTCATCAATGTGAAGTTCATCCGTCTCAATTACGGAAAAAAGAAACGTTTCTTCGTCGGTTAAGGGGAAAGAATTTAAAGCTTTAGCCGTTCCTTTTAGGGAAGAAATATTCAGCTCGCTTAAAATATCCTCCGGGCTTAAAACCATTTTTGCGCCTTCTTTTATAAGCTTATTGGTACCGATACCGACGGAATTAAAAATTGAGGAGGGAACGCTAAAGACGTCCCTTCCCTGCTCGAGAGCGGACCGAGCTGTAATTAAAGAACCTGATTTCTCCGCCGCCTCA
>CAYHYS010000070.1:0-5030 GCA_964360905.1 uncultured Candidatus Saccharibacteria bacterium | reverse complement strand
TTTAACGGAGGCCGGAATGACAATGGCGCGGTATCAGAATGTGGGCCCTATATCTATTAAACTCCTAAGATCAAAAAATATCACTTTTTAAAAGTTTCAGTTAGAATGTAAATGTGAGAAACATAATTCGCCTTATAGGACGGCAGGTTTTGAAGGCGCTTTCAAAATTCGTCATCGAAAAACACAAACCAACTATAATCGGCATCATTGGCAGTGGGGAAACATCTATCGCTCGAGAGGTGATCTATGCAGTCCTCAGCCAAGCGTATCCGACGCGACGCAATCTTGAAAGCCCGCTCGTAGAATTCTCCCTGCCTCTAACAATAATTGGATCGAGTGATTATCCGACCACATTTTTTAAATGGATTATTCTAACGGCGAGGACCCTTTGGCAGATTGTAACCGTAAAACCATACCACCATTTTTTAGTCCTGGAAATGTCTCCAGCCGCGCGCTTAACTCTATCTTACTGGTTGGACATCACAAACCCGAATCTTGTTATTATCTGCGGTGAAATCCCAACCGAATTTCCGACTGATAAATACAAAACTTTCGAGATAAAAGAATCTTCTATTGGAGAAATAAAAAATAAAGCTCTAGAAGTAGGAGAAATGTTCGGCGTCAATTCCGAACCGGCTAAAGAAGCTTTAAAGACAATCAATTTCTATCCGACGCGGATAAGATTCTTTCCCGGAAAAAACGGTAAATTCATCGTTGATGCGACTCATTACTATTATCCAATAAAACTAGCTGCGGTCATTGAGCTCGTTGAGATTTTACCAGGAAATAAGCTCATCATTACTGACGAAAATGTAGAATCCTTACCGGAAAATTTTGAGTTATGTTCTTCCGAAGATTTAGCTAAAATCGAAGATTATCCGGTAATTATTGTCAGAGGTAGAAGATCGGATAAATTTGAACTTCTTGAAACGCTGACTGAAGGAAACTATGAGTAAAATCTCCCTCGACAAGGACACGGAAAGAAAACTGATCAGGAAAGTACAGAAAGGGGACAAAGAAAGTTTTACTTTAATTTTTCGGCACTACTATCCTTACATAAAAGCTTATTTTCGCCAAAGGAGGATCGAAGAACAGAACTGCGAAGACCTTTCTTCAGCCGTTTTTGAGAAAGCTTTAAAGGGTATCGATAATTTTAGGTGGCAAGGTCTGTCACTTTCCTCTTGGCTTTATAAGATTGCCCGAAATGTTCTTATCGATTATTTTAGAGACAGTGAAAAAGCGAAGCTCACCACGTACTCGATAGAAATTATTGATAATTTGCCTTCGTCAATAGACACGCCAGAGGAAAAGGCATTGAAGGACGATACCAGTTTTTTACTGAGTAGAGTCCTCTCTGAATTTCCAGAGAGAGAAGCGAGAATTGTTTATCTAAAATTCTTCGAAGGATACACCAACAAAGGTATTTCTGAAATTCTTAAACTTAGCGAAACTAACGTCAGCACTATCGTTTATCGGGCGGTAAACAAGTTTAGGGATTACCTCTCAAACCGAGGCGCGTATTATCTTAGCTCCAAGCGCCGTTAGTTTTTGGTCAAAAAGTTCGTAACCACGGTCAATGTGTTCAACACCAAAAATTTCGGATTTCCCTTTGGCGCACAGGGCCGCTAAAACAAGAGTGGCCCCTGCCCGTAAGTCAGGTATTGTCAGCCTCTTACCCGTCAGCGGTGTGGGACCGTTTATCACGGCCACCGTGAAAGGCTCTCCTTCATTACTGATATCGTAATCATCATCACTGACAATAGTATTAATACCTACGCTTGACGGTTGTACAACATCAATCTTAGTTCCCATACGATTAAGTTCTTTAGTGAACTCAAACCGGTTTATATAAATCGTATCATGAACTAAACTAACCCCAGTCGCTTGTGTTAGTAAAACACAGATAGGCTGCTGCCAATCAGTCATAAATCCCGGGTGCGGAGAAGTCTCGATATTTACACTTTTAAATTCCTGATCTGGTAGAGTCCAAACGCGCAGGCTATTTTTTCCGGACTCAAAAGCTATCCCAATCTTTTCAAGCTTTGCCAAAAAAGCGGTCATATCAGAAGGTTTAGTATTTTTGATGAGTAGGTCGCCACGGGTAACCGCCGCCGCGATAGCGTAAGTCACTGCTTCATTTCGATCCGGAATTATTTCATGGGAAGCGCCATGCAGCGTGGCGACTCCTTCAATACGTATTGCTTTGTCAGTTACCCTCTCTATCCTCGCTCCCATTTTAGTAAGAAGTAAAATTAAATCATCTACTTCCGGTTCCTGAGCCGCATTAAGTATTGTCGTTGTTCCCGAAGCAAGAACGGAAGATAGAAGAACACTTTCTGTTCCCATCACCGTGTTTTTCTCGAAAATCACTTCAGCCCCTTTTAAGCCCCCTTGAACGTGGCCTTTGTAGGCATCATCTCTAAACTCTATTTGCGCGCCCATTTGAGAAAAAGCCTCCAAGTGACGATTTATTGGCCGGTTTTTACCGATGGTACAACCTCCTGGTTCACCGAGTGTAAATTGCCCGAAACGAGAAAGAAGCGGAGCCATGAACATAATCGTTGATCTGGCGCGGCAAGTAATTGATGTATCCAACGCGTAGGTATTAATTTCGTCTGCTTTGAGACGGAGTTTATGATTATCAAGCCAAGTAGTCTTGATACCTAAACCGGAGGCAGCCTCGATCATAACAGCAACATCTTCAATCTCCGGAATGTTGGTAAGAATCACTTCGTCAGAGGTAAGAAGTGAAGCCGCCACCATTTTAATAGCCGCGTTTTTAGCGCCTGATACGGTTACCTCACCTTTAAGTGGCACGCCGCCCTCAACTATATATTTGCTTAATTGTCTTTGAATCATACTTAACGGTCTGGTGGTATGGCAAAAAAGCTCGTCAGGTCTTTCGTAATCTCCATCCACAACGGAACGGCTGTCTCAGCCGCGTAGACTGAAGTGGTTGGCTCTTTAAGTCTGACCAGCATAACAAACTTCAAGTTGTTTGGCAAAAACCCAATAAACGTCGTATTTGTTTTATCCGGATCATATTGACCTTCCAGCGGAATTTGGGCTGTACCTGTTTTTCCAGCGACTCTGTATTTTTTTAACACAAAAAATTTACCTTCTCCTCCCTCCGCGGCTGCCGTTAAAAGATCAATCATTATCTTGGCCTTGTCCGGTGAAAGAACTTGCCGCGCTTTTACCGGTTTAAACGGAACAGTTTTAATTCCGTCACGAATCTGACTAACAATATACGGCTTATACAATACCCCACCATTAGCGATTACCGTAAAAGCGCTAACAAGCTGGAGTGGCGTTGTAGAAATACCTTGACCAAAGGCGGCTGTGACAAGGTCGATATCCCGCCATTGCGAAAGTGTTTTGAGAACTCCCGTATCTTCGCCGGCAAGATCAATACCCGTTTGCGTGCCTAAGCCGAATCGGACAAAGTACTCACGCAGTCTTTCCGAACCTAGCTTTTTACCGACGAAAGCAGCTCCAATATTATTAGATTTTTGTAGCAACTGAATTATATTCTGACGTCCGTGGTGTTTTTTGTCCCAGTTATTAACTGTGTTTCCGGAAGCGATGATTGGGCCGTTATCATCAAATTCGGTCTGGGGAGTAATAAGCCCTAGGTCCACGCCGGCTGAGATTGTTAAAGCTTTCATCACTGATCCAGGTTCGTATGTTTCGGAAATAGCCGGATTACGAAAGATAAGATTTCTGTCTTTCATATCTTCAGAATAATTTTTGGCGAAATTCTCCCAATTACCCGGATCGAAATCCGGATAAGAGGCCATGGCCATTATCGCTCCGGTAAAAGGATCCATTACAATTACCGTACCGGATTTTGCCTGATACTTTTCCACCCCTTCCTTGAGCCGCTTTTCCACGAGAAACTGTATAGAGCGGTTAAGCGTTAAAACTAAATCACGCCCATCCGCGGCCTTGATCTCCTTATAGTCACCGGAGAGTATAGGCAGTCCTGAAGCGCTGCGCTCCTCAACAACTTTCCCACCTTTGCCTTTAAGATCTCCGTCGTAAAAACCTTCTATTCCGTAGTAACCTTTCTCTACTCCGCTTTCAGCGGAACCGACAAAACCCAACACAAAAGAAGCAAGATTTCCCTCCGGGTAAGAACGGCGAAATTCTTCCTCAAAACCTAAACCAGACAGTTCATACGATTCTAGTAGATGTTTTTTTTCCTCGTTCAACTTCTTTGCTAGGGACACCCAAACAAGCCCTTGATTCTCTATCCTCTCTTTAAGGCCAGCCTCAAATTCTTTTTTCAGGTTGCCTAATCCCCTTTTCTTTTCTAAGTCATCATAAGAGTTAGGATCAAAAAGGACATCCGCCAATTTCTTCGCGGTTTTTATTGTATTTATAACTTTGTTAACTTCAGCGAAAAGTAGATAAGAAGTCTTATTTGATACCAATGGGGAGTTATCTTGACTGAATATCTGGCCTCTTTTCGCCGGAACAGGGCTCTCACGAAAATGCTGCAAATCGGCTAAAACCTTGTAACTCCTAAATTGTAAAACCTGAAGGTTGAAAAGCTGAACAACTAGAACGAGGGCTAGAAGCCCGAAGAGAAGCTTTAGTTGATATAGGCGGGAGTAAATCACGGATTATAAGCCACTCGTGGTGGGACTAAGTAATCGAAATTTTCACTACTCTCAATCATCCCTATCTTTCTGGCGTCATTCCGAACCCTATCTAGAGATCCAAGAGCAGCGAGGGTACCGGAAAGAGTACTTTGCGCTCTTAATAGCTCTTGTTTATCATCTTCGAGCTTCAAGATCTCTTTACCTTTAGAAGATAGACTATTTGCGAATACTATTTGGAGAATAAACAGAAACAGTACAACGGAACCTAGAAACGTAGTTACGGTCTTAGAGTTCCCTTTCTTAAGATTTTTCCTAAAGTTAGCCATATATTTTCTCCACTGCCCGAAGTTTTCCGCTACGAGAAGACGGATTTTCGGAAATTTCCCCTCTCAATGGAACGATCGGACGCTTGGTCAATATTTT
>CAYHYS010000069.1:0-5045 GCA_964360905.1 uncultured Candidatus Saccharibacteria bacterium | reverse complement strand
CTATACTGAGCGTCGAGTTGGCGGCCAAGAGATATTAAGGTCTGAGTGGAACCCGCGATGAAGTGGGCTTCTTCTGTTTTTTGAAGGACGACACCCGTGTGTCTAGCGAGATCGCATTGGCGGGCGCATTTATAAAAAAAACCGCTGCTGATAATATTGCCGTCCGCTTACATACTGTCATCGACGCCCCCCCTTCGAGCCTCTTGGCCCCAATCGCGGCCGGGGACCCGGCGCGGCCCCCGGCCGCATGTGCCCTACTTCCACTCTTGCGCGCGTCCAATGTCGGCGGAGAGAGCGGATTGGGATGCGCCCGCAGCTTTGGAGCAATTCAAAAGAAGCCGGACATCTGCCTGCTTTAGGCGCCCGTCAACGAAGATGATGCTGTCCAGGAACTCATTACGGAGCTGCCCGGAGCATCCACTTGTCACCCCCAAAAGAGAAACATAGTTTCTCTTGGATGCGGTGGCTTGCGGAAAGCCCGTGGCTGCAGGGAGATTTCCGCAGTCTTTGGTGCAGTTGTCGCCATGATGCTTCGTGCATCCATTAGCTGTGCATGTTTTATTATTTCGGAGGGTGACCTCAAACCCGAAGAATCCCAGAAATCCTGCATGTTGCCCGGCGTCAAGACATGCCTCGATTCCAGAGACACGGACGCTGCCCAGTTTGCCGTTGACCAAGACCAGGCTTTCACCTGTCTTGGCCACCGCTACTTCTTCGATCTCCATCGGGAGATCGTTGGCCACTGCGATGGTGACCGTCTTAGAGTAGCGGCCCTCGCGGCCGAGGGTTAAGACAGACCCACCGGCCGAAACCGTTGGTTCAATCCCCGCCGCGAACCCCGCCTTCGAAAAACTGTAGGCGGGCATGGTGCCGAAGAGAACCTCGGCCCCATCGGGGTCTTTTTGGACTTCGAGGGCAGCCTGACCGGCCTGCCATTGCGCGAAATCCACGACCGTCAGCTTCTCCGCCGCGTCAAAGTACAACGCGTACGGGTCAAACTTAGACCCGCCGGACAACGTAATTTTTATCACGTCGCCCGGTCGAACTAAAACCAGCCCATCCGACCAAGAATAGTTCTTGGTCGATTCGGTATCGGCCCCGATTCCAGAGATCAGGCCCTCTGGATTGCCCTCGATCACCCGCCAGGACCCGTACGTCCCGCGGGTGTAAACACCTTGGGTGCAGATCCGGACCAAAACCGCGTCCGTCTTCTGCCCCGAGGGTTTGGCCAGAGTGTAAAAAATCTTCTCTGGCTTTCCGTCTCGGGCCGGAAGAGTGATCTTCTTTGGCTCGGCCTCGATGACCTTACCGCCGACCACCGCCGCCGGGCTTTGGCGGTCTAAGCGGACTTTTTCGTACCTAGCTCCCTTGGGTCCGCTCTGACCCAAGAAAACCACCTGTCCGAGTTTTTCGTCCACGGACAGGACGAGACCCTCAAAGAGGGTCTTCGAAAACGTGAAACATTTCATTTTATGCCTCCTTTGGCATAATTGGGGCTGACTACAGCCCGATGAAATTTCCCCGGAATCCTACCTTCCGAAGAAAACTTAGTGACCGAGGGTAGGCTCGGCTCGACGTTGTTTAACCCTTTCGGGCGGAGGTGTCGTGCCCCCGTAATACTGCAGGTTTTTACCCTGCTTGAGTAAAATTTCTCCTCGAAATTCTCCTCAACAATAAGAGCATCTAGTTTCCCGGGTATCGATAGTTGAGAGTTAACTCAACCTCCACCCGAAGTAACCAAAGCCGCTTTTTGTCAAGGAGCGCTAAAGCCATTAAATATAGGTTTATTAACCTATACATCCATTATATCACTAACTATAGGGTATGTCAAGTTGTGGGGATTGAAAAGAGAACACCCTGAAGGTGTAGACCCACGTCGGGTTCACCTTCAGGGTGGGGTCAGCGGCGTCCAATCTGCACGTACTATGTAAGTACCTAATCAGACTTTTTCTGGCTCTTTGGTCTTACCGATGATTCGCTCGAATTCTTCGCCTTCGAGAGTTTCTTTCTCAACTAAAGCCTTAACGACGTTGTCTAACTTATCACGGTTGTCGAGAATGATTTTCTTAGCCCGCTCGTAAGCTTCATCAATTATTTTCTTAACCTCAATATCAATCCGCCGCGCCATTTCCTCGGAATAATTATTTTGCTCCCCCATCATCGAAAGCATCATTTTATCATCATCCTGGTAAGCGAAAGCCATTGGTCCTAAGTCTGACATCCCGTATTCGGCCACCATGGCCCGAGCCACCCGCGTCGCGTTTTCAATGTCATTCCCAGCGCCGGCTGTAAACTCATTAAAGACAATGGCTTCGGCCGCTCGACCGCCGAGCATGGTTGTAATTTGCTCAAGAAATCTTGTTTGCGTTTCATTATAGCGATCCTTAGCCGGCGGAATCATGGTAAAGCCGAGAGCTAAACCGCGGCTGACGATAGAAATCCGGTGGACTGGGTCCATGTGCGGCTGCATCGCCGAAGTGAGCGCGTGGCCGGCCTCGTGATAAGCCGTCATCCTCTTCTCCTCATCGGACTGCAACCTTTTCTTCTCCGGTCCGAGTTTAACCCTCGTCGCCGCCTCCTCGAAATCCCCCGCCTCAATCTCGGTTTTTCCGAGCCGGGCTGCCAATATAGCCGCTTCGTTGAGCATATTTTCAATATCGGCACCGGAGAAACCGACGGTCCTTTTAGCCAACCGATCAATATCAACATGAGGCGCAACCGGCTTACCTTTCATGTGAATTTTAATAATGGCTTTCCGCCCCTCGATATCCGGCAAGTCAAGACGCACCTGACGGTCGAAGCGGCCGGGACGGACTAAAGCCGTGTCAAGAAGATCCGGGCGGTTGGTCGCGGCCACGACGACGACGGAGGTGTTCGGCTCAAACCCATCCATCTCGACTAAAATCTGATTCAAGGTTTGCTCCCTCTCGTCATGCCCACCCGTAAAGCCGCTGCCGCGACGTCTCCCGATAGATTCGATCTCATCAATAAAAATTATCGAGGGGGCGTTCTTTTTCGCCGTATCGAACAAATCTCTTACTCGACTGGCGCCAACTCCGACCAACATCTCCATAAATTCCGATCCGGCCATGCTAAAAAAAGGCACATTGGCCTCACCGGCTAAGGCTCTTGCCAACAAAGTTTTTCCAACGCCGGCTGGACCCATGAGAAGAACCCCCTTCGGCGTTCGGGCGCCTAACTTTCTGAATTTTTCCGGCTCTTTTAAGAATTCGACTATTTCGGAAAGCTCTCTTTTCGCCTCATCAACCCCGGCGACGTCGGCGAAGCTGATTTTAGGATTATCTTTGCTGAAAAGTTTAGCGCGAGACTTACCGAAAGAAAAGATCGAGTCGGAAGCGCCCCGGGCCTGTCTCATGATCAGAAAAAAGAAAGCGATCATGAGAATTACCGGTAAAACGCTAAAAACAATTCCCGTAATACTGCCCGGTAAGGAATCATCTTTGATCGTCAGCGGCACACTGCCCGTGTCCACTCCCGATTTTTGTAAAATATCGATGAAAGAAGAGCTATCCTCCTTGCGGGAGATATATTCTTTACCGTCCTTGCCGTAAACGGTAACGTTGTTGCCTAAAACTTCAATCTTTTCGGCTTGGCCGTTTTTAATTAGGGCTACGGTTTCTGATATTGGAACCGAAGTCGTCGTCTTTGAAGAATTTCCGAAAGTATAAAAAATTAAGATGAAAAATGAGGCGACTAAAAAATAGAGGAGAAGACTCTTAAAAACTCCCGAGGATTTATTTTTCTTGATAATTTTTTTCGCCATACGTCAACTGATTACACCCTGAAGGTGTAGATCTCCCGCCACAGCGGGACCCCTGGCTTAGCCAGGCGGTGGCACGAGCTCACCTTCAGGGTGTTCTCTTCGTCCAATCTCAGACAGGTAATGATACCACCTATTCAAAATAATTGACCCTCATCGCCTCTCTGACCATTTTCATCGTTTGGGAAGTAACCTCCCGGGCCTTTCTCGTGCCACTAATCAGTATCTCATCTAAAAACTTCTCGCCTCTACCTTGAAACTGAAAACGCTTTTCCCGGATCGGATCTAAGAAGTTATTTAAGGCTTTAACCAGACTTTTCTTAACTTCAATGTCTCCGACTTTACCCTTTTCATAATTATCTTTGAGCTCGGCCACCTCTTCCTTATTGGCATTAAAAGCGTCGTGGTAAATAAAAACCGGATTGCCTTCGACGTGCCCCGGATCGCTGGCGTGAATTCGCGTCGGATCGGTGTACATCCCCATCACTTTATTTTTAATCGTTTCCGGATCGTCGCTAAGATAGATAACATTTCCTAAACTTTTACTCATTTTAGCGTTCCCGTCCGTGCCCGGAAGTCTTCTGACTTTTCCAATCATCGCTTCCGGCAGCGGAAAAACCTCCCTGTAAATCGAATTAAAACGGTGAGCAATCTCACGGGTTTGTTCGATGTGGGGCAGTTGATCCTCGCCCACCGGTACGAGGTGCGCGCGAATGACACAGATATCCGCGGCTTGGGAAACCGGGTACATAAAAAACCCGAGAGGCAGGCTTTTCTCAAACCCTCTTAGTTTAATTTCATCTTTAACGGTTGGATTTCTCTCCAGCCTTGAAACGGTCACGAGATTGGCGAAAAATACGGTCAGTTCGGCCGTTTCCGGAATCAGTGATTGAACGGCGAAAGTGGCTTTACTGGGATCAACTCCCACGGCCAAGTTGTCCAGTAATACTTCGTAAATATTACTTCTGACCTTCTCGGGATTTTCGAAATTATCGGTTAAAGCCTGAACATCGGCGATCAGAATATACTCATCATACTCATCCTGAAGTTGAGCGCGATTGTAGAGGGAGCCGACGTAATGACCGAGATGAAGTTTCCCCGTGGGCCGATCCCCGGTTAAGATCCTTTTTTTCATACCTCACAATGATAAACTAAAACAGACTGATAATGAAGCTCCACCTATACAACTCACATCATGAAATCGCACTGCCCGTCATCCCGCACTTGATGCGGGATCCATTCTGACTGGATTCCGTCCCGGATC
>CAYHYS010000068.1:0-5211 GCA_964360905.1 uncultured Candidatus Saccharibacteria bacterium | reverse complement strand
GTGTAACTATCTGGTTAATGAAGAATGTTCTCACAGCGTTCAATCGTCGGAGCCATGAACTACTCGCTAAAGCTCGAGTTCATGGCTACGCCGTTTTGCGAGTAGTTCATACCGTGAACCTGAGTGTAACGAATGGTTTACGGCTATTATGAAGTTTCATTATCTTTACGTCCTCATCTCACTTAAAGATCATAAGTTCTACATTGGTTCCACCAACGATTTAAAAAGAAGACTCCAAGAACATCAGCAAGGTAAAAATATATCCACCGCCAAACGTCTACCTGTCCGATTAATATTCTACGAAGCCTACCCAACTAAATCCGACGCGGAGAGAAGGGAAAGGTATTTTAAAACTAATAAAGGCAAGACAACGTTAAGACAAATGCTGAGAGATTTTATTGGAAGTGCAAAATGATATGACTTTTCCCTGACAATCGCGCGACGGAGATCCAGGATCTGGAAGTTCCTAATATATTTCTCGTAGTGGTTTATTTCCTTGAGTTCACTTTCGTCCTTGGCCTCCTTAATCGCCACTTCCTTGACCCTCTTGTAAAAAGGGGTGAGTTCCTTGATTGCTTTTTTGCCAATCACATCTAAAATCTCAATCGCTTGTCTGAGTTCGTTCTTAAGATTAGCCAGCTTTGCTGGGTTTTCCCTTTCCAGAATCTTGAGAAAGTCCTTACAAAAGGGTATGAAGTTTTCTTTAGATGTTGCTTTCAAGTTATCTAACCAACCCTGGTAAACAAGAGCATTAGACATACTAGATTAGAAAAATCCCATTAAATCAGCCCAAACTGATACCTCGTTGCAGGTGTGCAACACCCAAGGTCTAAGTGTATCAGAATCTTTACATTCTGCAACAGGTGTGCTACTATTGCTTTTATGACGCCATACCATCCAGATAAACTACCAGTGAGGCCAGATTATGCCAAGTTCGCAAGGAAGCTCGCCGATGCTGAATTTGCCTTGGGTAGACTCGGCACGCTTCATAGTGAACTTAGGAACCCTTTTTTGCTAGTAGCTCCTTTAACAGCCAAAGAAGCCACCGTAAGTTCTAAAATAGAAGGAACCCAAAGTTCGGTTTCGGACGTTTTTCTTCATGAGGTTGGGGAAGGAACTAAGTACCATGATGTAATTGAAGTGTCCAATTATAAAAGGGCGATGGAATACTCAATAGGACAACTAAAAAATCGTCCACTAAGTCAAGGATTGGTGAAAGAAATCCACGGAATTCTATTGGAAGGTGTTCGAGGCGAGGGAAAGCGTGGTCAGTACAGAGAGGAGCAGGTCTGGGTTGGACAAACTGGAGACACAATAGAGAGGGCGACCTACGTTCCGCCCGAAAATATATTTGTCCAGGAATATATGGATAATCTCGAGACTTATCTAAATTCTGACAGTGACGACCCATTAATCCAGGGAGCGCTATTCCACTATCAATTCGAGGCCGTCCATCCTTTTAATGATGGAAATGGCAGAATAGGGAGACTTTTGATTCCGTTGCTACTTCATTATAAAAGAAAAATTGATTTTCCAATCTTATACCTAAGCGGTTACTTTGAGAAAAGCAGAGATCGCTATATCGAAGCTTTACATCGGGTAGACACGGACAAAGATTACGAATTCTGGATCGATTACTTTCTTTCGGCCGTGATCGAGCAGGCGATGCAAACCCAAAATCTCATTAGGGCAATATTATCTCTACACGAAAAGATAAAGACGGAAACTGAGCAACTGAAATCGCCTTACATCTCGAGACTTGTTGACTACTTATTTAAAAGCCCAGTTTTTAATACGTCTATGGTCAAGAGAGATATAAAAGCAAATAGGTCAACAGTTCTTAGGCTGATCGCAATCTTAGAGGGTATGGGAGTTATTAAAAAACTTAACGTGCGAAAAAATAGGATCTATGTATTCACCGAGCTCCTAGATCTTTTGTAAATGTTGTATACAACTCACATCATGAAATCACACTACCCGTCATCCCGCACTTGACGCGGGATCCATTCTGACTGGATTCCGTCCCGGATCCCCGTCCGGGACTAAAGGCTTTAACGGAGGCCGGAATGACAATGGCGCGGTATCAGAATGTGGGCCCTATAGATCCTTTAGCTCTTTTTGATTCGCTGGTGTAATCAACTCTTTTAACATTTCACTTCCTTGAGAACCAGTAATGCTCGTGACCTGATTGAACAAAAGTGTAGGAATCCAAATGCCGACGGCGATTGCCGCGATCGTCAGAAAAAGACAAATAAATCCGGCCCTCCGATCGCTTTTAGTACCACTAGCAAAGAAAAGATATTTGAAAAAATAATATACCCCAATCGGCGGCAGTAGCACGCTTAAAATATAGACGCTTAGATAGCTCTGCTTCGATTTAATATTTCGCATTTTAATATCTAAATCAAGAAGGACCTGGTCAGCTTTTAAACTCTTTTCCTTATCATCCTTTAGAACATAGATAAACGCTTCTGAAAGTATGGGTTCCCGTCCATCCTTGTCATTCCAGCCGGCGAGCTGGAATCCAAGCTCAGATAAAGCCTGGATGCCAGATCACGGTCTGGCATGACAAATCCATATGTTTAAAAACGTTTGTCTACACCTGTTTGATTAACCATCTGCTTAATTATAGCTTTAGAGAACTTTTATATCTTTTGATTTCAGGGTTCTGAAAAATCCCAAAGCCGGGTGTGATTCTGAAGCTTTTAAAAGTAGCTGCTGAACTCCCACAGAAGTTTTAGGCGCCCTAAGGGAATTAGTGGCGATAAAAAATATATTATTACGAATTCGCAGCGTCACGACCGTATTAAAAACCTTCTTAAGTTCTCTTTCCATCTCTCGGTTCGAAGAATCTCCCGATACCCTATTTACGAAGAAAACCCCATCGGAAGTTAAATGACTTCGTATTTTATGGAGAAAAGGAGAGGATTGGCAGTTCTTCTCAAAAATGTCTTCTTTAAAAGTATCTAAAATTACTTGGTTGTAAGTATCCTTAGTTGTGTCTAAGAAAAGGTCAGCATCTCCGTTTATCACTTTCAAGTTGGGTATGTCCAAACCAAAGTACTTTTTACCGAGATCAATTATTAAAGGATCTATTTCGACTCCGGTGATTTTTTTAACTTCGTAGACTTGATTATAAAGGGGTACTTCGGAACCTGCCCCCAAGCCTAGGATCAGAAGAGAATCGAGGTTACATTCAAAGTTACCTGAGAACCAAGGGGCGGCTAAGAACCAATCAGAGTGCCCTCCCCTTAGAGTTTCCCGGCGGCTGATAGATGACTGCAGAAAACCTTTACCCGTGTATAAATTTATCCGGCCATCTTTTTTTATAACCTTGATAACAGAATAGAGCCCTGGACCTTCAAACAGCACTTGTCCTAAGGAGGGAAAGTGGCTGAATATTTTTCTCATTAAAGACATTTACTTAGTATACTGCCTATGTGGCCGATTACCGCCAATCAGAGGAATACATTCAATATTTTTCAAAAAAAGGCTGGCTTGTAGAAAAAGTCGGAGACACGTTTGCTCTAATTAGAAAAATCCCCTGGATCGGTTCAATCATAAAAGTCCAACGCTGCGACGGCAATATCTCTTTAAACGAAATCGAAAAGATGGCTAAGGAAAACAGGGCTTTGTTTGTCGTTATCGAACCGGATATTAAGACCGAGGACACCTGTTACGCGCAGTTAGAACAGACTTTTAAATTAAATGGCTATAAAGATTTAAACTTTTTCCTTAGTCCGACCAAAACCTCTTACATTGATTTAACGGGAAGTGAAGAGGGTATATTATCCAGTTTCGATAGTAATATTCGCAAAAGCTTAAGAGGGAGCCTAAAAAAAGATCTTTCTTTTCGGCTGTCAAATAACCTAGAAGAATTTTATTCTCTTCTTTATGAGGCGGGGAAACGTCGGGACTTCTCTGTCCAGACTTTCTCCGATTGGAAGGATCAGTGGGGATCTTTTGGCAGTCAGGCACAAATTATTCTAGCCTACCTGGACGGGAAAGAACTTCTCGGTGGCAACATGTTTACGATCAAACCTCCGGTCGCTTTCGGCCTGTTTCTGCCAACGACGGAATACGGTAGAAGTACCCAGGTAGCCGCCAATCTAATTTGGGAAGGGTTAAAAATAGCTAAGAAGAGCGGTTGTACCTCATTCGACTTAGACGGACTTTACGACGATCGTTACAAGTCCCCGAAAAAGTGGCGCGGCGTGACCACCTTTAAAAGGAAGTTTAGAGGCCATGAAGTAGAATTCATGCGCCCTCAAGTAAAAGTTTACGCCTGGTATCTTAAACCCCTAGACTGGCTTAGGTTGTTATAAGTGGTTATAATATATTCAGTAATAGTAAAAAGGGAGGTAAATCATGACAGATTGGAATGAATTAGTTGACGAGGAAACCCTGCGAAATACTGTGAAAGCTTTAGGCCAAAATGGGATAGAAGCGGTCGTTGCCGAAAACGGAGAAGAAGCAAAAAGGTTAGCTTTAGGATTTATTCCTGAAGGCAGCGAGGTCATGACGATGAGTTCCGTCACCTTAGATACCATTGGTTTAACTTCCCAAATCAATGAATCAGGTAAATACAACTCTATCCGCAAGAGGTTAATGACGCTGGATGTAAAAACCCAGTGGGCGGAAAGACAAAAACTCGGAGCGGCTCCGGACTACGTTGTGGGTAGTGTCCAAGCCGTGACCACGGACGGAAAAGTAATAATCGTCAGTAATTCTGGCAGCCAACTGCCGGCTTACGCATCCGGCGCGGCTCATGTTATGTGGATCGTGGGAACCAACAAAATCGTTTCTGATTTAGATACGGGAATGAAAAGAATTTACGAGCACACACTGCCTTTGGAAAATGAGAGAGCACTTAAAGTTTACGGCGTAAGCAGTAACGTCAGCAAAATCCTAATCATAAACAAAGAAACCAAGCCCAAAAGAATCACCATAATTTTAGTCAAGGAAAAGTTAGGTTTTTAAGAGGAACCGTGGTTTTTTGGTAAAATCAGATCATGGAAGTTAGTCTTAACGAGCAGGCCCGGCAAATAATCTCCAAAATCCTTAATTTGACACAGGTATATACATAATATATACTTAGTATATATGAACAGCGCCGTCGTTAATATTAAAATCGAACCCCAAGTTAAAAGGGAAGCCCAAAAATTAGCGGAAAAACTGGGTCTGCCCCTCTCCGCCCTGATTAAATCCTAC
>CAYHYS010000067.1:0-5268 GCA_964360905.1 uncultured Candidatus Saccharibacteria bacterium | reverse complement strand
AGAAAGTTGGACCGCTTCATAAATCCAGCTCAACGGAAATACCTGTTCAATTGAAACCTCGGGCAAGGCCGGCCACTGGCGATTCATCGGGTAGATTTTAGAAGCGACGTAAACCTTTTTATCCGAAGGGAGAGTCTTTAGAAATTGCCCGATTAATTTTTCGCTGTGGTGATTTAGATTATCGCCATAAACTAAGGCGGTATCGATAAAATTTATTCCGGCGTCGACGGCCGCTTTTAGGGTCAAAAGACTCTCACCGTCATCGGCTCCTTTCCACATTCCTTTACCAATTCCCCAAGAACCGAAACCGATTTCAGAAATTTCAAAACCGGTTTTGCCTAAAACCCTATATTGCATAGGCCCATTTTATCACAATGGGTTGATAGTATTGAGAAGATTAAAAAGATCTCGAATTAGACCTTTGTGATCTGACCCGGGAAATCTTATCGAGAAGCTTTTTTCGAAGCCTTAGAGATTTCGGCGTAACCTCTAAAAGCTCATCCGGTTCGAGAAAGTTCAGGCATTGCTCTAAACTCATATCTACTTTCGGAGCCAGTTGTACGGAAATATCTGAAGTTGAAGCGCGAACGTTACTTTGTTTCTTCTCTTTACAAACATTTATCTCAATATCATCCTCCCGGCAGTTGAGTCCAACAATCATACCTTCATAAACATCGGTGCTGGGATCAACAAAAGTAGAACCTCGGCCTTGAGCGACATTCAAGCCGTAAGTAACCGTTTTACCCGCCTCACTGGCAATTAAAACACCGTTGCGCATTTTAGAAAGAACATCACTGATCTTTTCAAACCCGGTAAAATTTGAATTGGTAATGGCCGTTCCTTTACTCAATGAAAGAAGAATATTACGCAGCCCTAAGGTCGCCCGTGTTGAAATTTTAAAAACTAAGTGCGCGCTCCCTTTTTCATCCGTCTCCAAGCTTTGCAAGATCGCGTGCCGCTGGCCCATTTCGCTGTTAACCGCTCCACTATATTCTTGAGGGACGTCAACATAAAGTTCTTCGTAAGGTTCGTATTTTACACCGTCTATTTCCTTAATAACAACTTCCGGCCGTCCGACTTGGAATTCATAACCTTCACGACGAAGCATCTCAATAAAAACCGAGAGGTGAAGCTCACCCCGGCCATAAACTAAAAAATTATTATCTAAACTCGATTGTTCAACTCTCAAACCGATGTTTGTTTCCAGTTCTTTTAAGATACGCTCTTTTAACTGCCGCGAAGTTGAAAATTTTCCCTCTTTTCCGGAGTAAGGAGAGGTGTTAGCGCCGATGGCCACCTTAAGCGTCGGCTCGCCGATGGTAATACCTTCAAGCGGAGTCAGATCCAATGGATCGCTTATCGTATCTCCAATATTAAAGTCGGGAGATCCGGAAAGCAGCACAATCTCTCCAACGGTAGCTCTAGAAAGATCAACCTTTTTAAGTCCTTGATTAAGCTGTATTTTCGTAACGGAAAATTTAGAACTTTTTTCCGTTTCATTCAAAACAATAAGCTGATCGCCAATGCCGACAGACCCTTGGCGAACACGCCCTAAGGCGTATTTTCCGTGAAAGGAATCGTAATCTAAGGCGCTAATAACCATTTTGAATGGGAGATTAGTTTCGCCGGTGGGACTGGGGATATCTTCAATTATTTTATTGAAAAGTGGTCGCAGATCTCCTTCCTTTGAAAAGTGTTCCGGCAGTTCCTCCCAGCATTTCGCTTCCCGACTGACTCCGTAAAGAACAGTGTAATCGAGGTGCGAATGATCGAGGGCTAAATCTAAAAATAAGTTTTCCGTCAGCCTTTGTGTTTCCGCCACTCGAGCGTCTCTTTTATCGATCTTATTTATAAAAACAATCACTTTTAAATTAAGGGCCAGCGCTTTTTTTAGAACAAACTTTGTTTGAGGCATGGGTCCTTCTTGAGCGTCAATGACGAGGATAGCCCCGTCAGCCATGTTCAGAACTCTCTCCACCTCACCGCTAAAATCAACGTGTCCGGGAGTATCGATGATGTTAATAAGAAAATCGTTGTAAACAATTGAAGTGTTCTTGGCCAGGATCGTGATACCGCGCTCCCTCTCAAGATCATTATAATCGAGGATGGTCGTTTGAAGCATTTCGGCTTCGTTATCACGAAAAGTCCGAGCCTGTTTTAAAAGGCCGTCAACAAGAGTTGTCTTCCCGTGATCAACGTGAGCAATAATGGCAACATTACGAATTTTGTCCTTAGTAAAACTTTCCATAACTATTTTAGAATAAAAAGGATATTACCCTCCCCAAAATAACACACGGGTTCTTCTTCTTAAACAAATCTTAGGAAGGGTATATCTCTTTTAGACGATTTTAATAACGACGAGATCTCCCGCCGCTGCCTCCACTGCCACCACTGCCGAAGCCGCCTCTGCTACCACCGCCTCCACTGCCTCCACGACTCCCCATTCCCCCGAAAAATGGTTTGGGTTCTCGAGGTCGAGCTTCATTGACGACGATAGTTCTACCGTCTACTTCTTTTCCATTGAGTCCTTCAATCGCCTTCTTAGCGTCATCACTATTTTCCATCTCAACGAATCCAAAGCCCTTGCTTTGCCCCGTGCTACGATCAATGATAACCTCGGCTGATTGAATTTTTCCGAACTCAGAAAAAAGCTCCTCCAACTTCGCGCTTGTGACGTTGTAGGAAAGACTACCGATAAAAAGTTTACTGGCCATTAATATACACCACCTTTCTAAACAGCAAAGTCATCCTGCTGAAAACAAAAATCTAATTCCAGATGACTGGAATATAACCGCGGGTAAATCTATCGACAAATTGTACGCGAGACGGCCAAACCAAAGGGAATTACTTTACGTGCAGAAAGACTTCGCAGTAACAGATTGGTCTTAAAAGCGGGTAAAAGTAACAACTCTCCGAACCATAATATCACAAAAATCAACTTTTATAAAATCCGTGTGCTGGCTGGCTACCGTTGATTTGTTATTTTCGAAAATAGTCGTGAGGAACCGAAGAAAGTCCATGTGTATCTAATACCACTTTGGTATCTTTTTCGCTGACACAATTATTACTTATTCTCGTGTGTATCTCTCGAAGATCGGCGATATTATTTATAAAAAGATCCACAAAACCTCTTGGAAAATCTTTTTTTGCTCTTAGCTTGCTCTCTAGTGACCCGACGAAGCTCATCCCGGCGAGTTTTGAAGCAACCGCGTCTGTCGGTGAATCTCCTACATAAACAACCTCGCGAGCTTCTGCTGAGAGATATTCTAACATATTAATAAAAACTCTCGGATCCGGTTTGTGATAATAAGTCCTTTCTTTGTAAAAGAACCGATCTTCAGAAATAATTCCTGACAGAGGATACTTGCTTGAGAAGAGATGAGATACTTCTGTAAACACCCTTGATGTTAATACAGAAAGAACGTACCCCTGATTTTTAAGATATCTAAGAGTTCTTAGGGTTTCTGAAGATATCAGATCGAATTTCCTTTCATTTGTGAGTTTTTTCATTTCAATGGCGATCTCTAACATAAATTTAGGCACATTTATTCCGGGTACCCGTTCCGAAATTACTTCCGGAAGTGGCCGCCCCCAAGTCATAATGTGTTTTTTACGATCCATAGGTTTATGGCCGAGCTTAAAAGCAACCGAATTTTCTAAATAAAACCCAGCTTCCTCGGTCATACACAACGTATCATCAAAATCAAAAATAAAGTGTTTTATCATATACTTTTCTCTCCTTTTGTGGTATAATTACTATAGTATTAGTAATATAACATAACTATGCATAAGTATACACAAGTTAATCGGGAAAGTCAAGATAGACAATTTCCTCAAATGCTGAATATAAGACAGGCAGCTAAAATACTCGGGGTTCACCCGGACACTTTAAGAAGGTGGGAAAGAGAAGGGGTTCTAAAGTCAGTTCGAATAGGAACAAGGAAAGATCGTCGTTATAACTTACTAGATATAGAAAATTTAATTAAAAGTAGTGATAGTATTCACGACCACGTTTTAGTAGAAAATCCGAAAGATCTAATCTCTAAAGCAGAGTTAATTTTGTTTGACGTGGCGGATACATTAATAGTCCCGTTCCCATCAAGGGGGTCAATTATTTCAAACGTCGCTCTAAAACACGGTTTTAAAGTTAACCCGGAATTAGCCGAAAACTATTTTCACAAAAAACATGACGACTGGGAAAAGGAAAAACTTTTTTCAGATGAGGCAATACACGCTTCCGGTGAGGCTAGGAAAATGCTTTACACAAAATTAAATTCAGATGTATTAAAACAGTGTGGCGTTAACGCTACATCTAATATTTTGTTAGAGATGGGTTCGGAAATTTATACGGAGATTACGGAAAACAGTAAATGCTGGGATATAGTTAAGAACGCTGACGACTTTCTTCTATCACTTCAAAAACAAGGAAAGAGAATTGGAGTTGTTGAAAATTGGAATAAAGGTTTAATCAAAGTTTTAAAGGACCTGAACTTAATGAAGTATTTTGAAATAGTTTTGTCTGGTGGAGAGTTGGGGATACGAAAGCCAAATAAAGACGTATTTATACACGCGCTTAACATTTTGAAGGTACCGGCTAGTAAAACTGTTTTCATCGGCGACAGATACATCGATGACGTGTTAGGACCAAAAAGCGCCCACATTAAAACTTTATTCTATGATCCGAAAAAACTCACTAATTTTGTGGATATACCCACGTTCAGCAGTTATTCCGAACTTATTTAACAAAATAAGAACTCGGGCGCCCACTCGAAAGTCAAGAAGGATTGTGTGGGTTTGTTTTGAGAAATGGGTATGTCTCTCAGTCTCTTCGTGAAGGTATAAAAAAACTCACGGTGTGAGCTTGATACGGACTACGTTAGCCGCTTCCGAGACGCTGGGAATACCCAGTGCTGTTCAGAGCCTCCTACACGAACAGGAAGAAAAAACTAACTTCTCATCCTTAATAAACACCTTCGGGAGTTAACTTTCATGATTTAATTCATGAAAGTTTAGTGGAAGACATAGTTGACACTTTTCGTACAACTATCAGAAAAGCGTCATCGATACTATGATACGTATCATAGTATCAACCCTTCCTTCAGTTACATCATTTCCCTTACGATCGTAAGCGTTTTGATGTGCTGATAGGAATTATTATTTAGTCGGGATGAGAAAGAGGAGGAGGACTAAGAGAGCCAGGAAGGTGAGGAAGGAGAGGAAGGTTAGCTTCAAAACCGGATGGGAACCGAAATTCAGCCGACTTCCCCA
>CAYHYS010000066.1:0-5483 GCA_964360905.1 uncultured Candidatus Saccharibacteria bacterium | reverse complement strand
TGGGAGTTCCAATCCGTGCGTGTTATGTGAATACCATTTTAACTATGCCAATAATTCTTTTCATTATTGTTCTCTCGCTCCTTGTTTTCGTACATGAGTTTTCCCACTTTCTTGCCGCCAAGAGGTCGGGCGTTGAGGTTGAAGAATTCGGTTTCGGGCTACCACCGCGAATATTTGGAAAAAAGTTTAAAGGGACGATTTATTCGATAAATCTTTTACCGGTCGGTGGTTTCGTAAGATTAAAAGGGGAGAGTGGCGAGGGGTTGGGTGAGGGTGACAAAAGCAGCTTCAGCAGCGCTTCGAGAAAAAACCGTGTTTTTATTATCGTCGCCGGAGTTCTCGGTAATCTCATCTTCGCTTTTTTCATTTTTCTTTTCCTTTACATTGCCGGATACCCGCGTTTAGTCGGGGAAGTTGTTATTGATGGAATAAATAAGGATTCGCCAGCGGAGATGTCTGGGGTTAAAACGGGAGATATTATCGTAAGGGTCGATAATCAGTCGGTTGTTAGTGTTTCTGGTCTGGTTAGTTATACGCAATCACGCAAAGGGCAAAAAGTTGAATTTACAATTTCGAGAGATAAGAAACAATCTATCATTTCTATCACGCCTCGGATCAGCCCACCAAACGGCGAAGGTCCCTTAGGCGTGGGTCTCGTTACTAAAGGTCGTATTGTTTACGATAAATATTCAATTATTAGAGCTCCTCTCAAGGCTTTAGAAGAACTCGGCCGCAGCATTTATTTAGTTTTCTTCGGTCTATTCAGTATATTGCGTACCCTTTTTTCCTTTAACGTTCCTCAAGGCGTAACCGGAGTCGTGGGAATATATAAGCTGACGGAGGAAGCTTCAGGCATTGGTTTTCGGGTTCTACTACAATTTGTGGCTCTTCTCTCCGTTAACCTTTTTGCCTTTAACATTCTTCCGATTCCAGCCCTCGACGGCGGTCGGCTTTTATTTATTTTTATTGAAACAATATTAAAAAAGAAAATTTCACCGAGAATTGAAAATACCGTTAATAACATCGGATTAGCCATCCTTTTGGCCATTTTTGTCCTCATTACCATTTCGGATATTCGCCATTACTTATGATTTAAATCAGTGAGAGAAACAGCACTGATGGCCCAAGTTAATAGTGATTCCATCGCTCACTAAAGGGGCTTATACTTTTTTTAAGTTAGAGTAACTCAGTTCATTTAGGGCATACAAAAAATTATTAACTATTGCTACCATGATTCGAATCATGATAGCATAAGGGTATGAGCCAAGTTTCTAGAAATCTGATGAGGAAAGAGGTTGGAGAGCGTTTAAATGGTATTTTTGAAAGTTCCATATCATATTTAAAAACGGCCGATACCGTACGTGATTTTATTTCTGACTTGCTGACATCAACCGAAAAAATCATGCTGGCGAAACGTCTTGGCATCGCTGTGCTTTTAGACAAAGGCTACGACTATAGAAGTGTTTGTCGAGTTCTAAAAGTTTCATCAGGAACAATAAATTCCGTAATTAAACAAAGATCAATAAATGGGAAAGGTTACGGTTATGTTATTGATAAAATTCTTAAAGATGAGAAATCAGAGAAATCGATTTTGGAGTTTGAGAAATTTATCAGTAAGTTTCTTTCTCCCTCGTCATCCCACGGCAGGATTGAATCAAGATACTTTTCCAAAGAATTAAGGTTGTCAAAGAAAGATCTTTAATGCATCGATGATTCGAATCATAGAAGCAATAGAGAGTCACAAGTGATAGTAAGAGCAGAAACACGAATGGGGTATTATGGAGAAGGCATTTTATGATTGGACTCGTGTTATCCTGATCAGAGTCGTATGGATGACATTTCGGAAGTTCCAATCCGTGAGTGTTGTGTGAATACAGTGTGTTGGTTAATATGAGATACTCAGAATTTTTCCCGAAAACTTTAAAAGAAGCGCCGAGCAGCGCCGTCAGCGTCAATCACCGGTACTTAGTGCGGGGTGGTTTTATTGACCAGCTCATGGCTGGCAGTTGGACGATACTGCCTTTAGGTCTTCGGGTTTTGGAAAAAATCAATAATATTATCCGTCTCGAAATCGACGCCATCGGTGGCCAGGAACTATCGATGCCGCTCCTTCACCCGAAGGAAATTTGGAACGAGACCGGCCGGTGGGAAACTGCCGCGCAGGTTATGTATCAGCTCACCGATTCACGCGGGCGTGAACACGCGCTCTCTTTTACCCACGAAGAGATCGTCATGGATTTACTGCGCAAGAAAATTAATTCCTACAAAGATTTACCGGTTTATCTTTATCAATTTTCCACCAAATTTCGTAATGAGCCTCGGGCGACTTCCGGCATTTTGCGCGGGCGTGAGTTTTTGATGAAAGATCTCTACAGCGCTCACGAGTCCGAAGAAGATTTGATGAGATACTACGAAATTGTTAAAGGAGCTTATTTGAAGATTTTCGAAAAACTTTCTTTGCCGGTCAAGGTCGTTGAAGCCTCCGGCGGCGTCTTTACGGAAAAAAAGACACACGAGTTCCAGGTTGTTAACAGTGCCGGCGAAGATACGATTTACGGCTGTGACGAGTGTAATTTTTGTCAGAATAAAGAGATTTTCGCGGGTGATGTTGGAACGTCCTGCTTAAGTTGTGGAAAAGGAAAGATTATCGAGTATAAGGGCGCGATTGAAGTCGGTAATATTTTTCCGCTGGGAACGATGTACTCGGAAAAAATGAAGGCTTTTTTTACTGGCCAGGATGGGAAGGAGAAACCGATCTGGTTCGGCAGTTACGGTATTGGCCCGACGCGAGTGATGGGAACTCTCGTCGAAGTTTATCATGATGACAAAGGTATCATTTGGCCGGAAAACGTGGCTCCCTTTAAGGTCCATCTTATTGGATTAGATCTAGGCACAAGCAAAATTAAAGAGGAAGCCGAGAAGATTTACCAAGATCTTTTGAAGTCCGGAGTTGAAGTTCTCTTCGACGACCGCGTCGACGCTACACCGGGGGAAAAATTCGCTGACGCTGATCTTATCGGTATTCCGTATCGGCTACTTGTTTCAAATAAGTCAATTGCTCGTGGCGGGGTAGAGGTTAAAAAGAGAAATGAAGCTGAAGCTAAGATAGTAACAATAGATAAACTCATACCACTCACACTTGAAAGTGTTCGAGTATAAACCCCTCTAAACTGCTCCGCCAACTGGCAGAGCAGCGTAAGAGGGTTATACATTTTATTGAGTTACCGAGTTCCCCCATTTTAATAAGGCGTCAGTAAAGCAAAATTTCCCTGTCTCACCGAATTTTTTTACTTGTGGGTCACTCTCATCGTGTATTATAAATGGAGAAGTATGGAAAACTGTCTTTTTTGTCAGATAGTGGCTGGAAGCGAGCCATCGGTTAGGGTTTTGGAAACAGATGAATTTCTAGTGATTAAGAACAAGTTTCCGGTCGCTCCGGTTCACGTTTTGGTTTTAGACAAAAAACATCGGGAAAAAAAGGATACGATTGCCCGTAAGTATGAAGGTTACTGGTGCGCAATGATGGAGGCAATTTACAAAGCGATTGGGCATTTTGGTTTAGATAAAACTGGTTACAAAATTGTCAATAATGGCGCCGGATACAACCATTTTGAGCATGAGCATATGCATATTCTCGGAGGGAGCAGTGAAGAACCAGGCGGAACGACTTAAATAAATTGAGAATTGATAATTAAGAATTGATAATTGAAAATTAACAAGAGGGGGTGTTTTTAGTTGGTTACAGTAAAAATCAGAGATGACGAATCGTTGGAACAAGCTTTACGTCGGTTTAATCGTGAAGTTCTTCGCGAGGGGATTATTAAAGAGATGAGGAAGCGCGAGTTTTACGAAAAACCTTCCACGGTTCGTAAAAAAGAAAAGCAAGAGCGAAGCCGAAGGGCTGAATTTTTAAGAGCGGAGAATAAATGATTAGTGATGTCCTAATTTCCGATCTGACTAAAGCCCTAAAAGAAAATGACACTCTAAAAGTGTCAACTTTGCGTTTCCTTCTCTCCTTTCTAAAAAATAAAGAAATTGAATTGCGAGGAGTTCGTAAAATTTCGGATGAGGATATTATCGCCATAATAAAAAAACAGGTTAAAACCCACGCAGAATCAATCGAAGCCTTCGAAAAAGGGAATCGTCCTGATCTGATTAATAAAGAAAGAGCGGAACTGGCTATTTTAAAGCAATATCTACCGGAAGAGATGAGTGAGTCGTCGGTGGCTTCAGCCGTTGACGATCTACTTGTCAATAGAGCTGATTTAGACTTTGGATCGGCCATGAAGCTTGTGATGGTAAAGCTTAAAGGTCAGGCGGACGGGTCTTTAGTTACCCGATTGGTTAAGGAAGCCTTGGCCAAAAATTCAAAGTCTCAATGAGAATTTTCCATTTCTTTGTTCTCTTTTTCTTAATTTCGGTTTTTATTCTTACTGGAACTTACTTACGTGACACAATTAGATTGGCCGATTCCTCTGTTGTTAACAATAAGACGATATTTGTCGGTCCCCGGCTTTTTGATCAATACACGATCCAATCTCTAGGAAAGCGTCCCTTTTTCGGATCTGATTTTAGAATAGAAAAAACTTTAAGTGATAATTTAACTTACGCCTCTTACCTTTTTTCCTTCAAGACATCGCTTAAGAAAGTTACCGGATTGATGAACGTGCCGAAAGGCTCCGGCCCATTTCCTGTGGTTCTCATGATCCGCGGTTACGTTGACCGGCAGAAGTATGTCACCGGTACGGGAACGCAACGCGCTGGTGAGGTTTTCGCAGATAAAGGTTATCTTACCTTGGCACCCGACTTCTTAGGTTACGGCGGTTCAGACAACCCCTCAATCGAACCTTTAGAAGAACGGTTTCAAACCTACACGACTCTCCTCGATCTCTACGGATTAATCGTCCGACTCCCTGAATCTAATCAGTCGACTCCGGGGGTCGCTATCGATTCTTCAAGGATTCACATTTGGGCTCACAGTAACGGCGGGCAAATCGCTCTGACTTTTTTGGAAATAACCGGAGTGAGCGCTCCAACCGTTCTTTGGGCGCCGGTTTCTAAACCATTTCCATATTCCATTCTTTACTTTACGGACGACTCTGATGACCACGGGAAAGCTTTGCGTAAGGTCGTTTCAAAATTCGAAACTCTATACGACGTTAATCGATATTCCATCAGTGAATACCTAAATAATATTAAGGCGCCTATTCTTCTTCAGCAGGGGATGAAGGATGAATCCGTACCTAAATCGTGGTCAGATGAACTTAACAAAGGATTAAAACTTTTAGGGAAAGACGTAATTTATGAAATTTACGAAGGGGCGGATCATAATTTACTTGGAAGTTGGACCGATGCAGTTAAAAAAGACCTTGAATTTTTCTCTTCTCAGTGATGATATACTTAAATTGTGGTAAAAAAACTTCAAGATAAACTTCATTTTACAGTTTCAATAACATCCGATGAGCAGATGAAAATTCTCAATG
>CAYHYS010000065.1:0-5550 GCA_964360905.1 uncultured Candidatus Saccharibacteria bacterium | reverse complement strand
CTATTTTTTTAGATGAGATAAGATGAATAGTTTTGATTTACAGTATCAGAAGATCCTGGCAAAGGTGATGAGTGAGGGAATAGAGGAAGTTAACCGCCGTACCGGGCATCGCACTCGTATCATCCCCGGAGCTTATATTGAAATCTCGAGCGGGTTTCCACTTTTGACGCTGCGGCGAATACCGATCAGGATTTTTACGGCCGAAATGATTTGGTACATCATGGGTTCACGTATGCCTTCCGAGTTCCTCCAAAAATTCACTAAAATTTGGGACGACTTTACCAATATCAACGGGGTCGTCACCACGGCTTACGGGTACCGGTGGCGTCGGCATTTCGGTCGTGATCAGTTAATTGACCTGATCAAGCTTTTAAAAACCGATCCTTCATCCCGTCACGGCGTCGTTGTTACATGGGACCCGAGCGATGATGGTCTAGCCAATTCGCTGACGAAACGTAAAAAGAAGAATATTCCCTGCCCCTATACTTACGTTGTTAATATCACCGGTGGAAAACTTAATTTATTTTGCGTGGCGCGTTCGACGGATGTTATCTTAGGTTTGCCGCATGACGTTGGCGGTTTCGCCCTGCTTCAGAGAATTTTAGCGGCTTATATGGGTTTAAAGATCGGTAATTTTGTTTTTACGACGGCGCACGCGCACGTTTACGATAACCACTACGAGGCGGCTTACGAACTTCTAAAGCGGAAAAGTCCGGACGGCGAAATTGAGCTGAAAGCTAGTAAAGATTGGTTTAAACGCAGTGAAAAAGGAGATGAAAAATTGGTTGAAGAGATTGTTTCTAAGCTTGAGAAACAGTATCGTCCTCTCGATCCGATAAAAGGACTGAAGATCGCCTTGTAGTTTAGTGATGTTAAATACTTTCATGAATTAAATCACTGAAGTAAGTATATGAAGACAATTATTTATTGCGCCGTAACTTTAAATGGAAAAATAGCAAAAGGTCAGAGCGATCCTCTTGATTGGACGACTAAGGAAGATAAGAAACTCTTTGCGGCAGAAACGAAGAAAGCCGGTGTCGTTGTTATGGGCCACAACACTTTTAGGTCAATCGGGCACCCGCTAAAAGATCGGCTAAACGTTGTCTTAACATCTAGTGATAAAGACAGCGAAAATCTGCCGGGTTTGCTTGAATATACAAGTCAGAAGCCGAAACAGATCTTGGAAATTCTTGAGAGTAGGGGCTTTAAGAAGGTTTTTGTGATTGGCGGATCAGTGACTAACACGCTTTTTTTGAGGGAGGATCTAGTTGATGAGATTTGGCTAACTCTAGCTCCGCGTATCTTCTGTCCCGGAATCAGTTTAGTAACTGACGAGGACCTAGAAAAAAAGCTCAATCTTTTATCCGCTAAAAAAATGCTTGAAGGATTCATTATGGTAAAGTACAAAATCATTAAATAAGCGATGAAACTAAGCAGAGAAGATAGCTACTTTAAAGTTGCTTCAGATTTGGCAAAAAGCCATTCCACGTGTTTAAAAATTAATATCTGCGCCGTCATCGTTAAAGGAGAAAAAATTGTTGGAAAGGGATATAATCAATGTTCGCCCGATGGTTTTAATCACGGTCAGAAGGTTAAGGAATGTAAAAGGATAAACTTGCCGTCCGGGCAAAGTTACGATCTTTGTAAGTCAATTCACGCGGAAGTAATTGCCTTGATCGACGCGGGAGCGAAAAAATGTCGCGGGGCCACGCTTTATCTCTCCGGCCACTACTATCCTTGCTGGGGTTGTGAGAGCCACGCCCGCCAGTCGGGGATAAAAGAAATAAAAGTTCGTGATATTGGCGCGAAGGAGTTCTACGATAAATCAGCTAAGAAGATGAAAGAATAATTATGGCCGTTTTGACTAAAAAAGAAATAATGGAGCGGATCAGGAATGGCACGATCAGTTTTGATCCGCCTCTCGATAAGTTTCAGCTTCAAGCGCACAGCGTTGACCTACGCATCGGCTTTTCTTTTATTATTCCGAAAAGTTGGATGATGACCGATAAAGGCCGGCAAGCGCTTAAAGTTGATTATGGCGAGAATCGTAAGTTTTTTGACGTGGTTGAGCTGGAGAGTGGGCAATATTTTGAAATTCTTCCCGGCGAGTTCATCGGCATCTCGACTTTAGAACGTATTAAAATTCCGGAAGGGGTGATGGGCATTCTCTATCCGCGTTCTTCGATTAACCGTCGCGGCCTATCCGTTGATCTTTCCGGAATAATTGACGCCGGATTCGAGGGAAATCTGATGGTCCCGGTTCGCAATAGCACGACTTCCCAAGTCATCCAAATTTATCCTGGAGAAAGATTTTGCCAAATTGTTTTCGAAGAGCTCGTCAGTAAAATATCCGTAACGGAAAGCCGTTACCACAAGAAAGACGTCGTCGTCGGCGTCCTAAAAGAGAGAAGTTCGGCTGAAGAGCGCCTCATCCGTAAAGGAAAAATTAAGGATCTTAAATCAAAATTTTCTCTAAAGTGAAAATTAGACCCCGAGTCTGCAGAAGCCTACGGAAGGATAACCCTCTAGAAGGACGATCCTTCTGGAATTTTTATCCATGTTGATCAATTCCTCGAGTCAATTCCTCGAGTCAATTCCTCGAGGCCTCGCCTTGAAGAACTTATGGTTACAACAAAATCCAGCTTAACCCCAGGGGTTGAGTTTTGAATTTTCCGATTGTGAAAAGTCCTCTTTCACAGATTTGTCTTGCGAGTTAATCGCCAACTCACTTCTTTCATGAATTAAATCATGAAATTAAAGAAAAATAAACGTCGAACAAGTAAGGTTTTAACCTACACTTATCCGACGTTCGTGGCTTGGCTATTTTCCAAGTCTGTCCTTATCCCCGTTCGGAGGGAGAAGCTTTAAGTAAGCTCCGTGTTGCCATGCTCAATCTATCACTAGATCGACCTACTGCAACTACTCGGACTTCTGTTGGCCATTAACTTATTGCGTTCGCGCCATGCCATCCCACAGAAAAGGTTGCATGGTTCCGCGTCTCTACCTAGCCCTGTATCTATCCGTCATTCAAGGGCGCCTCAAGCGTGTGGTAGAGATTAATATTCGCCTTACGACGAGCCACGCAAACTCGTTACCGCCATCTATTAGGCGGCGTAGAAATTTACGACATTTTCCCCTTTCGGGCGGAGGTGTTGTCCCCCGTAAAACCGCAGGTTCCTAGCCTGCTTGAAAAGAATTTTCACCTTTCTCCTCAACAATTAAGGTTTTGGTTTCTCGATGCCAGTCCGGCGACGATCATGCCGGAAACACGCGATTAGTGAAACGGTGAGAAACCGGGGCTTTTTTTGTCAAGGAGCACTAAAACCATTGTTATACCTATACCTCCATTATATCACTAACTATAGGATAAGTCAAGTTGCAGATCGAGGACAGTCGATTGTCACTAGTTGACTACTTATCAACCGGCTGCTAAACTTTCAAAACGTTAGGGTATGATCAATAAAAAATTGGACAAAGAAATAATTATAGAAACATATATAGTCCCGTCGCTGGAGGAAATGCTTTTGGCGGGTGTCCACTTCGGGCACCAAAAAAGGCGCTGGCACCCGCGTATCGAGCTTTATCTCTATAATCAGCCGGGAAAGATTCACATTTTTGACTTGGAGAAAACCCGGAAATCTCTGTCTATTGCCGGAGATGTTCTTTTTGAAACGGCGAAAAACGGCGGCTCGATAGTTTTTGTCGGCACGAAAAGACAAGCGGCGGAGATTGTAAAAAAATACGCGCAGGACTGCGGCGCCTTTTACGTCAATAGGCGTTGGTTGGGCGGAACGATTACCAACTTTGACTCCGTCAAACAAAAGCTTTCTCGTCTGATCAAGATTGAGGAGGGACTTAAAAGCGGCGGAGCGTACGGTTCTTATACTAAAAAAGAAAGACTCGATTTAAGTCGTGAACTGACTAAACTTGAAGAGGGCGTCGGGGGTCTTAGAAACCTTAAATCCAATCCGAAAGCTCTTTTTGTCGTTGATGTTCGCCGTGAGTCAACGGCCGTCGCCGAAGCGAAGAAAAGGAATATTCCGGTCGTCGCTATTGTCGATAGTAACTGTTCCCCGGACTTGGTTGATTATCCCATTCCCGGTAACGATGATTCCGCCCGCAGCATTGAGCTTATTATGAAAACGATGGCCGGAGCGTTTAAAGCCGGATCGCAGGCATACACTAAGTCGCAAGAGGAAAAAAAGATAGAAGCGGTTTCCGAAAAAGAAGTGAGAGTAACGGAAAAACTTCCGAAAGAAAAATCTCATAAGGCTGAAAAATTAGATAAAGCTGAAAAGAAGAGTAAGGCCGTGAACAAGGTTGAAAAAAAGAAGAACCGTGGCCGCCCCAAAAAGGTGAAAGGATAGCTTAAAGTGCAAAAATCAAAGTGCAAAATGACAATGCAAAAGGTAAAAATTTTGTGACTTTAAATTGTTACTTTACATTTTGATCTTTAAACTTTGCATTTGCTATGGTTGATGTTGAGAGAATCAAAAAACTTAGAGAAGAAACAGGGTGCGGCGTTATTGAAGCGAAAAAAGCTCTCGAAGATAGTCCAGATTTCGAATCGGCGAAAGAGTATCTAAAAAAGCAGGGAGCTACGAAAGCGTCTAAAAAAGAAGGTCGGGAAACTATTCAAGGTACTGTTTCTGCCTACGTTCACGCCACGGGGCGGATCGGAGCGGTTGTATCCTTAAGCTGCGAAACCGATTTCGTCGCCCGTACTGAAGACTTTAAAAAGTTAGTTTTAGAAATTGCCATGCAGATCTCGGCGATGGATCCTAAGGACGTGGACGAGCTCCTCTCTCAATCTTACATTCGTGACAATAGTAAAACCATTAAGGAACTTATTGTTGAACTTTCTGCCAAAGTTGGGGAGAATATCGTTGTAAAGGACTTCAAGCGTCTCGAGATTTAGCGCTCCGTATGAAGCTTTCACAGTTAACCGAAAAATCCGACCGCCATATTAGAATTTTAAAAGAAGACTTAGCCACGATTCGTACCGGCCGGGCCTCCGCGGGATTGGTTGAAAATATTAAAGTTGAGGCTTATGATGGCGCGCCATCACTACAGATAAAAGAATTGGCAACTGTTTCTATACCCGAACCAACCGTCATTGCCGTTAAGCCTTGGGATTTAACGCTCATACCAAAAATTGAAAAAGCAATTCGTGACGCTCCCGGTGGTTTGAATCCGGTCGTTTTCGATGATCTTTTACGCATCAACTTACCGCCTCTATCAAAAGAACGCCGAGTCGAACTCGTTAGAGTGGTAAAAGATAAGGCGGAAGCGGCGAAAATTGATCTTAGACAGCTTAGGCAAGATGAGATGAAGTCAATTGACGAGATGGAAGAAAACGGGGTTATTTCAGAAGATGACCGTTTTAGGATCCGCGGGGAGGTAGAGGAGATAATAAAGGAGAAAACGGGTGAGATAGACGAAATCGCGGCTATAAAGGAAAAGGAGCTTTTAAGCATTTGATAGTTCGTCATTCTGGCCGAGTCCAGAATCGATGCTGGAGCCGCCGGATCCTGGAGTCCCCTCCTCGAG
>CAYHYS010000064.1:0-5687 GCA_964360905.1 uncultured Candidatus Saccharibacteria bacterium | reverse complement strand
AAATTCGACTTGGTCGGGGTGAGAGGATTCGAACCTCCGGCCTCTGCGTCCCAAACGCAGCGCGCTAGCCAGCTGCGCCACACCCCGAAAGCGTCAGAATTCAAGTCTATTTTAACTGAAAAGGCCGAAATTTTCTAATTCACATTATATTATTTAGAATCATATTCCTTAAAATAGTGACGATCGTCATAAAAATGAGGAAGATAACTTCCTGATTTATGAGCGGGCTGGTTTATATGGACCAAATGGTTCCGTTTTTTCAATTATCTTATAGAGGGCAATGCTGGAGGCGATGACAACATTAAGAGAATTACCGATACCGTAAGTTGGAATTTCGGCAATAGCGTCAGCAGCATCGATTATTTTTTTCGAAACGCCATTTATTTCGTGACCAACGACTAAAGCCAAGGGCAATTTATATTTTACTTCACGATAATCAAGACTACCGAAAGCTTGCTCCAAAGCGACGATTTGAACTCCCTCAGATTTCAGCCTTTTAACAACAGATAAAGCCGAGCGCTTATATTCCCAAGGAACAAAAGGCACGGCGTAGATGGCTGTTTTTTTAATACGGTGATCGGCTCTTTCTATTTTCCACGGTTTTCTTCGATCTAGCTTCTGGCCTTTAGGATAACCGGTTATCCCGCAAAGATAAAGTTTTTTAACTCTTATAAGCTCGCAAAGTCGAAAAAGCAATCCGACGTTATCGAGACTGCGGATACTGTCAGCGATAACGTAGACCGGAGCGCGGTCAGTTTTAAGTTTCTCACGGTTCTTCTGACGTTCTTTTTCAAGTTCCTTAGTGCTTTTCTTCCGTATCATATATTACGCTCCAATAAACTCTTCTTGTTAGCCCATCTTTTCCCTTATATACTACCACTGAAGGGGTCTGTAGCTCAGTTGGTAGAGCGTTCGACTTACATTCGAAAGGTCCCAGGTTCGAGACCTGGCAGACCCACCACTGTTGCCGCGGTGGCGGAATTGGCAGACGCGCAAGACTTAAAATCTTGTGACTTAATAAGTCGTGAGAGTTCGATTCTCTCCCGCGGCACCACATTTAATAAGTAATTAGCTATTTCACTATGTATCAAATGTGTAATATAATGTTAGCCGGTTGATTAAAGGTATGAGTAAATAGTTTTTTTATGGCCAATCTATGAACAAAAAAAATCTTAAAGATGCGGAGAACTGGGAGCGGATCGCGCCGGACTACATTAAATTTTTAAAACAGCAGAAACGTACTCTTAAACACCTTTTATTTGGATCGCTCTTTTCGGAAACAATAAGTATATTGGGTGATGTTAATGGCAAGTTGATACTTGATGCTGGTTGTGGAGAAGGGCACTTATCTCGTATTCTCGCGGAAAGGGGAGCGTTAGTAGAGGGTTGTGATGTCTCAAAAACTTTGATAAAAGAGGCTGACGATATTGAAAACCGTACGAAGCAAGGCATTAAATATTTTATACACAACATTACGGAACCTTTTGCGAAAAGTAAATTATACGATGTTGTGGTCGCTAACAATGTTATTTTTGATATTTACGATTATTCTAAAGTTTTTAGTAATGTTTCAGGAGTTGTTAAAAAGGGCGGCCTTTTTATTTTTTCGATTATTCATCCATGCTTTAACATTAGTAAGAGTCAACGATATAACCTTAGATATGTTGGTTATCAAGGAGGGAAAATTAGTTTCGCGATTACTAAAAGCTACAAGGACCACACGTCATATCAGAAAGATAAAATCGCGAACTTCTTAATTCATGGGGAAGTCAATCATTACCACCGCCCGATTGAATCTTACGTTCGATCTCTAACTAATCGTGGATTTCTTATAAATGATCTTAGGGAACCTATTCTTAAACTTGAACAAATTTATTACAAAACTGATTACCACCATCATTTTCTGCCAAAATTTTTAATTATAAGCGCTATTAAATCTTAGATTTTGACTACTAAATATTTAATGTTATCATGCTTGTATGAGGATATTTTTTTCCGCTCCAATTGGCGGCAGATCTCAGTTTGAAGCCAACTACAAGAGGATAATCAATTGCTTAGTACAGAAAGGACATAAAGTCCAATCCGATCACGTGACTAATGTTAACCCGCAAAAACTCGCTGACGTAAGCGATAAATACCGCGTTGATTACTACAAGAAATTAGTTAAATGGATCTCTGAAGCGGATATTGTTGTAGCCGAATTATCACATTCGAGCGCGAGCATTGGTCACGAAGTTTCGCTGGCATTAGAAAAAGGGAAGAACGTAATCGCTTTATCTTCTACTAACCGCGGCCCGGCAATATTTCTGGGAATAAAATCCGATAAGCTTCAGATGATAAAATACGACTTAAATAATCTAGAGGGGGTTCTCGGTAAAGCTATCGAGAAGGCTAAATCTAAAAGTGATATCCGCTTTAATTTCTTTATTTCTCCTCAAATTAACGATTACCTTGATTGGATTTCGAAAGAAAAAAGGGTTCCGCGCGCTGTTTACCTTCGGGAGCTCCTCGAAAAAGAAATAGCTAAGAACAGGGAATTTCAAGAAGAAAAATCCGAGAGTTAACCCCACTACCTATATTCACAAAATTGATTATAATATAATATTTCGTTTATTATGGATGTTGGGCCGGGGTGGTGGAATTTCAGCCTGAGGCTGATCGGCCCTTGGCCGAGGTAACACGACTTTATACATTTTAGTGGCCGGGGTGGCGAAATTGGTAGACGCGCTAGGTTCAGGACCTAGTGGGAGTAAAATCCCTTGGAGGTTCGAGTCCTCTCCTCGGCACCACGTAAAAATCCAAAGAGCTTAGAGCGCAGCTCGTAGCGATTTGTTGATTTTTACAGTGGGACGTGATCCCGAAGGGATTTTACGTCCCTCTTTGGATTCACGTGGCACAGACATCTCACAATGCCAGTCTGGACATCACAATTCCGTTTTATCAATTTCGTTCATGAAGTAATTCACGGAAGCGATCCAATTCCGAAAATTAGGCGGTGTATAAATCGGCCCGAGTTTTTCAACGCTTTCGAGGCCTCTGTTTTTCATTTCGTAAAGATACCGACCGAGGACATCGATACTTTCATCAAAAGAACTAAACCGCGCTTGACCATTGTCGTACCCGAAGGAATTGTAAGACCCGTAAGGAATAAATTTTCCAAACGTTGATTCGATTCCGGAAATAGCCACAAGAATTCTCCAATCTAAATTATATTTTTCGGAAACCTCGATAAACTTCGTACTGGAATTTACCAATGGGGATTCATATTTACTCAGAAATTTTTGTAAACGCCAGACGCGCCGCAGGGGAGTTAAGTCATCTATAGATTTATCCCGCGCTAAAACCACGGTGCTTAAAAGACCATAAGATAAAAGAAGGCTAAATAAAAAAGCCGCGAGGATGGCAGCCTTAAAGCTTTTGCTCATAATATAGTAAAGCCCCGCTTTGCGAGACCTATAATATATTATACCACTAATTTAGGGCTTCTTCAAGTTGCTATAAGATATTATTAAAAAATGGGGTTAGTTTGAACCAATGGTACTAAAGTCGCGGATTTCATCAACGAAGTATTCAACCCCATTTCCCCAAGAGCCGTCGCGGTTATAGGAAGTAGGATTGTACTTCGACATAATTTCTTTCGTGGTCACTAGTCCTTGATCAACGTAGTACTTTTTAAGTCCTTCCGCCACTTTTTCTATCGCCCCTTCCCACGTTGAAAAACATAAAGTACCACGAGAGTGAATTCCCCAGCCGAAGGGATTTAGGCAATCTTCATTAGGAATTTTTTTTCCGCCGTTGGACTCTTGCATCGTGATGGCCGGAAGAAGCTCCCACGGTAAATTATATTTGTCTGATACCTCGATGAATTTTTCCCCGTAGGGAGCGAGAGGTGACTTATATTTAGCAAAAAACTGCTCTATAATGGCGGGACGCGCGTCGGACGAATCGAAGCTTGAAGTGAACGCGCCGAGGATGGGTGGAGTTTTAGAAAAAAGGGTATAGACCGGCGCTTTAACCATTTTTTCCTCCACGGCTCGGTAAGAATTTGGCCGTGAAATCAAAAACAGCGTCAAAAGAAAAACAACAGCGGAAACAGCGAAAAAATAAAAAAAAGGGAAAATAAACAAAAAGATAAAATGCGCTGGCAGTTTTCTCATCTGATGAGAGATTAACAAGTGAGGCATTTCTTGTCAAAGATTAGATTCTCCTCTAATATTTTACTTAAGGATACTGGCCGGAGTGGCGAAACTTCAGCCCGAGGCTGATCGGCCTCTGGCCGAGGTAACACAACTTTTATATATTTTAGTGCCGAGATGGTGGAATTGGTAGACACGCAGCGTTTAGGGCGCTGTGCTCGAAAGAGCGTGGGAGTTCAAGTCTCCCTCTCGGCACCAACTAGCCAAACCGGTCACCAATAGGATAAAATAGAAACAACAATCTGCGGATGTGGCGGAATTGGTATACGCGTGCGCTTGAGGTGCGTATGGCCGCAAGGCTGTGGAGGTTCAAGTCCTCTCATCCGCACCATCCTTCGACAGGCTCAGGATTTATTCTGAGACTGACGAAGGAGTAGTATTGAAAGGACTTGAATGCCGGAGCCTGAGAGAAGTCGAAGGCGAGGCGGGGTCGCGACCTTTTTCGTGAGAAAAAGAGTTGTGACCAAGTCCTCTCATCCGCACCACCCTACGCTCTGCGAGCTTCGGGTGGCTTTCAGCCACCCACAACACTCTAGCGTCGGATGGACTTCGACAGCCGAAGCGAGGTAGAGCTAGGAGTGTCCTCCGAAGCTTTAGCGAAGGGGGACAGGGGTATTGTTCGGAGAGGATTCTAGTTGTGACCAAGTCCTCTAAATTGTCTTTCTATGGAAAAAAAGAATCTTTTATCTCTAACCATACTTATTTTCGTAACTGTAATATCTTTTATTTTTTGGTTTACCTGGCGAAATAATCTTGAGGTTTCAGCTAATCTGACAATTTATCTTGCGGGCATATTGATTTTAATTCCACTTATAACTATTTTGGACGCTCTTTTTCTACTCGGACGTAAAGGATATGTTATCACCGCCTTGGTGTTACTGATGTTACCCGTTTTTTATATCGGACAGGGTTTTATCGTTTATGCCGTAATCACCTTTATTTTTGGCCTTATCGGTTTATTTATAACCTATCAGTCGTTCCTTAGAAATGAGAAACTTTATAAAAAATTCAGTATTCGTCACCTTCTGCCATCGAAAAATATTCTACTCGTTATAATATTCTCTCTATCACTACTTACAACCGGAAAGGCAACTGTTTCTAAGGAGGACTTCGTAATTAAAATTCCGGAGCAGGCTTTTGATTTAGCTTTAAAAATGAGCTCAGGTTTGATAGATAACGATAGTAACGGTCAATCCGGTCTCTCTGGCGCTGTTGCCGCTCAAACATTCGATCGAGAAATACCGAGGCTTAAAAGCGAACTCTCTAAAATGGGTATAACAGATGTGAAAAAAGTTGATGAACAAATTGATGCTGCCCGAAAAGTCTATCTGGAGCAAGCCGGAAATATAGTAAAAGAAAGTAAAGATCAGGTTAACTCTGTTATTGAAGATCAAATAAAAACAGTACGGGATTCGCTTAACCAGCAACTAAGTAACCTACTTTCTCCGTACCTGATTTATTTACCCTATCTCATCGGGCTTTCTTTTTTCT
>CAYHYS010000063.1:0-5788 GCA_964360905.1 uncultured Candidatus Saccharibacteria bacterium | reverse complement strand
TTATGGATGAAGTTCTCTCGGAGATTAAAAGTAAAATCGATATTGTTGACCTCGTTTCCTCATACGTGAAACTGAAGAAGTCAGGCCGAAATTACCAGGCTTTGTGCCCGTTTCATAGCGAAAAATCGCCCTCTTTCATGGTTTCTCCCGACCTCCAGATTTTCAAATGTTTCGGATGTTCCGAGAGCGGCGATATTTTCTCTTTTGTCATGAAGTCCGAAGGGATGGAATTCCCGGCCGCTCTTAAATTACTGGCCGAAAGGGCCGGCGTAAAACTTAAATCGTCAGTTTCGACCGGAGCCGAATCACGTAAGGAAAAACTCTATAAGATTAACAGTCTGGCCGCCGATTTTTTCCATTTTATTCTTACAAGCCACAAGGTTGGGGAGACGGCGCGTGAATATTTAAGCAGTCGTGGTATCGCGACGGACACGGCCAAAACCTTTGCTTTAGGTTACGCCCCCGCGTCTTGGAACTCCCTCTCCCTCTTTTTGCTTAAGAAAGGTTACACCGCTTCGGAAATTATTGAGGCGGGGTTGAGTCTTCCCCGTAAAAACGCGGCAAAAGATTGTCCGATCTACGATCGCTTTCGGTCTCGGCTGATGTTTCCCTTGAAAGATAACTTAGGCAGAACTTTGGGTTTTTCGGGAAGAGTCATAAGCGGTAAAGATGAGCCTAAATATCTTAACAGTCCGGAAACACCTATCTTCAAGAAGGGAAACATTCTCTACGGACTTAACGTGACGAAGCAAGATATTAAAAAGAGTGATCACGCCTTAGTCGTCGAGGGGCAGTTTGACCTGATTATTCCATATCAGGCGGGTTTTCGTAACATCGTCGCCGTGTTAGGCACGGCTCTGACCGAAGCTCAGCTTGGACTGCTCGCCCGATTTACTAAAAAAGCAACTTTTATTTTTGATCAAGACAGCGCCGGTTTAGAAGCCACGGTCCGGAGCGCCCGTCTCAGTGAGAATTTGGGCTTTTCCGTCTCATCCGTAATCTTACCTAACGGCACTAAGGATCCGGATGAAGCCGTGAGAGGAAGTAGGGAGGCCTTTACCAAAGCGGTTGAGGAAAGTTTACCCTTTTACGATTACTATCTGAACTTGCTGAAGAAAAATCTTAAAGGTGGGGATATCCGACAAAAAAGAAGTGTCGCGGAAAAGTTCTTGACGGAACTCTCTTTTCTGCAAAATCCCATGACGCGTTCCCACTATCTGCGGACGCTATCAAGCGCCATCGGGATAGAGGTTAGAACTTTAGAAGAAGTAATGAATTCATTTCTAAAGCACGGTCGTAGCATCCCGACTGCCTTCGCGAAACTCAAGGAAAACCCCGTGGCGGGCGACGTCGCCGTTCTATTGCAAAGGTATCTTATATCCCTTATCCTTTCTTCTCCAGCCGAGGTCGCTAGGGAGGGAATAGGTAGGCTTTCCGCCGACGATTTTACGATTCCACCCTATAGGGGAATATTCACCATTTTGAAAAAGACCCTATCGGTTAAAAGAGTGGCGATTGACGGCCAAACCATCCGTGATAAACTTGATGAGTCCGAGAAACCCTTCTTTGATGAGGTTTACCTTCTTGATCTTGCTGGCGGCCCGGAAAGCCGGGAGGAGCTCACGAGCGAAATAGAATCGGTTGTGGCTCGGCTCAAAAAAGAAAAAATCAAGAAGGAAATGGAGGAACTTACATTTAAAATTAAAGAAGCTGAAAAAGCTAATAGTGTTGAGGAGGTAGGAATATTACAACGAGAGTTACAAAGGATCGCCGAAAAAATAAAGTGAAAAAACTTAAGCCTCGTCAGGTTGTTAAAACCTTAAAAAAGAGGTCCGTCCTTCGTGTTGAGCCAAAACAGAGGAAGGTTGTTCAAGATCCGAAAGCAAAAGTTGAGAAAGTTTTCCTTTCAGATAAGGGCAGAACCAAGAAACTTCTTGATCTCGGAAGAAATCAGGGTTTTGTCACCAGTGATGATATCCAAAAAGCTTTTCCGCAAGCGGAAGAGGATATTACCACCTTAGACCACCTCTACAAGCTTCTCATGGGAGAGGATATTGAAGTTGTTGACAGCTTGGATGAAGACTCCTCCGGAAAACCGCCGGAAACCGAGAAGGAAATGGGAGTTATTGCTTCTCTTGATAAAGCGGTCTCGGCCGACCCGGTGAAGACCTATCTTCGCGAAATCGGAAAAGTGTCACTTCTTAAAGGACCGGAGGAAATAGAGCTGGCGAAGAGAGTCGAGAAAAGCGATAAAAAGGCGGCCCAAGATTTAACCCGCGCCAACCTTCGTCTGGTCGTTTCTATCGCCAAACGTTACATGGGCCGAGGCCTAAATTTCCTCGATCTTATTCAAGAAGGTAACATCGGTTTGATGCGCGCCGTGGAAAAGTTCGATTGGCGCCGCGGCTACAAATTTTCCACTTACGCGACCTGGTGGATTCGGCAAGCCATCACCCGCGCCATTGCTGACCAGGCCCGCACAATCCGCATTCCCGTACACATGATTGAAACAATTAACAAGTTTCGGCGCGAACAAGCGCGCCTTGAGCAAAAATTAGGTCGGGAACCGACGCCCGAAGAAGTGGCTAAGGTTCTCGAGATCGACGAAACTCGGGCTCGGGAGATTATTAAGATTTCTCAAGAGCCAACTTCGCTAGAAACTCCGGTTGGAAAAGAAGAAGATAGCCGACTTAAGGATTTTGTTGAAGATGAAGAAATAAAATCACCGGCGGAAGCGGCCTCTTACGAGCTTCTTAAACTCCACATTAATGAGGTTTTAGAAAGCCTTAATCCTCGGGAGCGCCGGGTCCTTGAGTTGCGTTTCGGTCTGAAGGACGGACACAGTCGAACTTTAGAAGAAGTCGGTAAAGAATTCGGCGTCACCCGTGAGCGTATCCGGCAAATTGAGGCCAAGGCCCTACGTAAACTACGCCACCCGACCCGCTCTAAAAAACTGCGCGACTACCTTGAATAATCGAGAGAAGGTTAATCTGACGCCATTATTAAGTTGCCAATTTATGCCTCTAAATCAACCACACCAGCCGAGTCCGATTTGACGCCTCCAATATTATAGGATATAATGATAGTATAGGCTTCTGAGGGTAGATTCTCAGGATAAAACTGGAATTAAAGAATGATTTTAGCTTTATCCTGAAAAGGATCCGTAGTGGACGGCTTCCATTAGAGCACTTTAATTTACAAAGGCGAGCCATTCCTGATGTTAAATCAGGACGCCTAAAACCAAAAGGAGGTTAAAATGGCAAATTCCATTGAGTCCGTTTGCCGTTGTGGCCGAACTTACCTTGGCCACGCAGCTCTTTGCCCAATTTGTATTGCAGAAGCAATCACTGGGCGAGAGGTTGGGCAATTAACTGAAAAGGAGCATGCAGTAGCGCTGATCCTTTTCAGAGAGATGGCCAATGTGGTTGGCATGGTTCATTCGGCTACCACGCAAGGCGTACCTGCTAAAGATCCCGAGTCGGTCAGAAGGCTCATCGAGTACGCTAAACAGGGATCCAGGGAAGCCAATGAGGTAGTTGAAGAGCTTCTGGCACAACAACGTTCTAGAGATCGCGAGATACTTTCGTTAGCCCGCGAGATCTGGAACCATTTGCTTAAGGAGATAGACTAAGATCACAGAGGCTACTGTAAATCCACTCAGGTTCTAATGATTGAGGAGGTATGTAGTATCTAGGCCCCAGTCTGAATGGCAGACTCCGGGGTCTTTTTATTTGCATCTACACGTTCACCATTTTTTTTCCAACCCTCAAAGAGACTACTACGATTATTTAAATAATCATAGTAGTTGGTAACAGACTCCCTGTTAGATTCGGAATTTTATAAATATATTTTGGAAGAGTTTAGTGCCAAGTACTTCAATTATTCAAATAATTAAAGTACTTAGGACATTCCCTCTTTTGTATTAAGTGAGTACACGTGAAAATTCAATCGGGTCAATCTGTGAAGGTTTGACTTCAAGCTTTTTGGGAAGCGGGTTTTTCGCGCCAAATTGTAGAGAGATAGTAAGCGGAGAAGAAGGTTAAGTTATAGAAAAGATCACCGAGGAGGGTGTTGCGGAAGAAAGGAATCGCCGCGATATAAGAATTCAGAAGGCCCCAGAGGTCTTTGGTGTACATTGTTCCGTGAAACCAAACGGCGAAGTTGGTGACGACGAAAAAAAGCAGAGATCCGGCGAGGCTTGAGATGAGGATCCGATTGTACGACGAGTTTGATCTAAGGAAGAATCGGCCGATGAAAAAAGCGAGCAGGAAACTGCCGTAAACGTAAAACATCACGACCCCGTAATAGCCACTGATGACAAGATCGCTAAGGGCCATGATGACAAACGGCAGAAGGGCGTAATTTTTATTTTTAAAGTAGAAGCCGCTGAAAAGAGCGATAGCGCCGATCGGCGTGAAATTGGCCGGATGCGGTAAAAGTCTTGAAAATATTCCCAGAAGGATGATTGATGTGAGGAAGAATAGTTGTTTCACAATTACTGGGTTTCCTTTCCGAAGCGCCATTCTATCCTTTCACTGTCGACGCATTTGTAATTATCGGCGCTGGTGGTGGCCGATCTATCATCAATAAAATAGGTCCAATATTTACCACTAGTCCCGCCTTTAATGTCATCGATGGCTGTCACCAGCCTTCCGAATGAGTAATCTTTCGTCTCAACACTTTCGGAATTCTTCTTAAGAAGATCAAGAGCCGTTTGATTTTTCTCGCATTTGTAGTTGATGTTTTCCCGGTTTTTGCTCACTTCTTTAAGAGCTGGAGTTGGTGTTGAACTAGAAACGCGCAGAACGCTTTTAATTTTTGGCTGTAAAAGGATCGTTACAGAGAAGTAAATGAGAATGAATATTAGGAATATCGAAAGTGTTTTTCTGTTCATATTCTCTGCTCGGAGCTCCGTTTAATCTGGATGGTTTTCTGACTTTTCCCACTTCGTCTGGCTTCGCCAGACTTCGAGGGATTCACAGTTGCGGCACAGTGTAGGATTTACACCTAACTTCCCAGTTTCTCCAGACTTTATCAATTCTTCCGCCAGAGGCGGATCAGCTTCGGGCTGACACTTATCAATTCTCAATTATCAATTATCAATTGTCAAGATCAATGTTCCCGGCCGGCGATGAAGACGGCGTAGCCGCGATTAGACGCGACGCAGCCTAAGGTATTGACCGGATCTTTAAGGACGAGATTATGCCCGGGAGATTTCTCCCAAGCGTCAACCGTTTCGCGGGCGCTGCCGTAGCCGAAGGCCAGATCTTCTCCAACCCGTTCATACTTAAACCGATTGGCCGGATCGAAATCGATAAAACCTTGGTGGGCGTCAAGCTTACCTAAATCGAGAAGTTGAGAGAGACGCAGGCTGGAGAGGTAGCAGATGTTTGGATCTAAGGACAATTCGCCGACGTTCACGCCGCGTCGGTATTCATTGATGACGCGGAAAATATCATCGCCGGTGTAGTTAAAGGTAGGGGCCACCGTTTTTGCCGATTGGGTGGGTTGTGTCTGATTTTGCGAGAGCCTCTGACTAAGTTCCCCGATCCTTTTAGTGAGTTCTTCGTTTTTCTCCCTTTCCTGTTCGTATTTAGTGTTGTAATCAAAATTAATGTTAGCCAATTCATTACTAACTTGGGAAATGAGCGAAGGAGCTTTAAGAAGAAAAAAGATGAGAATAACGGAAATGATTAAGTTTACGGCACCCATAATTTAAGAATATCACACGGGCAGGGGAGGCCGGTTTTGGTATCATTGAGAGGATGAGGGTTTACAGAAAAGCGGT
>CAYHYS010000062.1:0-5798 GCA_964360905.1 uncultured Candidatus Saccharibacteria bacterium | reverse complement strand
TTGCCCAATACTCAAATCTTCGTTATCGAGAATGTAGTTAAACTCGGCGATGGCTTGACCCCCGACCTTATACTTCTTGGCAATCCCTTCGATCGTGTCTCCGGCTTTGACGGTGTAAATTATTCCCGAAACCGGCGGTATGATAAGCTTTTCACCCACGGAAAGGAAATTCTCGTCGGAAAGGTTATTGGCGTAACGGATCGAATCAACGGCGATTTTAAATTTCTCACCGATGGAAGAGAGGGTATCTCCCCCTTCAACAACATAGTCGATCGGTTCAGCGCGCGGTCGATCTAAGGGGATATCTGTTTGCGGATTTTGGTAACTGGCTAAAACGTCGGCGGCGGAGACGAAATCGGAAGAAATAAAACTTGAGGAGCTTCTCACCAGAGTTGTTCCTGACAAAAGTCCACCAGTGACGAAAACGGTTGAAGCCAAAGCTAAGAGTCCGAAATTAGAAATCGGAGAAAAACGGCGGCCCCGACCCCAGACCAACTTTCGCACAAAATGAAACTTGGCCCAAGTGGCCAAGTTTATAAACAGCATCGGCGCCCTTAAAAAGATAAATTTAATAGCAAAAATAGCCTTGCGGAAAAAATAAGCAATCAGAAAAATGGCAAAAGATGCCACGTCAGCGAGAAGGGGAAATGTAGCGCGAAGTTTGTCCTTCATACTGTCGCCTAAATTCAGGCGCAATTGGCGGCCACGGGAGCGCCAAAACTGAAGCTTTGGAAGCCAGGCAGGAGGTTTCATAGGTCAGGAAAATATACCACAAGTGTGTACCGAAAACAAACTTCCGCCCGAGGCGGATCCGCCTCTGGAGGACAAAATCTAAATGTTTTAAACATTTAAATTTCTCTTATCCTTTATTGAGACTTTCGAGGAAGGCTTGGTTGGATTCAGTTTTCTTTAAGCGCTCGATAATCAGCTCGGTCGCTTCCTTATCTTGTAAAACGTCAACCATCCGGCGCAGCGTGTAAATCTTATCAATCAGCTTTTTATCGTAGAGAAGTTCTTCGTTACGGGTGCCGGATCTTCTAATATCAATGGCCGGGAAAATCCGCCTTTCGGCGAGAGAACGATCGAGGTGCAATTCTAGATTACCGGTTCCCTTAAATTCCTCGTAAATTAAATCATCCATGCGTGAGCCGGTATCGACTAAAGCCGTGGCTAAAATAGTTAAACTGCCACCGGGTTTCTCGAAGGAACGGGCGGCGCCGAAAAAGTGTTTCGGTGGGTAGAGAGCCACCGGATCGAAACCACCGCTTAAGGTGCGCCCTGAAGGAGGCACGATTAAGTTGTAGGCGCGGGCTAGTCGCGTAATCGAATCGAGAAGAATGACGACGTCATCCCCGACCTCGGCCATCCTTTTCGCCTTATCAAGACAAATCTCGGCGACTCTCGTTTGGGCTTCGGCCGTCTCGTCGAAGTTACTCGAGTAAACTTCACCTTTAACATTGCGGCGGATGTCTGTCACCTCTTCGGGGCGCTCGGCGATGAGAGCCACGAGCAATTTCACTTCCGGATTATTCTCGGTAATACCGCGGGCAATGTCTTTAAGGACAAACGTCTTACCCGCTTTCGGCGGCGAGACAATCATGCCCCTCTGCCCTTTACCGATTGGCGAAAAAAGATCAATCAGGCGCCCGGCCAAGGACTCCTTGCTAATTTCAATCCTCAACTGTTCGTAAGGGTAAACCGGCGTTAAATCTTCGAAACGGGGCCGCTCGCGGGCTTTTTCCGGGTCGACGTTTTGTATTTTTTCAATTTTGATAAGGGAAAGGTAGCGCTCGCCTTCTTTCGGGGCCCGAGCCAGTCCGGAGACGAGATCGCCAACACGAATGTCGAAGCGGCGGATTTGGGAAGCGGAAATATAAACGTCGATTGGTAGGCCGTTGCTATCCGCTTTTGACCGGTCTTGACGCAAAATACCATAATCCATTTGCACCTCGGGATACCCGGCCACGGGAATCAGCGCCGATGAGCTAAAGTCATTTTGATAGGTTTCGCCATAGCCATTATTACCGGCCGAAACGGGCGGTGGGCTGCTCGGGGTTGGGGCTGTTCCGCTCGCGGGAGCAATAAAATCCTTAACGTTTTGTTCCATAATAAAGAAATTTAAAGTTTAAAGATCAAAGTATAAAACATTAAACCTTTACATTTTGAATTGTCATTTTGCATTTTGATTTTTGCATTTTAAACTACCTGGATGTACTTCACTTTTAAAATTAGACGGAAAAACAGATTGGGGAAGAACCACTTTTACGTTACTACAAACTTTGATTGATTGTCAATAACTTATTTAACAAACCCTAAGCACTAATTCCTAAATCCTAAACAAATCCAAATATCAAATAGTTTAATGTTTAAAACATTTGAGGTTTAAAATTTGGTATTGTTTAGAGTTTAGTGCTTAGAATTTAGGGTTTCATCGGGCGGCAAGAACCACGTAAAAGCCTTAGCGAGACTTAGTTGAGCTTAGGATTTTACAGTGGGACGTGGAAATGTGAAGCATTTCTTTACGTCTCAATGAGGCTCTCGTGGCTCAGCCACGTAAAATTTGCTTCCACAATAATCTGACTCAAGGGGAGATAAGCACTGCCCCATCCTATCTCCCCATGACTCAGGCAAATTAACGTGGCTTCGCTGCCGGATCGCGTTTGACGCGACCATGCTACCTCCTCATCACCGGGTGCAAATTAACAACGATAATCACAAAAATCGTGACGATCGTCAACGTTTTAGTGATTATACTCAAGAACCAATTTGATCCCTGTAAGGGAGATCTAATGCCTGCCTGCCTGCCTGCCTGCCTGCTATGCCTAACTTTCGGAACCAGTATGGGATCCAAGAGCCCCGCCCGATTCGCCGCCCATCACAGCCAGTTTAGGGATCCGGAGGCCTGCCCCGCTCGCCACAGCTAAAACCTGAAGATCAATTTAGGACTCAGAGAGCCTGCCCAACTCTCCAAGTCCAAAACTAATCTCCAAGACAGGCATTAGCGGGCGAGCCAACTTCCGGAACCCAAAAACAACTATGATGCAAAATCGCGGCGGGCGGGCTGCCCAACTCTTGGAACCCAGACCAAATCCGAAAGATGGCGGACCAAGTCCCCTACCTTATAGTATACCACACTTCCCCGACTTTTTCAAGAACCAAATAGGGTCTGACCCTAAAAGGGTCAGACCCTCTAACTCTAGGTTAGAGGTACTTCTGCCACTGGCGTTTAGCTTTCCCGCCGCTTCGCAAAGTGTAGCCCAGTAGTGCTAATCCGAAACCGATTAAAATTGTGCCTTCAACCGCTCCACCCGTGACCGGCAATTGCGTGGCCGAGGCTAAAATAACTCCCGGTTTACCAATAACAATTGAAGCCGTGTTAGAGGCGCACTGGACCCCACCTTTAAAAACCCGAGCTGTATTTTCTTGGGTCGTATTTCCCGCCGGAATCGAATCTTTGACCTTGGCGATGTAAGTTAAAGTTCGGCTCTCATTGCCGGCAAAGGTTCCTAAATTAGAATCCAATCGGTTGGCGCCCGGATCGTAGGCGAGGTCCCCGCTGACAAAAGTCATGTAAGGGGCCAGAAAATCTTGAATAGAGACACCCGGCGCGCTTTGAGAAGAAGTGTTAGTCACGAACAACTTGTAAGTCACGTTTTCGCCCGCTTGGTAAACGCGAGTGCCAGCGTCAACATTGTCCACTTCCCGACCATCACTTAAGCGGATCTTTTTATCAATCGTGAGGGTACAACCGGGAACCGGCGTCGCCGTTGGCGTGGGGGTCGGGGTCGGTGTGGCGGTCGGACCGGGCGTACTCGTCGGCGTCGGCGTGGGAGTTGGGGTTGGCGTCGGAGTCGGCGTGGCCGAGGCAATAATCGTCCCTAGAAATGTCAGCTGCAGAATATATTGGTTACAACCGAACAGAGAACTAGGTAGCAACAGACCGTTAGCACTGACAATATCATCACCGCCAGCGATCGGACTTTCGTTGTAATCTTTCGTGCCGTCACCGTTTGGATCCCACGTCAGCCGAACACTACCGGCAGAATAAGCCAGTTTTAGACTCGAGGGAAAAGTAAAAGTCGTCGTATCGGAAACAGTCGTGGCGTTATCGGCCGTGACGGTGATCGTGACCACGGAAGTGGCCGCGAAAGTATCGGGGATAGTGGCCTTAACGCGCACGTTTTTAGCCTCCGAAGGCACGGCCGTGTTGTGCAGACTTAAATAAACTTTAACCGTGTTGCCGACGTTAGCCGGGGTTGAATCGGTGAAAGTACTGCCGGTCACAGAAAGGTTAGCGCCGAGAACATCAGCCGTCAGAACCGGTGAAATCGCGGCCGAAGCGTGAGCTCGAAAGTAAACTTGGATGGCCGTGGCGCCGCCTTTAAAATTACCTAAAGTGATGCCCGAGCCGATAATGCCGTCCGCCCAAACCGTACCGTTGTATTCCTTCGTCCCGTCTTGATCGAGATCGGCGGTGACCTTCGTCGTGCCGGCTTGATAAACGAGAGCCGAAGAGGAATTAGTCAGTTGCACGGCTGTCGTGTCACTGGGTGAACAAGCTCCGCCTGAACAGGAAGTGGTGGTGATGAAAGCCGTGCTGGTGTTGGTGCCGCCGGCGCCTTCGGGCAGTTGCACACTGACTTTTAAATTATCGGCTGTTGAGGTAAAGACACTATTGGAAATCTCAATATAGTAATCGACAAAATTGCCCGGATCGGCCGTTGTACTATCCGACCAACCGGTAGAAGGTTTTGATTCATTGCTGGAAAGGTAGTTGACTTGAAGGGCGGGGGCGTCGGCGAGGGCCTTATCCACATTATTAGAAAGGCTAAGGAACCCCACCGTGGTGAGGGTTAGTGAAAGTCCTAAATAAAGGGCTCTTTTCATCAATTTTCGGCTTTGTGTAAAGGTCATCATGCCATTTCAATTATCAATTATAAATTATTAATTATTAATTATTAATTTCGTTATCCTATATTATACACTATTTCACACTCTAGGTCAAGTATACAGCTCACACTATGAAACCGCACCGTCGTCATTCCGGCCTCCGTTAAAGCCTTTAGTCCCGGACGGGGATCCGGGACGGAATCCAATCAGAATGGATCCTGAATCTCCACCCGAGGCGGATCCGCCTTTGGAGGAAAGTTCAGGATGACACAGGTAGTGCGCTTACACGATGTGAGGTTAATACCTTTTCCTCAATCACCCAAACAAATTGAGTTTCTGAGGAAAACCACCAAACAAAGCTGACGCATTTGTTTGGTGGTACTAATTTGATTTGACGGCGACGACGATTAGCCTGTCCAGGTAGATCTGCTTTTCAGCCGACCAATTGATACAAGTAATCGCCACCACAATCTCCTCCCCGCGGGCTTCGATCTGCGCCAAGTAGTCTCTTCCCTGCGTCGTGTTATAGGGGAAGACTAAAACCTGGCGCACGGCGTAAAGGTGCTTTTTCCCATCTTTAGTCTCAATGGCGATGCCGTCGCCGAGGGAAACTGTCGACAGGTACCTAAAGACGCCGTTATTACCTTGCCAACGGATGTGACCGTTGAACTCAATGGCTCGCCCGCCACCGGGAAGACCGCTACCCGAGTGCCAACCCACACTCTCCTTTGGCGTCCCGTAGTACCAGCCCCCGCTCCTATCTTGTAGTAGAGTGACCGGTTCAACGAGAGCCGAAAGGGGGTTGACTCCGTCCGGACCGAGAATCGTCGGGATCGAAATCCGGACGATCGCAGACAGAGGCCGCGGCGTCGGGGAAGGCCTTGCCGTTGGCTGACCACCGCTCGCCT
>CAYHYS010000061.1:0-5798 GCA_964360905.1 uncultured Candidatus Saccharibacteria bacterium | reverse complement strand
TTCAAGACGTAAACGGAGACAGTCACCCGGAAATTCTTGTTTATGTCTCACCCGGTCGTGGCGGCGCGGATTTAAATATCTTCTCTTATAACAACAATACTCTCCACTTAATTTACAAAAAGGATGATGTTGATTATCCGGAATACACACTTCTTAACAATAAAGGTCGAGAAGGCGTCGCTGAGCTCTCCGTCGAAGGATTCCGCCAGCCGAGATTATAAACCGTTCTTGTAAAGTTCCTCTCATTTATCTTGACGATTTTCGGGAAAGGGATTGGGGGATTTTTGAGGGAAAATTGTGGGCAGAAGTTGCCGCACTTCTTTCTAAAATGACAATATCTGACAGATATAAATTTAAACCTGACCAGGGCGAGTCTTGGCGGGAAGTGGAAAAACGCCTGACGAGAGCGCTAGGGAAAATTCTCTCCGAGAATGAGGATAAAACCGTAGCTGTCGTCACTCATGGAGGAACGATTAGAACCCTCATACCGTATCTGTTGAATGCTCCTTTAGAGGAGAGCTTTAAGTATGATCCGAAGCACCTGTCTTTTACGATCTTTGACGACGATGGTGAAGGTTTTTCCCGAATTTGTATCGACGATGTTTCACACCTTCAGTAAACTTGCAATTTTCTGATATTCTGATATTCTGAATTCATGGAGAAAAGCAAAGTTCAAGAGCGGGCTATTATCAGGGAAAGAGGGCAGCTAACGCTCCCCGATAAAATTCGGGAGCTCCTCCCTTGGCTCTCGACCAACTCCCCCGTAACTGTTAGTAACCGTGGTAAGGAGGAGGTTCTTATTCGCCCTTTTGAAAATGGGAAGGTGCCGGATTGGGAAAAAATTTGGTATCAAATCGAGCTCTCGAGGTCGTTTAAAGGGAAGGTTGGTAATCTTTCAAAAATAATTGAAGAGGACAGGCAGACCCGTTAGAGGTATGGTTAAAGTAGTAGTTGATTCCTCCGTGATCGTTAAATGGTTAAATAAAGACAAAGAAGATAATGTGGTGCAGGCAGATAAACTTCTGACCGATGTGGAAAGGGGAAAAGTTGAACTTCTCGCTTCCGAACTTTCTAAATACGAGGTCGGGAACGCCCTCATCAAAAAGGGGTTGAACCTTCCTCAAACAATGGCCTCTTTAGCGACCCTTTATAGCCTGCCGATCCAATTTTTTCCCGAAACGGAAAGACTTTCAAGGCTTAGTTTAAGGTTGGCTAAAAAATTTTCGGTTACTTATTACGATGCGGCTCCTGTTGCTATTGCTAAAACGGAGAAAGCGGTCCTAATCACTGATAACTTGAAGCACCAGGGAAAGGTCAAAGTAGTAGAAGTGGTTGCTCTTAAGGATTGTTGAGGATCTTTACCTACCTATGAAGGAAGTTTTCCAAAAGGAAATTAATGCCATCCTTTCTTACTCATTTAACTTACTTGAAAGTGGTTTCTATTCAATAACTATAAAAGCTTCCGTCAAACCCGACTGGAGAAATGATTGGTGGGAACGAATTAAAGGAATTCTTAAGGAAATAGTTGATCTGCGTTTGGATGACGAAGATTTAAGAGTGGAAATTGATGGTCTTAAATTCGAGAAACCCAACGGAAAGAGAGGTCTCTTTAACAGTCCGGCTGCTTTTTCCGGGACAAAGACTCTTGGCAAGATCAAAACAGTTATTTTCTTAATGGAACTTAGAGATGGTGACCATACCGTCAGTTTTATTCCTAAGCCCTCCGCTTACCTTGAAAGTCTGACGGTGGAGAAGTTACCAAATCAGGAAAGAGTAGAATTTTATCCTGAAACTAAAGCGGAGGATGAGAATTACTACTCTTGGTATACCTTCGCTTTGGTCAACCTACCTCTTAAATCTTTTTCTATTAACGCTTCGGCTAATATTTCTCCGAATAACACGGATGATGACGATCTAAAAGTGGTTGTTGACGGAATGGTACGTAAGAACCCTTTAAGTAGGCACAAAGATTCATTTTTCTGCGGATTTACCCTAAAGGGTAAGGAACATATCTTTACGGAAGAGCTGAACTTGAAAACGGGTCTTCACTACATTGAATTTTTTGCGGATAAAACACCGACCTTAAATTCGGTTAAACTTGACCTCACTCCTTACCAACCTCCCCTTCCGGCGACCGGTATTAAGCCGTACCGCGCCGGTCCAAATGGTGAGAACTACAACAGATTTGACAGCTACATTGGTAACCAAGTCAGTTTTTGGAATGACCACTTCCTCTCTCAAGAATATCCGTCGCCCAAACCCTTAGATCCCAATTTAGTTAAGGCGATGATTTATGTGGAGAGTGAAATGGGTTATGGGTACGGAGAATCCCACCCCGCTTATCCGGACGTGATGCAGGTTGGCAATCTAAATGATCCGGCCATACACACTTTAAGAAACGACGGTTGGATAGATCCTAAAACTGGGAATGTAGCCCGAGAGAATGAGTGTGTGGAAGGTCAAATTAAGGTCTTGGAATATAAAGAAGCTGAGGTTAAAAGTTCTGAGAGTAGTATTAAATGGGGAATTCGCTGGCTTTTCCACAAAGCCCAAGGAATAAAGGAGGGCAGCGGAAGATCTTGGTTATCCTGGGAGCAGGCGGTTAAGAATTATAATGGCGGAGGAGATCCTCAATATTTTGATAAGGTTTACAGGATTTATCGTGAAGGCGCTACCTTAAGTGGATTTAAACTTTGGCTTTTGCTTGGTTTCGTCCTGTTAAGCTCTCTTGCTGTGGCTCACGACTTGTATTCTAGGCAAGGAGAGTTTTATGTGACTCGCGAGAAGCTAAGCGGAAAGGGAGATTTTCAGTTTTCTATTAACGTGTTATCAGGGTTGCGTCTAATTAGATATCCTGTGTCTAAATACTTTTCTAGAGGTGGGGATTTTTTAGCATTTTATGAACCGTATGTTGAGGTTCGCGATTTAGGATTTAGACCTTCCGGGATAAATGTCATAGCTGTGACTGGTAGAAATATTAGTGGTCGTAGCATTGTCAAGATACTGGAGTACAGCGGTCGTGATTTTAAGCTTCGCCGCAATATTGATGAGTTTGGATCTGAGGAATATCCTGATGATGGGTTTGACGGAGATAGCGTTTTGATTAGCGGTAGAATCGCGGATGAAGAGCAAGAAATCGAAGAGTGGCACTATATAAATTATATGGGTGCCCCCGATCAGCGTTGGGACAGTACTTTCTATTTTGATGAAGGTTCGGGGGTTTACCGACTTAAAAAGCAGACAAAAAACAATTTGTCTTATGAGTTATAATGAAAAAAGAAATGCTTTGAACCCGAATAATGTCACGGGGGAGCTAGGAGAAGAAGTCCCGTAGCGGGGAAGTAGAACTCCTCGGATAGGCCCGTTATCGCTGTAATGAGTCCCGGAGTCAGTTCGGGAGAAGTAAGGTGGTACCGTCATAATTCGTCGAATGACCCTTGCAGGAAGCCTGGGTTTTTGTTTTTGTAGCAGCTAAAACCCGTGCGGTAAAATATCGGGGAAAATGCGGGAATTATGTTAGATAAAGTTTTTAAGCCGGCGGAAGTTGAAAATAAAATATACAAAATGTGGGAAGAAGGGAGTTACTTTGCTCCGCGTATTGAAAAGGGGAAGAAGCCTTTTTCAATCATTTTACCTCTACCGAACGCCAATGACCCGATGCACATGGGGCACGCTCTTTTTGCCGTTGAGGACATTATGGTCCGCTACCACCGTATGAAAGGGGAGCCGACCCTTTGGTTGCCGGGTGGGGACCATGCTGGAATAGAGACGCAGTTTGTTTTCGAGAAACATCTGGCAAAGATCGGTAAGTCCCGTTTTGATTTCGACCGTAATACCCTTTACAGAATGATTTGGGATTTTGCCGAGAAAAACAGGGACGTTAATAAGGATCAAATGAAACGTCTTGGTTTCTCAATGGATTGGTCACGTTACCACTACAGTTTAGAGCCGGGGATAGTTGGGCTGGTTTTAGAAACATTTAAAAAACTTCACGATGATGGACTAATTTATAGAGGAGAAAGGATCGTCAACTTTTGCACCAAATGCGGAACCGGCTTTTCCGACCTCGAAATTAATTACGTTGAACGTAAAGATCCGCTCTACTACATAAAATATGGTCCTTTCGTCTTGGCAACAACAAGGCCGGAAACGAAGTTTGGAGACACGGCGGTGTGTTTTTATCCTGGGGACAAAAGATACAAAAAATATTTAGGACAGGAGATAGAAATTAGAGGAGTCAACGGACCGTTTAAAGTTATTGCCATTGACGACGAAGCTATTGACCCAAAATTTGGTACAGGAATTGAAAAAGTCACCCCTGGTCATGATTTTATGGATTTTGAAATTGGCCAAAGGCACAGCCTTCCTATTAAAAAGGTTATTGATTTAAATGGACGCCTTAATGAGTTGGCCGGAAAGTTTGCGGGAATGAAAGTAGCCGTGGCACGAACAGCCGTATATGAGGCAATGAAAGAAATGGATCTCATTGATCATATAGACCATGATTACACTCACAGCATCGCTACCTGCTATCGTTGTGGCACTACCATCGAACCAATGGTAATGGCTCAGTGGTTCATCAAAACTAAACCATTGGCAACAGCCGCAATTAAAGCCGTTAAAGATGGCGAAACAAAAATCATTCCTAAAAAACGCTTTGAAAAGATGTACTTTGACTGGATGGAAAATATTAAGGATTGGAACATTAGCCGGCAGATTGTTTGGGGTCCGAGAATTCCGGTTTGGTATTGCCTTTCCTGTAATCCGGAAATACAGATCAGCTTCGTTAACAAGAGCGGTGAGAAAGTTAACGGGTCGTACAACGAACTCTCCGGAAAATATTCTTTGTCTGAAGTGGAATCCGGTTTGCAAAGCCTGGTCGCCGAGAAAGATGTGACTTACCAGATCGTGCCAGGCCGGTGCAAAAAATGTAATGGTAGCAAGATTTTCCAGGAAACAGATACCTTCGACACTTGGTTTTTATCGGGCCAGTGGCCGGTGAATACTCTAAAATCCAAACCGGGAGACTTTGAATATTTTTATCCGACTTCGGTGCTCGATACCCTTTGGGATATCCTCTTTTTTTGGGTGGGGAGAATGATGATGCTTGGATTATATTTAACCGGAAAAGTTCCTTTTAAAACTGTCCATATTCATTCTCGGGTGGTCGATAGAGAAGGTCGGAAAATGAGCAAAAGTAAAGGTAATGTTTTAGATCCGATCGTGATGGTTGATCAATACGGCGCTGACGCTTTAAGGATGGCGCTGGTTATTGGTGTGGCACCCGCCAGTGATATTGCCATCAGTGAGGAGAAGATCCGCGGGCAGAGAAATTTCACCAACAAGATTTGGAACGTGGCGCGTTTTGTTCTTAGCGAATTTGAGAAGTTCGGTGGGGAAGTACCCTTCTTCGAAGGGAGGGTGGCAGGCTTAGAAAAAGAAGATATGGATATTATCCGAAAATTGAATGACCTCATTAAATCGACGACGAAGGATATTGAGAGCTGCCGTTTCGGGAGAGCTTCGGAAAACCTTTACCAATTTATTTGGCACGAGTTCGCCGATAAATACATTGAGCTTTCCAAGCCGCGGTTACAACACCCGGATCCGGCCACCGCCACAGCGGGGTCCCGCTCAGGCGGGAGAGTCGGCAGTGACAACAGCGGCCTTCCCGGCTCGATTCGTTCAAACCCGTCTCAGGAAAATGATGAGGACAAGGTTTTGGTTCTCAGTATTTTGCGGCACACCCTTATCAATAGTCTCAAACTCCTCCACCCCTTTATGCCTTTCGTGACCGA
>CAYHYS010000060.1:0-5883 GCA_964360905.1 uncultured Candidatus Saccharibacteria bacterium | reverse complement strand
AATCCCATCTACAACCCCAGTAATCAACCGAGAATGAGTTTGGGCTATTCAATCGGTTCAATGGCCCAAGTGCTTGCCGCTCTAAAACTTATCAACCTAAACTTTGAAGAGGTTAAGAGTTCCTGCACCTTTGTTAAAGGTCTGACGGAGGAATTTAAAGTAGAAAAAACGGATAATTTCGCCGTAAAAACAGCGACCGGATTAGTTGGAAAAATTCCGATTCTCATCGCTTCCGGACATTTGTTCGGGGCGGTTCACGCGGCAAAAAATCAAATAAATGAAAATGCAAAGACTTTCGCGGCTTCCTTTCCGATACCGGAGCTTAACCATCACCTCACCGAGGGCTTAAAATTTCCCGAAAGCAATCCTGACACTCTCGCCTTTGTTTTTTACGAAAGTGAACTTTACCAGCCCAGAATCCAAAAAAGATTTAAATTGACAAAAGAACTGGCCGAAAAAAGCGGCATTAAAACTTACACTTACAAAGTTCGAGGAGAAAATAAATTAGAACAGGCCTTAGAGGTCGTTCAATTTGGCGCCTTCGTCGGTTTTTACCTCGCCATGCTTAACGGCATCAATCCCGCCCCCATCCCCGCCGTCGATTGGTTTAAAGTGGAAATGGAAAAGTAACTAAACAGAAAATCGAAATTCGATGACATCTCCGTCGGCGACCACGTATTGCTTCCCTTCCAATCTAATTTTTCCTAACTCCTTAGCTTTTTTGTAAGAGCCAACTGATAAGAGCTCCTGCGTAGAGATTACTTCGGCGGCGATAAATCCCCTTTCAAAATCGGTGTGAATTTTCCCGGCGGCACGGGGTGCTTTATCCCCTTTATTAATTGTCCAAGCTCTAACTTCCTTCACACCGGCGGTAAAATAAGTAATTAAATTAAGCTCGTTAAAGGCGCTGCGGACAACTTTATCGAGACCGCTCTCGGTTATCCCCAGCTCTTTGAGATATTCTTTCTGTTCTTCCGGTGAAAGAGAAGAGAGTTCCGCCTCGAGTTTGGCACTGATAAAAATGATGGCGTCCTCATCCCCTTCTGTCATTCCGGACAGAGATCCGGAATCCAGACTCCTGGATCCCAGGTCTCGGCCTGGGATGACGCCTTGTGATGAGAGTTCAGCCACCTCCGCCTCGTCGGAGTTAAAAGCGTAAATGAAAGGTTTGAGGGTTAGAAGATTGGCATCCTTTAGAAGCTCCTTCTCTTCATCCGTAAATCCTTGGAAGGAAGCGAGAACACCCCGATCGAATCCGACTAAAACTTTTCGCAGAACTTCTATTTTTGGCTTGATAATTTTTTCGAAATCGGGACTTTTGTTTTGTTTCTCCAACCCTTCAATTCTTTTGTTGGCAGTTTGCATGTCAGATAGAATCAGTTCCGTATTAACAATTTCGATGTCCGAAGATGGCTCACTCGCGCCGGCGCGAATGATGTTCTCATCGGAAAAGTTACGGACAACTTCAACGATGGCATCCGTTTCCCGAATGTGGCTTAAAAATTGATTTCCCAACCCCTCACCCTGCGATGCGCCCTTGACTAAACCGGCGATATCAACAAACCGAACAACCGCCGGTACAATAGGCGGCCTGTTCGTCCTGAGCGAAGTCGAAGGATCCATTCCACGATCACCTTCTTCAGCAGCTACCAAGTCCGCAAGTTTTTCTAAACGCCCGTCAGGAACGGGGATAACACCAACATTAGGCTCAATCGTGGCAAATGGATAATTAGCCGCTAAGGCCTGCTGCTTTTTCAGTAATGCATTAAATAATGTGGACTTCCCAACATTCGGGAGTCCGATGATCCCTACTGATAGCATGGAAAAAGAATAACACAAAAGATAGTCGTGCCTATTTTATTTGGCGAAGAATTTCTCCTAAGGCGCGTATTTCTTCTCCGTACCCCGCCCAATCACCATCTTTCTGCAATCGCAGCGCCTTCTCATAAGCTGCCTGGGCCTGTTTGAGTAATTCCTGGCTGGAAGGTCCGCGAACCGGATCATTAACCATCGAACCGGTGGCTGGCTTCGAGGCGGCCCCAGAATCGGCACCAAAAATCCGCTTGAGCCCAGCTTCCAATGTCTCTTCCATGGCAATTTTGTTTTCGTAGGCCACAATGACCCGCTTCAATTCCGGAATCTTACCGGTATCAGCCTTAAGGTACAACGGACGGACGTAAAGAAGCGACTCTTCAATGGGAATAACCAAAAGTGGACCTTGAATGACTTGGGAACCGCGTTGGTCCCAAAGAGAAATTTGCTGGCTAATCTGCGCTTCCTGGTTGATACGGCCGATGATCTGCTTCGGACCGAAAACAAGCTTATCTTTAGGAAAACGGTAAACGAACAACTTACCGTAATTAGTTCCGTCGTTGCGCGCCACCATCCAGGCGGAAAGATTATCTTTGGCCCGCGGCGTAAAGGGCAGCATCAAAATATACTCCTCCGTTTTTTCTCCCGGCAGTTTCATGATCATGTGACGAGGCGTCATCAGCGGGGTCGCTTCTGAGCCAGGTTTTTCTCCTTCCGAAGGAACGGAAGGAATCTCCCATTGATCCTCTTTATTGTAAAAGACTTGGGGATCATCCATGTGGTAAACGGTGTAAACGGATGTCTGGAGGGTGAAAATGTCTTCCGGGTAGCGCAGATGAGGTAGCAAACTTTGGGGCATTTCCGAAAGCGGCCGGAAGATTCCCGGGAAGATCCGCTGGTAAGTTTTAATAATCGGGTCTTGAGGATCATTCAAATAGAAAGCGACGTCTCCGTTGTAGGCGTCGACGACGATTTTGACCGAATTCCGAATATAATTGACCGCGCCCCCATTGAGAGACAATGGCTGGGAGTAAGGATAGCGATCACTTGTGGTGTAGGCGTCAAGAATCCAGTAAATCTTGCCGTCAGCGACGACAGCGTAAGGATCTCGGTCGAGTGTAAGAAAAGGAACAATCTTCTTGACCCTTTCAACCACATTGCGGTAATAAAGAACACGGCTCTCCGAAGTAATATCATTAGACAAGAAAAGCTTAAGCGAACCAAAGCGTAGAGTGTAGAAAAGACGCTTCAGAAGGGAGTTAATTTCCACCCCGGCCTTGCCGCCGTAGGTTGAGTAAACATTTTCCTCACCTTTGGGATAATCGAACTCTTTGGCCTTAGTTTTGACGAAGACATAATCGTTAGAAAGTTCACCAAAGTAAATCTCCGGTTGGGTGACCGTCAGCTCTTTAAATTCGGTTTTCGGCGGTAAATCCTTAACGAAAAGAACCGGCAGACCCTCGGCGGTGACCTCGTTCACCGGCCCGGCGGCCAAACCGTAACCGTGGGTGAAAGTTAGGCGTTCGTTGATGAAACTCCGGTTCGGCAAGCTCGCCGAGGACAGCTCGCGCAGTGAAAGCATGATCTGACGCGGTTCGCCGTTGAGTAAGTAGCGGTCATTGTCGACCGAAGCAAACTCGTAGTAAGTTCTAATTTCCTGAATTTGAGAAAAAGTGGAAAGAAGTGGCGCTCGGTCCCAAAGTCTCACATTTTTGACGGTTAAATTGTTGGCGGTGATGTCGCCCGCCGTCAAAGATTTACCAGCCACAATTTCCCTCTCCTCAATCTGATCGAGAGCGAAGGCCCGACGGGTGGCCTCAATATTGTTCTTGATAAAAGGTGTCTCCTTAACCAGTTCATTGGGGGCAACGATCAGCTTCTGGAAGAGGGGAGGAATGATGACAGCCATGAAACCCACTACAACGGATAGAGAAATGGCCCCCAAAAGGGGTGCTATCTTGCCACTGACCGCCCAAAAGACGGAAAGGAGTGCCGAAAGAGAATAAACGGCAACGGAAACTTTTAAAAACAGCACCAGGATATTAGCGTCGGTGAAGGCGGCGCCAAAAACCGGACCACTCTGAGCAACCAGCAACCCAAAAAGTGAAAGGTAACTACTCACCGCCGTCGCGGCGAAGAAGAAAGCCGCGAGAATCCCTAAATGAATTCGGGCCCCTAAATTCGTCTCTCCCTCTGCCGCGAATTCTAATTCGGGAATCCCTAGTCGGCGAGTCAGTGCTTGAAAATTAATAAGACCACGCAAGCCGTAAAGGAGTCCGGAACTGACCAGAGCTAGAATAATTAAAGTTTTGGCAAGACCCAAACCGAAGTTTATAACGGGCAGCGAAAAAACGTAGAAGCCTACATCCTTACCGAAGATAGGATCGGCGTAACCAAAGGGGCTGGCGTCAATAAACTTAAGAATATCTTGCCAGTTGCCGGCCGTGGTAAGTCCGATAATCGAGGCGATGATGAGGCTAGCCACAACTCCCAATTTCCGGATGAGAGTACTTTCCAGAAGGAACGCCTGGCCGGTGAGTTGCGCCGGTATCTTTAAAAGCCAAAGCGTTTTCCCTGCCTGCGTAGACAAGGATCGCGTCGCCCAAAGAAAGTTAGAAAGAAGAAAGATGGCGGCGAGAGCCGCCGAGACCAAACCTAAGATCACCTTGGCGACTAAACTCTTAAGAAGAATCGCGGTAAAACCAACTTCGGCAAACCACCACCAATCGGTCACAAAGAAGACGAGGGTCGAAAAGGAAAAGAGACCGATGAAAAATAAGCCTAGGAGAACCCCAGTAATCAACTTTTTGACTTTTGTCATAATTAAAAAAACCGACCACAACTTCTTGGCCGGTTATAATTGATGATACTTCACCGTGGCCAACGCCCACCAAGGACCGTCCGTCAGCCGACTCTGTATCACCCAAGGCGATGTCAGAAAACCTCTAAATACACCCCCACGGTACCATAAATTGAGATCATTAGCAAAACCAAACCGTCCAGCCCGTGTCTTTGTAAAATTTTCATTATTTATAAACATATTGAATATTATCTATATATCATGGTAGTATTCTCGCTATATGTTAGCCACCGTCATCGCCGCTTTTCGTGACAGTTTAGAAGCTCTCTTTCTGATTACGGCCCTTTTCACCATTGTCAGCCGCCTTGACAAAAAAGAAAAATCAAAATACGTCATTGCCGGCACACTCTCCGGTCTCGTTCTGACGATCTTCACTTTCTATGTTTCAATCCTCCTGGGACGAAGCCTGGAATCGATAATTGGCAACATCGAACTGCTCGAAGGCGTCATCCTGGTTTCTTCGGGAGCTCTGCTCCTCTTGGCCGTGCTAATTATTGAAAGCAAAGCCAAGAAGATAAAATCTTTCCTTTCGGAAAAAATGCTTGCCGCTGTACAAAGTCAGAGCAACCGCCTCATTTTCTTCATCCCTCTGTTAATCGTTTTTAACGAAGGCATCGAAATCGCCATCGCTTCGTCAAAAGCTCTCCTTAGCGGAGACTTAAAAATAGTCTTAATCGGGACATTCTTAGGTTTATCCGGAGCTTTCATCCTAACCGCCCTGATCAGACGGGCCGTGGTCAGATTAAAAATAGCCAACTTGATAAAAGTCCTATCTTTGGTCTTGGTAATAATATCACTGAATTTTGTTAATCACGGAATCCGCGAACTTACGGAGGCGGGAGTTTTGCGTATTGAGGAATTTGTCTTTAACCGGAACCAAGTTATCAACGAGATTCTGGCCGCCATCCTTGGAATAAAGGGCCAGATTTCTTTGGCGCAGGCAGCCACGACCGGCCTCTACATCCCCATCATTATAAATATCCTAAAAAGAACGGCCCTCGGAGCGAGTGAGGAAAAAAGTCAATCTAAAGTATCTTGAGAACATTCCACCAATTTTCCAGGTATTCTGCCCGGCGGTTTTGATACTTTAAATAGTAGGCGTGTTCCCAGACATCAATCCCTATAATGGGTTTATGTTTATTCAAGTAAGGTGAATCTTGATTGCCGGTCGAATACAATTCCAATTTTCCTTAACTGTCCTCAACCAGCCA
>CAYHYS010000059.1:2676-5895 GCA_964360905.1 uncultured Candidatus Saccharibacteria bacterium | reverse complement strand
TCTGGCTTCGCCAGACACGGGACACTGTAAAGACCTAGCCTCTCCGCCAGCTGGCAGATCGGACAAGTTCTTTACGTGGTGGACCGTGGGATCCGCCAACTGGCGGACCGACCCCTGCAATGCGAATGCAGTGCCCCGCCTGCCTTGCCTAAGCCTGGTGGACCAACCGAGAATTGAACTCGGAACTCACCCATGCGAAGGGCGCGGTATACCGTTTACCTATTGGCCCCTTCTAGCAAGGCTTTGGCGGGCAGGTCTACCTCAGCCTCATGCCTGAGGCAGATGAGCCTCTGGCTCAAAGGGCTGATCCGCCTCTGGCGGAAACTGAGCTAACGGCCCGAAGTGGTGGCTGCGCCACGTGAATCTTGCCCCGTAAAGCTCCTTCGTCGCCACGGGGCACTGTAAAACTCTAGCTTCAGATCAAACTTCGTTTGACTTCAGCAAGATTTCTACGTGGTGGACCCGACCGGAGTCGAACCGGTGACCTTTTGCATGCCATGCAAACGCCCCGCCTGCCAGCGCCTGAGTCTGGTGGAGATAGCCGGGATCGAACCGGCGACCTTCTGCATGCCATGCAGACGCTCTACCAACTGAGCTATATCCCCTTAGGCGCAAGCTCTGGCGGGCAGGTCTACCTCAGCCTCATGCCTGAGGCAGATGAGCCTCTGGCTCAAAGGGCTGATCCGCCTCTGGCGGAAACTAAGCTACGGGCCCAAATGTATTAGAAGTATAAACGTCGCCGGTTTTAACTGCAAGATGTAAATTGGACATTTAGATCATCTTCTGGTACAATATTCACGTCAGAATGAGTCGACTATTTTTTCCGTGCTTCTGTTTCGGTTTGCGTAGGATCGCATCAATAAAAAGGTGGTGAAAAACTAATCCTAAAGGTATAGGAAATTTTTTTTCCAATAACTTTCCCTAAAATATAATGGCATACGAAGATAAAGTATTAACTTGCCAGGACTGTAGTAAAGAGTTCGTCTTTACCGGTGCGGAGCAAGAGTTCTACGCCCAAAAAGGGTTCTCTAACGAACCAAAAAGGTGTAAAGAGTGTCGTGATTCTAAAAGGGAGACCTTCCGCAATAAGCCACGCGAGATGACGACAGTCACTTGCAGCACTTGTGGAAAGGAAACTCAGGTTCCTTTTAAACCGGTACTCGATAAACCAGTTTATTGTGACGACTGCTTCAAAGACATGAAGTCGAAATCAAATTAACCCGTTCGATAAACTCAGAGTTATCCTGATCCCGACCTTGGGTCGGGAGAAGGATCTAAACTGAAAGGATGTCCCCCCGAAAGGGGGGCGTTCTTTTAGTGAGAAATAGGGTCTAACTCTCTATCCACACCCACACCTTCCAGGTGTGGTCGCGACGTCTGGTTCACCTGGAAGGTGGCGTTGACCTGGGTGATAGGGTTAGGCCCTATTTCTATTTCGAACTTATAATTTATCTAACGACAGTATGTGTTATTGATAATCTATCTTAAAACTTCTTGACACTCGTCAGATTAAATGATAAATATTAATTAATGCCTAAAACTCTTCGAACTTCGGAAAAGATCTTATTTGTCCTTAACTTCTTTGGTGATTTCCTGGAGGACGAGAAAAATCCGCTCGGTTTATTTTCAAGCAGTTACCGATCCGTTTTTTCCTTTACTCCCAACAAAAAAACGCGTAATCATTTTCAACAGGCGCTTTCCCGGTTGACGGGGGGAGGGTTAGTCGAGCGGCAGAGAAGTGTTGGACAGACTTTTTTACGGCTAACTTCAGCCGGTCGTAATAAGCTTATCCGTTCCTTTCCGAATCTTAATCGACGGCCGGCGAGAGCTTGGGACGGGCATTGGCGTTTAGTTTCCTTCGACGTGGCCGAACCTTATCGTAAAATCCGCAATCTTTTGCGGGAAATACTTAAGGATTTCGGATTTGCTCGCCTCCAAGAGAGCCTTTACCTTTGCCCGTTTTCCATAGAAAGTGAGCTTAAAAGCTACTTGAATGGTACAAAACTAGACCGTTTCGTGAAGATCTTTCGAACGGAAAAAACCGGAGAGGATAAAGAAATTGCCGCGAAGCTTTGGAATTTAGAAGAAATTAATGATAAGTATCAGAAAGTGCTTCGAGATTTCGAGGTCAATGGGAATAAAGCCTTGCTGCGTGAGCGTTTTCTCGAAGTGGTCAGTAACGATCCCTACTTGCCTCTTGATTTATTGCCGGATGACTGGGTCGGTTCTTATGTTGAAAAGAAAGCTCTTAGTTAATTTCCCCCATCTCCTTTTCCACCTTCTTGTAAAATTCCGGATTGTTGTTGCCAATCAAATTCAGGAGAACCTTATATTCTTCCCTAGCCTCGCGATATTTCTTAAGTTTGGTCAGGAGGCGGGAGAGCTGATAGCGGGCGAGGATGTAATCGCTCTTTAGCTTAAGAGCGCCTCGGATAATGTCCGTCGCCGTTTCTTCCTGACCGTTAGTGGCGTAGAGGCTGGCGAGATCAAGCCTTAAGAGAGGATCGTAAGGATTAAGTCTGACGGCCTGCTCGAGAAGTCTTTTTGCCTCGCTTCCCGCATCCGTCACGGCGCCAATAAGGTTGGTATATATAAGTCCGGCGGCGCGGTAGTTGTCCGATTCTAGAGGGTTAAGGTCAACAGCCGCCTTCGCTTCGATTAATGATTTTTTAATGAGCGTCTCAATATCCGTCCGTTTTTCGGTCGGGAGTTCTTTCTGATTTTTAAGGACGGTCGCCAGGGTTAGGTAATTCTCGGCCAGGTTTCGCCGGTAAACGTCATTGCGGGGGTTGAGTGTGATGGCTCTTGTGTAAAAGGTGAAGTTTTTTTCTCCCGCCGCTAATCCATAGTAGACGTCCGCTATAAAGTTGACACTAACAAAATAGGCCAGAATTAAGGCGATGACAGGAAATATCAAGACGGCCGCTGATCCTACCCTGAAGGTGAGACCTTCCCTGGATTCGCCAGGGCTTTGCGCTGAAGGTCTCACCTTCAGGGTGCTCTCTTCCTCAAAAGGCAGGCTCAAGGCGGAGAAGAAAAAGAGAAGGTAAAGAAGGGTTGGTCCAAGATTTAAGAAAAAACTGGCAGCGAAAAGAAGAAGAAAAGAAAGGTGTACTGGTATCTCACCGTGTGGCCGCGATGTTATGTTTCTTAAGAGGTCGGACCTCTTCAGAGGTCCGACCTCCGCTGAGGTCATAATAGAGAGCGATTATTATGATA
>CAYHYS010000059.1:0-2666 GCA_964360905.1 uncultured Candidatus Saccharibacteria bacterium | reverse complement strand
TTTTTTTTTTTTTATAACGGGGCGGCACCTTTACTGGGGCCCCACCTCCGCAGAGATAATAATCGATAGCGATATTAAGGATAGGAGTGATAGAAGGAAGAGTGCCAGTGGTGTTCCATACTGCGTAGACAGCGTTAACCAAAAGTTCGAACCTTGAGTGAAACTTAGAAAAGCATATTCGCTCTGGTTGAAACTGATCGGTTTATAAAGATGAAAGGCCGTTTTGTAAAGGTCGGGACCGATGCCGAAAAGAGGAAAGTCGCGAAAGGCTGAGAAGAATATTTCGGAGGATGTTTTAAAGTCTAAAACTAGCGATTGAGGCATTTTATTGATAATGAGTAGGCTTAGGCCGGCGAGGATTAGGCAAATAGACCAAGCAATGTTTCTTAAGAGGTCGGACCTCTTCAGAGGTCCGACCTCCGCTGAGGTCCGACCTCCGCAGAGAAAAATGATGATAATGATGAAAAAGATTGAGGCTTGAATGGTCGAGCCAATGATATTTACCGAACTCAAATAGAAAGGTATCCCTATAATGGCCGTGATGATACCGGTCACCACGATGACTTTTTCTAAACGGGCGACGATTTTTTCCCGCAGCGATCCCACGATAATGAAAAGGAGAGGCATGAAAGTAAGCAGCCAGAAGTTAAAACTGCTCAAGGACGTTCCGATCGATTGGCTTTTAAAAAGAGAGACGAAAAGAAACAATTCCATCAAAGCCAGAAGACCTAAAAATATCTTTGAAGGCAGACGGAGAGAATAATTCCCGCAAAAGTGATTTACCGTCGCGAGAAAAATGGCAATTGTTGTTGATATTACAATTAAAAATGATTTTGTAATTTCGATGTGGTCGAAGGTTAGCGGCAGAGTGAAAATGGGTAAAATAATGAAAGTGGCGAAGATCGTCAGGAGATTGATTTTCTCAAGCTTGGCTGTCATTTTCTATTGACGCTGGAAGGCGACGATTCGGTGGGAAGGCTGACCTGTGGCTTAGTGGGTTTAGCCAGATTGCTTTCCGGTTGGGGAACATCCAGCTCTCCGGAGGTTGGGGGTTGGCCTACCGGCGCGGGCTGGTTAGCTGATTGCGCGGCGATATCACTGGCCAATTTTTGAAAGTCAGCCATGTCCGCCGCGGCCTTCTTTCCGTCTTCCGAGTCCGCCGCGACGAGCCGGCTGACGACAGTCATCTCATCGATGGCGGAGCCCATGATGCCTCTGGCCCTTAAGGCCCAAGCGAGATTGTAGTGGTAGTTGACCATGTCATTTTTGAGCTGTACCGCTTGGGAGAAATAGTTAGCGGCCATCTCGTAGTTTCCGGCGGCGAAGAAAAGGCTACCGAGCTGGAAGTGGAGATTCGAATTAGTCGGCTCGATTTGAATAGCTTGCTGATAGGCGGTGACGGCCCAAGTGGCCGCGTTCTCCACCGCGCCGGCAATGTTGCGGTAGATTGATGAAAGCGTTTCGAGGTTAGATCCGTTGAAGGGATCGAGAGAGACAGCGATCTTGGCTTCGGTCGTGGCCGTGTTGAGGAGCTGAATCAAAGTCTGCCGATCGGCATCGGTCAGGTCTTTCTTAGTGGCTAGATTATTGGCGAAAGTGTAAGCCAGTGAGGCCAAGCTTAAGTGATAATTATCGCGGTACTGGTTGTATTTAATGGCGTCGGACAGACCTTGAATCGCGCCTTGAGTGTTGTTAACGCCAACAGCGTCAATGGCCTTTTTAAAGCTGAACTCGGCCAGGGCCATCGTGTAAACAAGAAACCCAAGAGAAATATTGACGATAACGATGAGAATCAAAGGAATAAAGGGTAAAACGTTGTACTGTTTTCGGACCACCGGAAAGCTTTTAAGCATGTAGACGGCTAAGAGGATGAAAAAGACGGTTCGCAGCGAAGCGGACGGCACGGAAAAGAGGAGAGCGATAAGGAAGGCCATGATCGAGAAGGCGATACCGTCGCTTTTGCCACTGGTAGATGCTAAAAGTTTAATAATCGTGGTCAGCAACTTATAGATAAAGAAGAGGAAGACTAGAAATCCGAGGACGCCGAGAGTGGCTAAGACTTGATAAGGCTCACCGGCGGCGGCGGAGAAACGCTGGGTCCAAAATGGAGTGTAATTTAGAAAAGCCGGTCTGTATCGTACGAAATCGGCGAGGTAGGTGGCCGGTCCGGAGCCGAAGATGGGGTAGTCGCGGACCGTTTGAATACTAACGATCCATGAGCTGCGCATATCGAGAGTGATGGCGCGTGGGAAAGAGCCGCGAAAGTCGACGAATCTTTTGTTGAAGCTTAAAGGCAAATAGAAAAGGATAATGACGAGAAATAAAGCCAGCCCGATCGAACTAAGGAGCGATCTTTGGCGGGACAAACTTTCTTTATCGGTGAGGAAAAGCATGGCCAGAGTGGGGATGGCTGTTAGGGCTCCTAAAACACTGGTCTGCAAGATGATCAGAAGTCCGAAGAAGAGAACGTTGGCCGCGAAAATATAGTACCAAGGGGATTTAAAACTTAAATTCTCATGTAAAAGGGCGCCGAGGGATAGAGGAGCGGCGATAGCCAAAAGAAGAATTAGGGTCAAGTCGGAACCGGCCGGGGTGAAGAAGCGGTTCTTGGCGAAATCAAAGGGGAAGATGTTTAAGTTAAAATAGGAAAAGAAGGCCAAGATACT
>CAYHYS010000058.1:2017-5991 GCA_964360905.1 uncultured Candidatus Saccharibacteria bacterium | reverse complement strand
GAGTTCACCTTCAGGGTGTTCTCTTCGTCCAATCTCAGAGAGAATCTACGAAAGCTCAACTTTAAAACGTGACTTTGACGTCGACTTTTTCCTCCTCCGGGGCGGCGAAGAATTCCTCTTCCTTAAATCCCATGTTCGAAGCAATAATCATGGCCGGAAAGAGTTTAATCTTTGTATTATAATCAGCCACATTACTGTTATAGAACTGTCTGGAATAAGCAATCTTTTCTTCAATATCGGAAACCTTGCTCATCAAATCTAACAGTTCTCCGTGGGATTTAATATCGGGATAGGCTTCAACAGCAACTTTAATATCACGCATCATACCGGAAAGCTTATTCTCGACCTCCGCTCTTTGTGAAAGAGGAACGCCGGAATCCTTCGCTTGGATCGCTTCCGACCTTAACCGCGCCACCTCCGTAAAAATCTTCTCGTCGAGATTTGCTGCCTTCTTCGCGGTTTCTACTAAATCCGGAAGTAAGTCATAACGCTTTTTAAGCTGAATATCGATATCTCTAAAACTTTGTTGGACTCGGACTTTAGCCGTCACAAATAAATTATAAGTTGTGAAAACGTAAAGTAGAACAACAGCGATGAGAATAATTAAAACGATTAAATAGTCCATATTTTCACCTCCCTTTTATTTTCAAAACCTCTTTAAGTTTATCAAAAGACAGCGTATTTATCACGTCGCTTTTCGAAAGTCCTCCCCGCCTCGCCACCGTCACGCCGTAACTGATTAGATCTAAGTGCTCTATGGCGTGAGCGTCAGAGTCGATAGCAAACTTAATGCCGTATTTTTTTGCCTCACCAACTAGTATATCCGGTAGATCCAGTCTTTCCGGAAAGGCGTCAATCTCTAATATTTTCTGCTCTTTTTGACAAACCCTAAAGATCTCTTCCCAATCCGCTTCAATCCCATCTCTTTTACCGATTAGTCGGGTTGTGGGATGAGCCAAAATTTTAACAAAAGGATTCTTTAAGGCTTCCGTTATACGCCGGGTAATTCTCACTTTATCTTGGTTAAATCCTGTATGAATGGCTACTAAAACATAATCAAACTCTTGGAGCAACTCATCAGGGTAAGATAAAGTACCATCAACTTTTATTAATATTTCGATACCATTTAGTACTCGAAAGTTTTTATATGAACTATTTATTTGTTCAATAACATCTTTTCTTCTCTTTATCTCGCTTTTTACAACTTTAATACCTTTAGTTTCTAAACTTAGCTGATGATCCGTAATACCGAGATACTCATAGCCTTTCTCCTTCCCCCTCGCCGCCATTTCCTCTAGGGTCGCTCTCCCATCGCTCCAAACCGTATGAGACTGTAAATCGCCCTTTATATCAGTAGCTTCTATCAAATCAGGAAGAGAGTGTTTTATAGCTAGATCTATCTCTCCTCTATCTTCACGCAACTCCGGAGGGATATAAGAGAGTCCGAGACGCTTGTAGAAATCTTCTTCCGTAGAGAACCTTTCCACCCTTCCCGCCTTATTCTTAATCCCGTACTCGGAAAGTGAAAGTCCTTTTGAAATGGCCAGCTCACGTAAGCGGATGTTGTGATTCTTGCTACCGGTAAAATGCTGAAGAAGAGCGCCGTAAGCTTCCGGCTTCTGGGTCATGAGATCTATTTGGCGTCCACTGGAAAGTACTATTCTGCCTTTTACATCGCCTTCATTGAGTGTTTCGACCGCCTCAGGATAGCGCGTGAAATAAACGATAATGTCCTTTGGATTGCTTGTCGCCACGGCAATATCTATATCTCCGACCGTGGAAGTTCCTCTCCTTAGAGAACCTAGAGCATCAGCTTTCAGAACCTCAGAATTTTTCTTAAGATAATCGACAATTTTATGGGCAATTTCCGCTGCAACCGGCAGGCTCATCCTATTTTCGTTTTTTTTAACCCGTTCCAGATTATCGAGTATCACTTTCTGCGATGTCTCTCCAAAACCTGGGAGTTCTCTTATTTTTCCCGAGTGCGCGGCTCGCAGTAGATCTACTTTGGCCAATCCTTTTCTAAGATGAAGTGTTTTTGCTAGATAATAAGCGGTTTTAGCCCCTATTCCGGGGATTCCCAATATTTCAAACATGCCTTCGGGAAGGCCTTTTTTCACTTCGTCAAAGTGCTTCACCCTACCGGTCTTGAAAAGCTCATCGATATGGTCAGCAATGGATGAGCCGATGCCGGCTAACTCCTTAATTTTCCCACTTTCCCAAAGACCTCTTACCTCTTCAGCCGCGTGTTCGACGGAAGCGGCGGCATTGTCGTAAGCCCGAATCTTAAACCTATCTTCACCTTTTACCTCGTAAGCCGCCACTATTTCACGCAACAGCTTAGCCAATCTTTCATTGGTAAATTTCGACGATTTCATATCAATTTTCAGTATAACACCGCTCCGACAGAAACCTAGAAAGATCCCGGATCTGATTATGGCTAATGTTGACTAAGTTGCTAAAATCCGATTAACTTATAATTATAAAGTTAAGACGAGGAGCTGTAGCTCAGTCGGTTAGAGCATTCGCTTGTCAAGCGAAGGGTCACCGGTTCAAGCCCGGTCAGCTCCGCCACGTAAAAATCTTGCTGAGAACGAGCCCAAAGGGCGATGTTTGAAGCTAGAGTTTTACAGTGCCCCGTGTCTGGCGAAGCCAGATTTACGGGGCAATATCCACGTGGCACAGCCGAAACATAACCTCACTGCCCAAACACTGTAATTTTTGTATTTAGGCAGGAGGTGAAAAGATGACAAATCTCTCAACTTTAAAAGAAATTTACAATCAGAGTCGGCCCAGGCTTGTTACCGTCCTTGTTGGCATCCTTTTAATCATTAGCGGTTTTTGGATTTATAGTAACTTCGCGAGAACTGAAGGATCAAACAATAAAGAGGAAATAAAAATCGAAGAGGCGAATCAGCAAGAGGTAAAGTCTGTAGGTATGATTGCTGGCGAAAAGATTGAATCCGGAATTGGCGGCGGTAGCGAAGTCGCGACTTGGACTCCTCGAGAAATCGCTAAAGATTCTCTGAAAAATAACGATAACTACACGGTCCAATCCGGAGATACACTTTGGCAAATCGCTCAAGGAAAATACGGAACCGGTTTCGACTGGCACAAGATCTTAGAACTCAACAAAGACAAGATAGGTTTTCTGCCGGATGGCTCTCAAGCATTGATCACACCCGGTCAAGTCCTTAACTTACCGAATTAAGGACACTAATTTCGCGGGATTAGTTGAGCGGTCCAACGCTGCCTTCCCAAGGCAGTAAGACGGGTTCGACTCCCGTATCCCGCTCCATCGATTCAAATTATGAGTCTTTTAGAGCAATTTTTTCTTTGAGCTTACTCGTCCAGATTGCTCATTCTATTGAAGAACTAACTACTGGATTTCATAAAAAATGGTATGTATTCAAGATGCCTTTTTGGGTATTTCTTCTATATGAAATTGCTTTTGAGAGCTTTTGGATCGCTATACTACTATTCCCCAGTTTTCCAAATAGACTAAATTTACAAGCATTTTTTCTTGTTTTGATGTTCGCCAATGGCGTTCAACATCTAGTTTGGGCGGTAAACGTCAAAAAATATGTCCCCGGTTTAATTACCGCGCCTGTACACATTATCGTGTTTTTAATTTTTTATTTTAAAGTAATACTTTAAACTATTTCCTCAAGTTCCTCAAGGCCTCGCCTTGAAGAACTTATTTCTCAATAAGGACGGGACTAATTAGCTCTAGGCTTTCTATTTTACTGTATCAGTGAATTAATTCACTGATACAAAGGGATGAAGGAATACCGTACCAAAACTTTAGCCACTGTATGTTTTTCGTCCTTCTGTTTGGCGATACTCTGAACACTAAGGTGGTCTTTAGGAGTTTTTGATAAAATAGGTTCGAGCGAGGTTGTAGAAACGCTCCGTCTCAAGCAATTTTACGGGACAAGCAGAAGGTCGCCGGTTTCCCGCCTCTGGCAGGACCC
>CAYHYS010000058.1:0-1917 GCA_964360905.1 uncultured Candidatus Saccharibacteria bacterium | reverse complement strand
AGCAATTTTACGGGACAAGCAGAAGGTCGCCGGTTTCCCGCCTCTGGCAGGACCCCGCTGCTGCGGTGGTGGTGAGATTGGACGAAGGGAACACCCTGAAGGTGATCCCGACGTGAGTCTACACCTTCAGGGTGGGGTCAGCGAAGTCCAATCTGTGCGTGTTATGTGAATACCGGCTTAGTAATGGATTTAGGGATTTAAAAATGATAAAATAATTTATGATTAACTGGAACACCGACGAGAAAACATTTAAGAAAAAATACCCTAAAGAATATAAACTTTGGCGGCTGACTCAACTCATAAACTACGGACTTGACGGCGAAAAACTCAATGAAAAAGTAGTAAAATTAGCCTGGCCGAAAATTAAAGAGCGGTTAGATCCAGATAAGCAAAAAGTGATAGAATTCTACTTATGGAACAAAAAATGGAAACCGGAACCGGGCTTAGCCTTCGACAGAAGCAATTTCTGGACTTGGTACTGGAAGAAAAGTCTATTCTCCAAAATTTCTATTTAAGTGGCGGCACCGCTCTCAGTTCTTGGTATCTCCACCACAGAGACTCATATGATCTGGATTTTTTTAGTGAGCGGCGGTTTGACGGGAACAGAATTACCGATTGGATAAAACAAAACCAAGAAAAATTGGATTATCAGGGTGTCAGCGTCGACGATGATTTCGGATTCTACACTTACTTTTTCCGTTACCCGGACAATAGCCGGTTTAAGGTCGACTTTAACCATTATTCAGTCAATCGACTGGAAAAAGGAATTAACTGGCAGGGTTTAGAAATCGACAGCCTTTATGATATCGCCGTGAATAAAGTTCACACGATCCGAACTAATCCTCGGGAGAGGGACTACGTTGATCTCTACTTTATCCTCAAGGAAAAGGATTGGACAATTGACAAATTGCTCTCCGATGCAGACAGAAAGTTTCGAGTCACAGCCGGTTCCCTGCAGTTAGCCAAGAACTTTCTCAAAGTATCAGAAATCACTGACCTTCCCAAGATGCTCGTCCCGTTTGACCAGAAAGCCATGGAGAAATTTTTTATCGACCTGGCCAAATCACTCAAAAAAGAAATTTTTAAAAGTCCGCGACTTCCTACCAGGAAGTGACATTTCTGACTTTCCCAATGTGTCATTCCCGCCCCCGCTTTCGCGTACGTTTAAGACAGGTCCGAGTGTCGTCGTCGAGACACTCTAGATTATGATTTAAATGGATGCCTAATTTGAACACTGCTGAGGCTTTCTGTATTCAGCGCTTAAGGCCTCTTTTTCACTGCAAAACCATTGGTCACCTAAATACAATTGGACAGCTACGTGGTCATAGTTGCCGCAGCCGGGAACGTAATATATTTTGCTTACCGTATTCCCTTTAATATTACATTTTGGCTTTGCGAGGTTGGTTTTCTGGGTACAGGAAGGGCTAAAAATCCCTTTCTTCCCCTCCCGGGCCTTATTTCCGGTCGCCGAAAGAGACTCACCAATCTCCCCGGGACTGGTTCTCGAGTAATAAGAATAGCCCGTGGACAGCATTTTCTCATTCACGAATCCGTCCTTGGTATAAACAAAGCTCACGAGCCTTTGGTAGGGGTCGCGAAAGTTAATCTTTAAATAAACGGGTTTGCCCAGAACTAGTTTTTCCAGTTCGGCTTTCGCTTCCGGTCCGCCGCAACGTTCCAGTTCCGGAGCGTCGGTGGAGGCCACTCTAATATATTGTTTTTCTGTTGTCACAAACGTATCCCCATCAATAACCCGAGAGACGGTGTAAGCCGGCACGAAAAACGGCTGGCCATGATTACCAGTCAGTAAAAAATACCCGACCGCGGCCGCCCCCCCCCTCGCTACTGCCGCCCCCATCATTCCTCTCTTACCAAACCTCAAACTTCTTTTTACCATAAACCGCTCAACACTAACCT
>CAYHYS010000057.1:0-6032 GCA_964360905.1 uncultured Candidatus Saccharibacteria bacterium | reverse complement strand
GAACCGCGGAAACCGCCAATGAGTCCGACTTCCTCCCCACCCAAAAAAGCGAAAACGACGTGAGCTTTAGTATCTTCTTTTTTTAGCCTTCGAATCGCTTCAATTAGAGTCAGCACTCCGGCCCGATTATCCCACCCACGAGCCACGATTCTATCGTTAAGAGCCAGTTTTTCCGCGCCAATTGAGTAAATAACTGGATCACCTATTTCTATTCCTAGCTTTCTGACTTCTTCTTTAGTCTTTGCCCCAATATCAATAAAGATCTCGTTAACCTTCGGAACTTTATTACGCTCTTCCGGCTCGAGATGGTGGACGGCCTTATGCCCAATAACACCATAAACTTCTTTGCCTCCGGAGAGCTCGGTGTGAATCTTTACCTGCTGACCAATCAGCCAGCCGGCGTGGGATCCCCCGGTCAGAGCAAAATAGATAAATCCGTCCTCGGAAATATCCGTCACCCGACCGCCGAGAACATCGCTGTGGGCGCCGATGAAAATAAAAGGTTTAGCTTTAGGATTAAGCTCGACCAAGGCCATATCATTTTTAATAAGGACATCGGCTGACTTTCCAAGAGTCTCTTTTATAACTTCGTAAACAGCGCCTTCGTAATTCGGGATACTCGGCGCTTCAAGAACTTTTTTTATTTCGTTCCAGGTCAGGGAAAGTTTCATATCTTTCTGATTATAGCACAAGATTGATGCGGTATCGGTCGCAGCCGCGAAAGACCGCACTGCTTGGGAAGGGACCCAAGAGTGGAGCTTTTGCGACGAGACCGTTGAAAGGTAGTAAAAAGGAACTGCTGGGGTTACAGTTCCTTTTTTAAAGTTATCGTTTGATAAAAACCAGGCGGTTCAGAAGGACGTATTCGAGCCCAAAAGCCACGAAAAAGTCCATTCCCGCCGCGGCCACGTTTCGGCAACTGAAAACGAAGTCAGTGATGAAATCAAAAGACTCCGTCATGATCAACGTATTGACTAACATGTCCACCGTCGGCTGAATCGCCGGACAGGGCATGACCAATACAGTCAGCAGCGGCAGCTTGATCAGAAAGGCAAAGGCCCAAACGGCAAGGTATGAGGCGAATTTCCCCACGCTGATTCCGCCGCGGTCGGGCCAGATGAACTTTGCCGATAAAGGTAGTCCCAGCCCCAAGCTCAAGACTAGTGAAACGGCGTTGGCGGTCAGAATCCCCTTTTCGATCGACGTCGCGTGGAAAATTATGAGCCTGACGGCCTCCAGTATTACTCCCACGGCGAAAAACCGTAAAAATCGGTGGTTTATCTTCATCTTCAGACCTCATCAACGAAGTACGCGCGGAATCCGGCTAGCAACAAGTCAAGTTGCTTTATCGCCTCGGAGTATGCGGCGAAAAACGGTCGGCGACGTTCATCAAGCCTTGTTAGAAACTTTTCTAACTCAGCTAATTTCAGTGTCGGGACTACTCTATCGACATCAATTTGGCCGAGCGTATCCGCCATGACGACGAAGATGATACCTTGAAGAGTAGCATCTTTGACCGCTTCGAGGTCGTCGTGAATAGCGACGTAAAAGACGATCTCTTCGATCTCAGCGAGGCTCACGAAAGTCTCAAGGTATAGGATGAGATACTCTCGAGCCATTTCCGCCCCTAACCGCATGTGTTCCGCTTTTTTATCGCGGATGCCACTCTGATCGGCAATACTCTCTTCCGGAATTGCCGCCCAACCAATATCGTGAAGATAAATCGAAAGGATTAGGACCTTTTCGATTCTATTCATCCACGAATACTGACTTAGCAACCACTTCATCCAATAAACAGCCGCAAGCGTGTGTGGCCCATTAAATCCACCACGCGAAGCCGCTAGAGTTTCTAGAACGAAATCTCTAACCTCGTCCTCGAACTCCGTCGTCAGACAATGGTTGTCTCCCATATTACTCTCCTTCCTTTGTGGACAAATTATATCGCTCAGCTTAGTGCCAGCGTTGTAACAGTTTCCTCTATATTTCGATTTTTTTCAAATGTCAATTGTTGGAAAATCAGTGATGAGTATATTGATTGGTATCAGGCAAATTGCCAAAAAACCATCCAGCTGGATATCAATTTGTCAATGAATCAAAGTTTTCTACTACTTCAATTATTCAAATAATTGAAGTAGTAAGGTAAAAAAATTAGGCGGTCGCAAGACCAGTTACTCAAAACTAATTTCGAGGATTCTTAAACCGATGGTGGTTCTTAATGGTTCCTAACCCGGAGGACTTTTCGGTAGTCCTTTAGGACCTGTGGATTAGAATTGAGATTGAGTATTTTAATACCGAGTTCTAATTTCTAACTTTTAAATTGATGGCGAGAAGCTTGAATTTACCGTCGAATTTAGCCACGCCGGTAAACATCTGACCGTTTTTTAAGGCAAATAGTTTATTTAAAATTTCACCCATGTCCGGAAAAACGTTTAATTTTGCCACGTCGTCAATACCTACCCACTCTAAGTCACCTTCGAGCGTAGTTTTAACAGCCTCATCAGAAGTTTCCCCCGTAACAATAAAGTTGAGAACGTTTTTCCCGGCGAAACCACTGACGTTAATAATGCCTTTCACCTTGGGACTTCGGAGAGTAATCCCCGCTTCCTGCTTTGCTTCTTTCACCGCTGTTTCTAAAATATCCTCACCCTCCTCAACGTGACCGCCAATGCAATTATAAATATCTCTCCGATCGGCTTTTTCCTGACTCATGTGCTCCCCTTTACCGGAATAACGCATCATCAGTAATTTACTATCTCTAAAGACAAAAACAAGAACACGAGGAAGGACAGTGTAACGAGTAACTTCATCCGGCATAGTTTAATCTTAATTCAAATTCTCTCTTAACGAAAGAGGTACTGAGTATATAATCCTGTTTCTTTTCTAAACAATTTCTTTTAGGATATACTTACTTAAGAATTTTCTTCCGCCCAAGTAGCTCAGTTGGTAGAGCATCTCCTTGGTAAGGAGAAGGTCTCCGGTTCGATTCCGGACTTGGGCTCCACGTAAAAATCTTGCTGACCCTGAGCGAAGTCGAAGGGGAAGCTAGAGTTTTACAGGGCCCCGTGATGAACGAAGTGAATTTTACGGGGCAGTGAGATACGTCTCAGCAAGATTCACGTGGCACAGCCATCGCTGTCAGATTGTGTAGTTAATTGTGTACCGAAAGGAGGTAAAATTAGATGGCTAAAAAAACAAATAGAATTTTAGTGAAAATGTCTTGCTCGGTTTGTAAGAGCCAAAACTATTTAACGCAAAAAAATAAAATAAATGTTCCGGATAAGCTCGCCTTAAATAAGTTTTGCAATAAATGCCGAAAAAGGACAGTGCACAAGGAAGTTAAGTAATCGTCGCGACGATCGAAAGCCTAATTCGAATACAAAGGGGCGTCGTCCAGTGGCAGGACCCAGCTCTCCAAAAGCTGTGACGAGGGTTCGATTCCTTCCGCCCCTGCCACAAGCGGTTTACACGCTTGTGGCATGCAACAAGCGGTTTACACGCTTGTGGCATGCCAGCTTTTCTTCTATCCTAACTCTGTGTACTACGTTTACATTCTCCAGAGCCTAAAAGATAGAGGTCTATACATTGGATGCACTAATAATCTCAAAAGAAGGTTTGCCGAGCACAATTCTGGGAAATCCCCAGCAACTAAACCGAGAGGTCCATTTCGGCTAATTCATTACGGAGCATTCATTTCAGAAAAGGACGCTATCTCAACTGAAAAATATCTGAAAACTACTCGCGGCTGGGAAAGAATTCATCGAATGTTAGAAGATAGTTTAAAGTTGTGACCGGCTCCTTTGGTCACTTCCATAAGCACGTACGCACCAGTGCCATAATAATTTTTTCATGATTTCTGCTAAAATCTTCCTGTGGTTAAAACACTTAACCTAGATAAACTCGAAAAATTCCTTCAAGAAAAAATTCTTCCAGACTTAGAGAAAGGCCGTCCTAAGGACAAAGCTCATACTCTAGATGTGGTCAGTAAAATAAAAGAGATTATCAGAAATTCGCCTGAATTAACTCTCGACTCAACCGTGTTAATTATTGCCGCCTATGCTCATGACTGGGGATATACAGGTCTGTTCGAAAATAAACATTCTCTCACAATGGCAGAAATTAGCGCCCAAAAACCCGCCCACATGATCGCTGGAGCAGAGAAACTGACTAACCTTCTTCAAGATCCGTTCTTCAATTTTCTATCTACCGACAAAAAACTGCGGGCCGTGCATTTAGTCTCTGTTCATGACCAGATTGATGTTCTGCGTGATCCCGACGAACTGGTTCTCATGGAAGCAGACGGCTTGGGAGGATTGAACACGGAAGTCATGAGCACATTTGAAGATCAAGCGTCAGAAGAAAGATTTATGAGGAAAACTAGAGAATTTAGGTTCCCTCGATTTATAACGGACTATGGAAAAAAAGAGTTTGAACGATTATTTAAGAAGCGTAAAGAATTTTACGAATTGAAAAAGAAACAGCATATATGAAAACAACGGGAGTTTTTCTTCTTATTCTCTCTAAGCTTAGACAGACAACCACCATCTTGGCCGTAAAAAATATCTAACTTCAACCCGGCTGGCAAGAATCACAAATTAAAAATCTCGCCATCCGGAAAAAATGTATTCAAGTGATTTAGGAGCGATCGGCGCGTTTTCACTTGAATTGACTTTTACCAAATTATTTTTTACTTTCTAGCTGTTTCGTGAGGATCTAAAATCATCGGATAAACGTCGATGGCTGGGTCTTCGTATGGGTGAACCGCTCTCACTTCTCTAATAATCTTCCCTAAATCTTTTTTATAGCAAACGGTTTCGATTCTCTCCTCGATCACTTCAGTAATCTTTCCAATTATCCCAACCGTCGGGTGGGCAGATTCCAATGGACGAAAACGGCCGGTGCCTTTTACCGAAAACGAAGTGAAATCATAGTTGCCGATCTTACCGGCGCCGCTTTTTCCTAAAGCTTCCCGAATGGCATCCGCGTGACTCTCCGGAACGTAAACAACAATTTTGACGACTTCTTCATTCATAACACAGGCTTATAACGTGATGGAGCCGACGGAGGGAATCGGACCCCCGACCCGCTGTTTACAAAACAGCTGCTCTACCAACTGAGCTACGTCGGCACTCTTAAATCTAAAAAGCCGCTAATAATCGCGAGCCGAAGATAACTAAACCAATAACGACTGAAGCGATGGCACTAAGTAAAACCGCGCCGGCGCCGATATCCTTCGCGACCATGATGTAGTAATCGTCCTTCTCGGATTTTTTGTGCTCCTTCATCGCGTCCGTCACTACTTCTATCGCCGTGTTAAACATTTCCGAAACGACCACCGAGGAAATCGTTAGAGCAAGAATCATCCACTCGAAACTACAGATGGAAAAAATGAGGCCTAAAGCAATTGCCAGCGCCGCGAAGAAAATGTGCACGGAAAAATTCGGCTGCGTCTTTAGGGCGTAATAAAGTCCCTTAAAAGCGTACCGGAAACTGATTGAATGTTTTCTCAACCTTCCCACAACCATAAACACAATTATAATATCACGAACCCTTTAAAAACGTCTTTAAACTTTTGATATCATGATACGTATCATGATATCAACTTGTACTTGGCAACTATTCACCTCACATCGTGTAGGCGCATTAGCTTTATTGTCATTCTGGTAAGCGGGGCGCATCCAGAATCAGATGCTGGAGACGCCCAGCATGACGAGTTTAGTGCGAAATCATAATGTGAGTTGTATATCTAAAAGCCGACTAAAGTTGCAAACCTGCGTTAATGATGCTATAAGTTAGCAATCTTATAAGCCGTCCGCAAGGACAAATTCTAACCCCTGGGGTTAGAATTAAGTTGCACTCTACCAAAAGGAGGTTAGAGACATGAAATTAATAGGGAACGTTTGTCTTCGCTTTGGAGCCTTGCTCCTTTGCGAAGATGATCTCCAAGCCGATCGGAAGCGGTGGTACAAAAAGGCTCTCATGCCCGAAATAAACCACGTAAATTTTTCGGATGAGGATCTGCTGCGAACGTTGTT
>CAYHYS010000056.1:0-6115 GCA_964360905.1 uncultured Candidatus Saccharibacteria bacterium | reverse complement strand
AAATCCAGAAAATCAAACCCTAAATCCTAATATCTTCAGCCTTAGGCTGATCCGCCTTGGGCGGAAAATCCTAAACAATACCTAATTTCAAAATCCCAATGTTTTAAACATTTGATCTTGGAATTTTGGATTTGTTTAGAGTTTAGGGTTTAGAGCTTAGAGTTTTTCTTGAATTTACTTGTGCAAGGCACAAGGTTAGGCCTTTGGGCTATCTCCCCGTTCGCTCGCCGCTACTAAGGGAATCATTAATATTTTATTTTCCTCGACTTACTTAGATGTTTCAGTTCAGTCGGTGCCCCCTTAAGATCCTATGAATTCAGATCAAAAGTGACCGCGTTTTACGCGATCGGGTTTCCCCATTCGGACATCCCCGGTTAATAGCGCTTCTTGGCAGCTCACCGAGGCTTATCGCAGCCTAGTACGTCCTTCTTCGGCCATTCCATCCAAGGCATCCACCGTTTGCCCTTAAATTGGCATGGATCTTTCGACCCCTGCCGTCCACGTTTAGTCCAAAGGACTATTACGTGGTGGACTGATTCGATACATGTACTTGTCTTTAAAAGACAAGTACCTACCCAATTTCTATTCAGTTTTCAAGGAGCCATAGGCTCTTTATTAGCCCAATTAGACTCATAAGACCCATGAGCCTAATTTGACTAACAAACTTGGTGGACCGTGGCAGACTCGAACTGCCCACCCCCGCGATGCAAACGCGGTGCTCTACCAGATGAGCTAACGGCCCGCAGCACATATTCTACCCACAATCAAGCGAGTGGTTGTGCAAAAGCGAACGTTGAGGCGGGACCGTCAAGATTCGGTTTGACGGGGGACTCCTTGAGTGAGCGTTGCACAACCCGAGCGGAAGCTTATCCGAGCTTAACTTATCCGCCAGACCTGCCTGCCGCAGGCAGGGGCGGATTGATGCTCACTAAGCTCGTTCACACTCGCTAAGTGATCAATCAAAAATCCGCCTTGCGGCGGATGGATAATTCTAGAGTGACAACCTTTAAAAGCTTATGGCATGGAGCTGCAAATAAAAATGCCACAAACTCTCAAAACTGACACTCTAATAATTCTTTTCATACCCATCTGCAAGTACAGATTATCGGCAAAACCAACCTTTGTCAAGGAGCAATATACGCTTTTGGACCCCCAGAAGGTGAGACATCCAGCGCGCAGCCCCGAAGTCGCGTTTGACGCAACGAAGGGGAAGGTCTCACTTTCTAAGGAAGTAACTCATCCGACCCATGTGACCCATCTGACTTATTAGACTAATTTGACTGTTTCTGCTCTTGACAAATACAAAGACTTATAGTATAATATAAGTATAGAGAGAACTAGGAACTTTCTAGAGAAAGTACTATAAAAAAACGTCAACCAAGGCCTCTGTTACGAAGTCCCGGTATACCACTCTGTCATTCTGAGGCGTCCGGCCCGAAGAATCTCACCCGAATGGGTGGTCAAATAAATAGACTTACCGTGATTTAAAACAGCGGACTTGCATTCAAACAAAATCCAACCCACTCACCTTCCCGCCCGCTGAATCGAAAGACTTGGGAAGAGGAGAAAATTAATGCCTAAAAGGAGGCGAAAGATGTTTCAAAAAGTAATTTTTCCGGAGTGGCTGACCTGCCAAGAGGCAACCAGCCGACTCATAAGGCTCTTCGAAAACGTGTTCGAGGTTGAGAAGCACCACCCTCAAATATTGGTAAGAGATTTTGAATTGTACGTGGAGGCGGAGGCTGATTTGTCAATTCCCCTCCCCTCCGGCTTCACATTCAGCGGCCCGGAGCCGTTGGTCGAAATAGGCTGGAACGAGAAAGGGGAACGGGAAGATTCGATCGGATAAAAACCCCTCCCCCTCACCTCACCTCCCCCACCCCAATAGACCCCCAACTCTAACAAGATTTGGGGGTCAGTTTTTTTGATGATCACTTAATGAGTCGTGAGACGAATTTAGTGAGCATCAATCCGCCTTTGGCGGATCACTTAATGATCCTGCCTGCCCGCCTCTGGTGGGAGCAAAGTCGAAGGAGAGCTTAGTGAGCATCCGCCCGCCTCGCAAGCCAGCCCGCCTGCCAAGCAGAGCGAGGCGGCCAGGGCGAGAGCGTTGCGGGCAGGTCAATCCGCATCTTTCTCCGCAATCCCCGCAAGTCAGTCCGCAAGGGGTCCCCTTAAGGGGACCCCTTGCGGAGATATGAATCTCACCTTCTTTTCCTTCTCTTCCACCTCACCCCTCTCCTCCCTCTCATCCTCCTATTCCTATTCCTATTCCTTCTCCTCCCCCTTTCCCAACTCCCTCACTTTGTATCAGTGAATTAATTCACTGTAACAAGACTAGATCCCCCCACCTATTCCAAACAATCAATTACTTCAATTATTTGAATCAATTCTAACCCGCCGGGCTTTACGGTAGTCCTGTGGATTTTAACGCTAATCCTTTAGGACATTTAGGATTCAGCTGGATATTGTTGCGATCTTGTGACGATAGAAAAGCGCTCTAACAACTTCTGATAAATTTCGTATACAATACTAGACGTATGAGTAGCCAAAATATGAAAAATAGAGAGATAAATGTTGACCGCTCGTTTCCCCTCATTAGTATAGTTATCCCCGCCTACAATGAAGAACAAAATATTTCTTCCTGCCTCGACGCGCTAATCAAACAAAAGACGAATAGAAAATTTGAAGTCATTGTCGTCGACAATAATTCCTCAGATAAAACAGCGGAGGTAGCTAGTAGTTATCAAGGGCAATTAAATCTAAGAGTAGCCAGCGAAAAACAAAAAGGGAGAGGATCGGCACGTTGGAGGGGATTCAGAGAGGCCTCCGGGGCGATTATTCTCTCAACGGACGCGGATGGCTCCGTACCGGAAAATTGGGTTGAGAAAATAATGTCCATTTTTGAAGATGAGATTAGGATATCGGCCGTGACCGGGACCTGTAAAATCACGGACAATTATTTCTTAACAAACGCTTTGTTTAATTTCTTCCAGCCCTTTTCGATGAAAATTTATAAAATATTTTTTGGCCATTATTGGTTAAATGGGTTTAATTTTGCCATTCGAAGAGCAGCCTACATAGAAAGTGGGGGATTTGATCCGCGACTTAACGTCCAAGAAGATATTGATCTATCTTTTAAGGTCAGCCGAGTTGGTAGGATTAAATTTATGCCTGATTTGTCTGTCACGGTTTCGGGCCGAAGGTTTAAGAAGGGATTAATAAGCGGCACGGTCTCCTACATTAAAACCTTTGTATCTTATTTTTGGTTGAGAAGAAAAGACGTTTACCTAGATGACCCGCGTTGATCAGGTCAGCGGGCAGATCCAGCTATAGTCCCGCCGCGGCGGGAGATCTGCCTCGCGTGGTGACAAGAGAAAATGGGCATTAAATACATTAATGCAATTCCTCCGCGTAAATGATCCCCCCACATCATTACAGAGTAAAATGTTACCCACACCTGGAAGGTGTAGATCGGCATTTCTTTCATGTCACACCCGATTCCGGGAGTCGATCTTGACTAAAGTGTGAGTTCTATAAATATCGCAATAATATCCTTGATACTATGATACGTATCATGATATCAATCTCCAGCGGTGTCCCTTCCACCCGGAGGGTGGGAAATTTTTGGTTAAGCCTTTGATCTCATTTATATATTTCTCTTCGATGACCAATGGCGAGAATAACAAAAGTGTCTCGGGCGTGATCAAAAATCACCCGATAGTCCCCTATTCGAAACCGATATTCACCGATCTCATGATTAACTAATCGATCCGCGAAAGACAAAGGGGAGACGGTTTTGGCAAAATAATCCAGTTTTTTAATTATTCTTTTTTGAACATCCGGGGGTAATCTTTTAAGGTCTTTAAAAGACGAGAGTTTTAGTTCATAAGTGAACATAAATCAAAGCCCTAATTGCTTCTTAACCTCGGTGGCTTTTATAGACTTTGTTTCTCTCCGAGCCCTTTCTATCTTGGCTTTAAAACTGGGCGAAGATAGTAACAACCTACACCCTGAGGGTGAAAAAGCTATAGGAGAACTAACTCCGGCCAATAACTAACTCCGGGAGTTAACAACGCCGTTGTTATAGGTGTTATAGGTTATAGTCTAAAACGCAGTTTTTACCATTTTCTTAAGTGTTTCAAGTTTCAACTTCCAAGTTTGACTTCTTGGAAAGATACCAACCCAGCCCCGAAAGAACCATTTCTTCAGGGTGTTTTTCACTACCACCAAACACCCTTCCTTTGTATCAGTGAATTAATTCACTGATACAATAAAATAGGAGACCTAGAGCAAATTAATCCCGTCCTTATTGAGGAATATGCTCTTCAAGGCGAAGCCACGTTTGACGTGGCGAGGCCTTGAGGAACCTTGAGGAACTTATTAAGGGACCGATCTATGAGTAAGTTATGTAAGTGTTACTTGACATGATAAATGTTACCTTGTATAGTAAGTGTTACTATGCCGCTAATGACCACTGTTACTTCGAAAGGCCAGGTCGTTATTCCCAAACCAATTAGGGATCATTTTAATATCCAAGCCTTTACCAAGATGGTTTTTGAAGTTGTCGGCGACAACATTATTGTCAAACCAACTCCCACGATTAGCCAAATGGCCGGTTTTATTAAATCCAAAAAGCACTTTACGCAGGAAGACTACGACAGAGCCATCGGGGAAGCCATTGTGAAGGAATTTAAGGGAAAATAACTTAATGATTATTATCGACACGAGTGTTCTGGTGAGGTTTTTTACCAAAGACAACCCCATTGCTTTTAGAAAGGTGGAAAAACTGCTCTCTTCTTCCGAAGAGCTCTTTATCCCGGATGTGGTTTTTGTAGAACTAGAACACGTGTTGGGAAAACTATATTCAGCTTCCCGGGAAGAAATAGCCAAAGCTTATCATTTTCTGGTTGGCGGCCGATTTATCACTAGCAGAGAAGCTGTTTCCGCTTCTGCGCTTTTTTCCAAGAAGTCACTTAGTATTGCTGATTGTTTTTTATCTATCTATGGCCAAAAAGGAAAACTGGCTAGTTTTGACAAGAAACTTCTTAATAGTTCTGGATGCCTGGCCTATTGGACATGAGATCTAAATCAAAGCCGCGATTTTTTGCCCGGCGGTACGGGGCACGGAGACAATTTCGTCAGCTCCGGCCCGCTTAATATTGTCCTCGTTAAAAACGCTATTAACCCGTGAAATAACCCGGATTTTCGGGTTAATATCTTTGGCCGCGAGAGTTAGAAAAATATTTATTTCGTCTTTATTAGTCGTTAAAACCAAAACGGAAGCATCTTTCACCCCGGCGCTGATCAGCGCTTCTTCGTTGTCAATAAATTTATCGACGTGGAGAAATCCCCTCTTTTGAGCCTGAGCCGTAGCCTCGGAAGAGTGGTCAACAACAACGAAAGGTACATTTCTTTTTTGTAAATCTTTCGCCACTTCGTTACCGACGCCGCCGATGCCAAAAATAATGACGTGGTTTTTAAGAGCTGTAACCGTTTTTCTCATGCTTAACTTTCTAATCCTTTCGCGCAGGTCACCATTAACAACCAAGTTAACAATTTCGATTAAAGTGTAACCGGTGACGCCCACGCCGGTAAATATCAATAATATTGTAAGGATTCGGCCCTCCGTATGCAAGGGTTTTAGTTCACCAAAACCGACGGTGGTGATGGTATAAACCGTCATGTAGAGGGCTTCGAAGGGCGTGTAATCCTCAATCAGAGTGTAGCCAATCGTTCCCGTACCAAGAACAAAAATAATAAAAGCGATGTTGAAATAAAATCGGCGCAGAAATTCTCTTAAGGGCATTAGAGAAATTCTAAAACTAAAACGGCCGATACACAAGGTACAAAGTAATTCAACCACAAGCTTTCTCTACAAATCACGACGCGATCCGTCGTATGAAATGTAGACAATGAAAACAGATCGAGACTTGATTCTATACAACTCACATTATGATTTCGCGCTAAACTCGTCATCCTGGTCTTCGACTCCGAGGCTCAGACTCGAGGAGGGGACTCCAGGATCTGGCGTCTCCAGCATCCGATTCTGGATGCGCTCCGCTTACCAGAATGACAATAAAGCTAATGCGCCTACACGATGTGATATCTATAT
>CAYHYS010000055.1:0-6135 GCA_964360905.1 uncultured Candidatus Saccharibacteria bacterium | reverse complement strand
TTATATAGACAGAGGCCGTAACGGTTTCAAAAGAAATATCAATATCACTCGATGTTATCCTAACGGCAGGACTCAATTCTTGGATTTTATTAAGAAAGCAATCCGGATAAGAAGCGGGATTGGCCGGGTTATAACGATATTCGTTGCGGCTGTTGGAAAAAGAATTCAGGGTCCCTGGCGTACATTTGAAAATGTAATACGTGGCAGAACCGGAACTTAAGTGAACACCCCAAACCTTGCCGTCAGCCCCGGAAATAGAGAAGTTCTGTACAGTACGGACATCGGTTCTGATATTTTTTAAAGATTGAGCGAGAATTTGGTTTTTATTATATGAGTTAAAAGTTGGAATCGCCGCCGCCATTAAAATTCCCAGTATAGATATCACTATCAGTATTTCGATCAGAGTAAATCCTTTTTTAGTTGGTAGTGGGTAGTTTGTAGTCATTAGTATCATACCAACACTGCAATATTAGGATAATTCTTTTCTCTACAGTTAGCAATTTTAAAAGATGGTTAGATCTGTTCCTCTTTCATACCTTAGTGAATCGTTTCCACTATCTTTTGATGCGGCCTCGTAATAGAACTCCAATAACGCGTCAATTTCATATTTCACCCCATTGTGACGGTAACGATAAAAATACGGATTGACATTTATCGGATCTAACGGCAGTTTTTCAAGATATTTTGAAAGATCCTCACCAATCCAACCTTGGCCATTTGAAAGGGAAGGAGAACCGAAGCTGAGTGAAACAATACTCGTGCGGGTGGTATTGACGTTATCCGGAGGAAAACCTCGGTCGGAGATGTAAGCTTCAATGGCCGCTGAAAATTTGTTTATATCAGAGATACGCACAACATCATGGGCTTTTTGTCTTATTTCTCCCGGCTTTATCGCCAAAACAACGAAAGAATAAACAAGAGTTAATATTAGAAAAACGACCAGCAGCTCAATGAGGGTAAAACCAGGCAACCGTGAAAAAGAGTTTTCTCTAGTAGGACTCATAAACGCAGTAATTATAATAAAAATCCTTGCCGTTTAGGGTGCAGGTGTTAGGCGATCCATTTTCATCATCTTCCATTTGTGCGCAAAGAAGATAGATATTCCCAAAGTTATTATAGCAGTAGGGCTGACCTATAAATGGTTTTGGATCGACCGGCACATTGCTCATATAAGTAACATCAGTCGATTTCCATGGCCTGCCGAATGGAAGTATGTCCGTCTCCGGATACGAACGATTATAAGTAAGGTAAGCACTTAGTGCTTTTTTAATATTCGTCAGATCTTCTTTTCTTTTTTGATCTCTTATTTCCACCAAGTAAAAATGGTCTAATACAGAATAGGAAAAAATAAACAACAACAGAAAAAGCAACACTACCAGAAAGATCTTGGAAAATTTGCCCATAAACACAGATCTTAGAATGGATTAATCACACAGTAGTTATACGCCGTAGGAGACGTGAGTTGGCATGTTCCGGTCGCGTTCTCTAAGTTGGCGCAAAGTATATAACTACCGGTGAGGGCGGCCCCGGCGCAGGTGACATCTTTAGCGTAATAATAATTTTTTGTCGGGCTTTCCGGATCGACCGGCGTATTCGTAAGATACGTTACGCTGCTGTACGTCCAAGCCCCGCCGGTGGTAACCGGAGGACTGCCAGAACCACTCGTCGGAGGGTAAGCATTCACGTTACCGTAATATTGCTCGGTCGCTGTTTGAATAACTTTCAGATCCGATACCCTGCGAGTGTCCCTTGACCTTTTAATGTAGTCGCCGGGCTTTAGTACGAAAACAGTCGCCCCCACCAGCAAGGAAATAATTCCCATCACCACCAAAAGCTCTACAAGTGTAAAGGCCCTATTATCTCTTTTATTATTATTTGTAGTCACAATATTACCTTCCCGCCAGGCACGGCGACGAAGACTGATACAACGTCCCGGCCGTAAAGCCATCCTGATCCGCCGTATAATACTTCCAGTTTACGGTCGGGCTCTCACCCTGCTGCGAAACGCAAACTACAGTCACATTCGCGTTCAGTTGAAAATTAGGGTAGGAACCGTTACTCAAAACCGACCGGGCAAACCCACCACTCATAAGTTTACTCTTTGTGTCACAATCGGCAATGGTATTTTGCCGGTTGGTTACGGGGCTGGTAAACACCAAACAACTCTCGACCACCTTAGCCGTTGTATCAACATCCTGTTTAGCGCGCGTATTTAGCGCGTCCCTGATCCTCGCTATCGGGTTGATACCAACAATAACAGCCCCCGCGACAACCGCCATTACCGCCAGTGTCACCAGCATCTCCACTAAGGTGAACGCCGGACGGGTACCTCTTATAATCACATCTTTAGCCGTGCCACCTCTTTCTTTACAGATAACGCTTTATGAACCGGCCGCGCAAACGCTAGCGGAGGAAAAAACGACCCCGCCATCTTGGGCGCCTTGCGTGGCCGTATAGTACTTCCAGTTAACCGTCGCTGATTCTCCTTGTGAGGAGGCGCAAATGGCGGTCGCGTTAGCATTAATTGTCAGAGTGCTGGGAACGCTCCTGGCGAAACCTCCGGAAACTAATTCCGCGCCTGTGTCACAGTTAGCAATAACATTAACAACGTAAGTACTCGGATTAACATACGAGAGACAAGCCTCAACCGAGCCGGCTATCGATCTCGTATCTTGCTTGCCCTTTGAATTTTGAGCATCTCTGATTCTCTGAGCCGGATTGATACCGACGATAATGGCTCCGGCGATGACCGAGATAACAGCGATGGTCACGAGCATTTCAATGAGAGTAAAACCTCTTTTCATATTATCACCTCCTTTTATTTTAATAAATTCAAATAGAAATCGATTAAATAACTTCCCCAAAACACACCGATAAAAGTACTAAAGCTAAGGAAAGGACCGAGAGGTACTGTTTGTCCGAATTTCTTCTTTTTAAAGCCAATCAATATCAGTGAAACCAGCGCGCCGGTTAAGAATGTCAAAATTATAACGAGAAACATGTTGGGGAATCCGGCAATGAGGGCCACCAATAAAGCGTAAATGATGTCACCTTCACCCATACCCCGTTTTTTCGTGATGATAACGAGCAAATAGAAGAAGAAAGCGATTGATAAAGCTCCCAGTACGGTAAAAACTATAAGTTGCAGTTGCAGCCCCAAGTGCGTGTTGAAAAAACCGGATCTTATAAGGTATCTACCAAAGCCGCTGCTATCAGAGGCAAGACGTAGATAAAGAGCCAAACTTTCGGAGAGGGGCATTATAATCCTTACTAAAAGAGCGAAAATAATTGACGGGTAGACAATGGCCGTTGGAACAACGCCAAACTTTAAATCGATAACGAAAAGAGCCAATAGAACAGAGAAAAGTATAATATAGATAACGGAGTAGGGGAGAGGAAAACTAAAATAAATTAAGACAAAGAGCAGACCGGTAAAAAACTCAACGGCCGGATATTGCCACGAAATTGAGCCTTCACAGTAATGGCATTTCGATTTTAATAGGAAAAAGCTAAGAAGCGGGATCAAATCACCAATGCCTAATTCGTGTAGACAAGTTGGGCAACGGGAACGACCGCCAATCGTCATTCCACGGGGAACTCTTTCGATAATGACGTTTAAAAAAGACCCGAAGGAGATTCCGAAAGCAAAAACGATGACGATACTTAAGATATCTATCAGTTGAGCAGACATAAATTAGTTCCCACCTCATACCAATCATTACGGCAGCCTCCGTCCGTCGTGTAGCGATCTTCTCCGGCGGCAGAATTGGTATTGACAGATGATTCGAGATGCCCGCGTATTTCGAAATCGGTGCCATCCGTCGCGAATTGATAGCTGGCATTAACGGTGACACCCTTGCCATCAGTGAATGTATTCTTAGAAAAAAGTGGATCGGCCGGTAAGGTATTTAGATATTTTGAAATATCGACGTTAACATACCCGGATCCTCCGGAACTGCGTGTACCGGTCAAGCTATCACATGGCGAAGCGGCAGAGCAACGGGAGGTATCAAATGTTTTACCGTCGGATTGAGCCAGTTCAATGGATTTTCTTAGAGATTGTAGATCAGAAATCCGCACCGAATCGCGGGATTTTTTTAATATTTCGTCGGGCTTTAAGGCAGCGTTCAGTATCATCGCTAAAATACCAATAAGAGCGATTACGACCATCAACTCTACTAATGTAAAACCGTTTAAATTACTCTCGTACTTTTTCATTTTATCACTGTCCCTTCAATCGTCAACGGGCAAATCGTCAAACGTCGGCACGCTTTCTTTACAAATTTTCCCAGTCCTTAAAGATGAGGAGGTCCATCCCCAATAAGGTTGTCCCGTCGTACAGGCGTTGTTAGGGTATTCATAAACAGTGTAGAGGACAGCCCTTAGACAGTCACGGGCTACCGTCGTACAGGCAGTCCCGCTTTGATCTTGCGCTAAATAAATAAAATCAGTACCGTTCGGATCTTTTACCAAACTTTTAAGCTCTCCGGGAACTAAATCGGCCAGGGTCGCGGGGTATGAATCCATTTGCACTAAGTAAGTCGAGAGAGCTCCGGAAATTTGAGCGATACCGGATTTTCTAGAAGCATCTTTCGCTTGAGCTTTTTTCTTTGCCGGGTTGATAACAACAGCGATCATCACCGCCAAAACCGAAATCACGGCGATAGAAACCAAAAGCTCAACTATTGTAAACCCTGATTTATTTTTCATTCTTTTTCACGCAATATTTACCAAACCCGACCACCCGATCCCACCCTGAAGGTGAGCTCGACGTGGGTCTACACCTTCAGGGTGTTCTCTTTGTCCACCCGCCCTGGGCGGACCTCGAAAGGAAACCGTTCCCTTTTTGGATTAGTCCGTCGTGGGAACGTCACTCGAAGCTGGTGTACCGGTTGTACAAATTTTACCAATAGCTCCCGATCCGGCTGTCCATCCCCAATAAGATTGTCCTGTCGCACAGGCGTTATTCGGAGACTCCAATGTGTCGTAAAGCACGCCACCCGTACAGTCCTTGTTGGCGCTGGTGCAGCCAGTCGGAGTTACGATATAACTAAAATCGGTACCGCTGGGTGTCTTCGGAAGATTTTTAAGCTCATTTTGGGTTACCAAGTCAGCCAGAGCCGCCGGGTACGAAGTTTTTTGGGTGTAATAAGTAGAAAGACCCGTGCTTATCTGCTGAATACCACTTTTTCTCTGAGCGTCTCTAGCTTGAGCCAGTTTTTTAGCCGGATTGATGGCCACTAAAACAACGGCCGCGAGAACACCGATTACAGCAATGACAACTAGCAACTCTACCAGTGTAAAAGCTTTTTTCATTTTTCTTCACCCCCTCTCATAAAATTAAAACTGCGCGGTTAATTTATAAATCGGCAATATTATCGAGATAACTAAGGCGCCAACAACCACACCCAAGACAATCATAATAATCGGTTCGAGAGCCACCGTCAGGTTTTTAACCGTTGCTTCAGCCTCATTCTCGAAAAACTGGGAGACTTTAGATAAAACTTCGTCAAGCTTACCCGTTTCTTCTCCGACCGAAATCATCTGCGAAAGAATCGGTGGAAAGTTTTTATCGGCCTTTAAGGGAACCGAGAGATTAACGCCACGTTCCACTTGTTTACTGGCCGCCTCGATAGATTCTCTAAAAAGAATGTTCTCGATCGCCTCGCCGACGATACTTAAGCTATCGAGAATCGGTAACCCCGCCGAAACGAGTAGGCTCAACGTTCTCGTAAACTCCGTTAGCTCCGTTTCCTTTTTCAGATTTCCTAAAATAGGAATTTTAAATGATAGTTCCGCCATTCTTCTAATTCCCGCGTCCGTCGAAGCAACATACCGATAGAGGAAGAAACCACTAATAGAAAGAATAATGAGAATCCACCATTTTTGAGTAAATATTTCCGAAATTCCAATCAGAACTTGGGTGGGGAGGGGCAACTCCGTACCTAAATCTTTGTACATTGTTGTCAGTTTCGGGACGACGAAAGTCATCATCACAATAAAAACCAGTACCATGACCACCATCACAATCGCCGGATAAACTAAAGCCCCTTTAACTTTTGACCTAAATTCAGCGGATTTTTCTTCATTGTCCGCGAGACGTAGAAGAATTTTATCGAGACTGCCGGAAGCTTC
>CAYHYS010000054.1:0-6274 GCA_964360905.1 uncultured Candidatus Saccharibacteria bacterium | reverse complement strand
GTCCAAATCGGCGGAAGTATTAGAAAGAGTCTATGAAAACATCTAATTTATTTAAACTTTTGAAGGTCAGCCTACTGCTTTTTGTAGTAGCTCTCCCGTTGCAAAATAGAGATATTTTCAGTTTTTTTGGAACCCGCCTTTTTCCGCCGCGGCTGATTCTTATTGAAATTATTTTGTTAATAGCTGTCTTAGGTTTTCTTTTAGTCATCAAATCAGGAGGTATACTTGGAGGCGTCAGATACTTCTTAACTTATTTGTGGAGGGACTATCTTTTTAGAATCCTTCTTCTCCTTTGGGTTGTGAGATTCATATCCCTTAAGGAAACGCTTAATTTAAAAGCTAGTCTTAGTCTCATGCTTTTTTACACCTCAATGATGGCTCTTTACGTTATTTTGCGTTTTGTTCGTGAGAATGATCACAAGTTTTTAAGAAAAATATTTAGTTTTTATATTTTCACGGTCGCATTGGTGGGGGTTTTCGGACTCATTCAGGCGCTGCTATCACCTTTCGGGTTTATATTTCCCGGCGTTTTAGTCGGGAGCACTTTCATCCGTATTCCCGCGACTTTTTACGACGCTAATCACCTTCCTCCGTATTTACTTACCGGGCTTCCGTATATCTTGGTTTTGTCATTTAAGGAAAATCGTCCGTGGTTAAAATATATTTTATATTTTTTCACGGGAATTCTTTCTTTAGTTGTTTTTCTGACCTTCTCCCGCAGCGGTCTTATTTCGTTTCTAGTTGTTTTTCTGCTTTTTTTGTTTTACTTTATCAAGAGGCTTTATTTGAGGAAACTATCTTTTTTGGCAGGTATCTGCGCTGTTCTCGCTCTTTTAATTTTTATTTCCTCAAAAACTAATCTCTCTTTCGTTAAAAGAGCGGCTTCTATTTTTAATTTGCAGGATAAATCGACGGTGGCTCACGGAATTCTTCTCTACGGGGGCTTTGAAGTTTGGCAGAGAAATCCGATTTTTGGAGTTGGTTACGGGGGATTTAGCGAGGCCTTTCGCGCCACGCAATTGGGAAGAGAGCATGCTTATTTTGATCCGGCTACTCAAGTGAGATTGCCGATTCACAGCCTTTGGCTTGAGACATTAGCGGAAACCGGCATCATCGGATTTTCCCTCTATTTATCTTTAATGATCGTTGTTGCCGAGATGTTTTGGAAAGTTATTAAGATATCTAAAAACCAAGAAACAAAGTTATCTTTATTAGCCTTATTTTCTTCATTTATAGCCATACTGACAGGAGGCATTTTCTACTCTTATAATCTCGAGTTTTTTTGGTTTTTTATATTTTTCGCCTACCTTTTTTGTGATGTCCTATTGAAAGAAGAAAGAGTGGAAGCGGAAAAAGTGGTTGTGGAAACTTCAGAAAAGTTAAACTGGTCGGAGCTAGCGCCACTCATTCTCGTTATTGCCGTAGCCTTTCCGTTGCTAATTTATAATTTATCCTATCCTTTAGTGTCACCGGGGCAAGAGGGTTTTTTCGCTGTTATTTCAAAGACGATCAGACGGACAGGTGGTATGGGTTGGCCGTTCTGGTGGGTACCTAAGTTTGAAGATATCAATTTCTTCAGTAAACCACCTCTCTTCTTTTGGCTAAATTCTTTTAGCGTTTTTCTCTACGATATTACGACATCCGCCATCCGTTTTTGGTCAGCCTTCTTTAGCTTCCTTTCGGTAGTGATGCTTTATTTATTGGTAAGATTACTTTACAACCGTCGACGCGCGGTGACCGCGGCTCTTTTACTTTTGGCAATGCCGGGATTTTTGATAATATCCCGCCAGGGGATTTTTGAGCCGCTCGCCCTTTTTTCTATAATTTCTTTCGTTCTTACTTACGTTCTCGCCCGGAGGAGATCGATTTACTTTTGTCTTTTCGCTATATCTCTCACAACCTCAACAATTATCGATCAGCAATCGGCTCTTGTTCTCGGTTTAGTTTTACTGGTTGCGGTTATCTTTGATATATTTGTGAAGAAAAATACTAAAATTTATAGATCTTTCTGGATTTTATCTATTCCTTTTTTAACTTTATTGTTTAACTTGCCTTGGGTGCTAATTGCTTACAAAAATTTCGGAGAAATATTTTTTAGGGAATACTTTTCTCTACGACCGGATAGATTTTTAGAAATCGCCGTGTTATCCGCTTTGCCTTTATTATCAATACTATTATCAAGATTATTTTATCGAATGAGACTATTTTTTATAGTCATTCTTCTTACGTTTCTCTCGTTCGCTCAAATCCTGTTGGTCCCTCAAAATAACAACTGGAAAATTATCGATCTTATTAACAAGAGGTTGGAAGTGGATCGTCGTGGTACCATCCCGTTGGTTATCAACTTGGAAAAATCCACCGATTTACTTTACTACAGTGAGGTGCCAATCATCTTTGCTAGAGAGAGCGAGTTGCGGAGCTATTTCACTCAGAAACAGGCCTACTTTTTCATTGTGGATGGGAATAAGTTCAGCCGTGAGGCGCCTGATTTGACGAAGAATAACGTTAGTACTCGGGTTATTGCCACAAACAGTAATCTGGTGCTTATCGAGAAGTTTGGAGTAATTCCGTAGAGAAATAGTATGGATAAACTTAAAGAGCTTTCCGTTTTTTTGCCGGCGTACAACGAGGGAACTAATATAGAACGAGTGGTCTTAAGGATTCTTTCAATACTTCCTGAAATAGCTAATGATTATGAGATTTTAATCATTGATGACGGTTCGACAGATAAGACCGAGCGGCTCTGCGAAAGTCTTTCAAGGAAAGATCTCCATGTCCGCTGTATTCGTCACAGGCAGAACCGAGGTTACGGAGCGGCTCTGCGTAGTGGCCTTTACGGAAGTAAATTTGAGTGGGTTGCTTTTACTGATGCTGACGGACAATTCGATTTTTCTGAAATAAGGCTATTAATAGATAATCAAAGGAAGACGAAATCTGATCTGGTTATTGGTTACTACTTAAAAAGAGCGGTCCCATTTTACAGAGTATTTAATTCATTTCTTTGGAAAACTTTAATTTTTTTATTCTTCAGCCTGCGTGTTCGCGATATAGATTGTGGATTTAAGTTGATAAGTAGAAAAGTTATCGAATCAATTCCCACGCTTGAATCTGAAAGAGGAGCTTTCATCAGTACCGAGTTACTCATTAAGGCTAAAAAGCGCGGGTTTAAAATTGTTGAAGTCGGAGTTCACCACTACCCTCGTAAAGCCGGGGCTCCAACCGGGGCTAACTTAAATGTTATTATTAGAAGTTTTGTTGATCTTTTTAAGCTTTGGGAAAAACTTCGATGAAAGTCGGAATTATTGGTGGTGGTATTACGGGACTAACCGCCGCTTTGGAACTTCTAAAAAAAGGGTATGAGGTGACGGTCATTGAAAATGAGCTTTACTGGGGAGGGCTCTCTTCCGCCTTCGAAATACTTCCAGGTGTTTTTATTGAAAGATACTACCATCACCTGTTTACTAGTGACGAGGAAATATTGGGTCTTTGTAAAGAATTAGGTATTTACGGAAAACTAAAAACATTAGATGGGAAAACCTCGCATCTTTTCGAGGGTAAAATTTATCCACTCGACAGCCCTTTAGCCGTTCTAAGATTTTCTCCTTTAAATATTATCGAAAGAATACGTTTCGGGTTGGTTACCCTTTATCTCAAACTGAAAAAGGATGGTGAGGGATTTAGTAATATTACCGCTGATTGGTGGCTCAGGAAATGGTATGGGCAGCGCGCCTACACGGTCGTTTGGAAGCCGTTACTTCAGGGTAAATTTGCTAACGACTACGACAAAGTTAGTATGACCTGGTTTTGGGCGAGAGTTAAGAAGAGAACCGCAAAGCTGATCTATCCGATCGGAGGTTTTCAGGTAATAATTGATTCTTTGATAAAAGCGATCAGTGAAAAAGGCGGTACGCTTATTGGAAGTGCTAAAGTTGAAAAGGTTGAGACTACAATAGATAATTCGTGGCAGATACTCGTCCGTACGGCTGGAGATTCAGGAAATGAATTGCACGAGAGCTATCGTTTCGATAAATTGATTATCACCACTTCTTTAAAAACTTTTACTAAGATGTTCCCGTCGCTGCCCCAGAGTTACAAGAGTAAACTCAATTCGGTAAATTATCTTAGTGCCCAGATTCTTATTCTAGTGCTTTCAAGGCGACTCAGTAGCCATTACTGGATAAATATTGGCGATGCTTCTTTTCCGTTTTTGGTAGTGGGGGAGCAGAGTAACCTTTTCGGGCTTGATTACTACCACGGCAAATCGGTTGTTTATTTAGGCAACTACTTACCGGATGGTGATAGAAGGCTTTCTATGAACAGGGCTGAACTGCTAGACCTCTGCCTCCCATATTTAAAAAAAATCAATCCGGAATTTGAAAAATCATGGGTCGAAAACGCGATCAATTTCGTCGGACCTTTCGCTCAGCCGGTAGTGGACCTTGATTACAAGAATAAAATACCCTCATTTAAAACACCACTTAAGAACTTATATTTAGCGACCATGGCTCAAGTTTATCCGTGGGATAGGGGTACAAATTACGCGGTAAAGCTAGCCAAGGATATTGTAAAGACGTTATGAGAATTGCTATCGACGCCCGTTTTTACGGAGAAGCCGGACCCGGAAGATACGTGAGTCAACTGCTTTTAAACCTTGAAGCGCTCGACTTTGAGAATGAGTACACCGTTTATTTGAAGAAATCTAACTTTGATGATTATAAACCTACTAACCGGAACTTTAAAAAAAAGTTGGCCAATTTTCACTGGTATTCACTCGCCGAGCAACTAATTTTCCCATTAATGTTATACGGAGGAAATTTTGACCTCGTGCATTTTACGCAAATAAACGTCCCTCTCATGTATTTTAGATCCTTTGTTGTCACTGTTCATGATGTTATTCTTCACGAGTTCTCAACGGAGCGAGGCAGCATCCTTAGTCGGATTCTTTATCGTTTTAAAAATATATCCTACCATCTGGTCTTTCTAAAGGATGTCTTTTTATCACGTATCATTATTGTACCGAGTCAATCAACGAGGGATGATCTTTTGAAGTATTACAGAGTGGATAAAAAAAAGATTGTAGTCACGTATGAGTCTGTTGATCACTACCCATCCGGTAAAGCCTCACCTCAAAACGCTGTCTTTGATAAATACAGAATCAAAAGCCCTTATATTCTCTGCTTAGGAAGTTTCTATCCTCATAAAAATACCCGTCGGCTAGTTGAAGCTTTTTTATCACTTAAGAATCAGGGACTGTTTGGCGGACAGCTTGTCCTCATTGGTAAGGAAAGCCCATTCTCGCAGATGCTGCGTAATTTTGTTGAAGTCAGGGGTATCAGAGGTGTTATCTTTCCTGGATTTTTACATCCTAAAGGTTATCTTCCGGATGATGAAGTCGAGACTATAGTGTCGAGAGCATTTTTATATGTTCAGCCGGCCTTGAAAGAGGGTTTTGGTATTCCTCCCGTTGAGGCCATGACTCTCGGAGTTCCGGTGGCAGTTTCGGACATATCTTGTCTCAAAGAGATGTGTTTAGAAGCCGCAATATATTTTGATCCGGAAAGTGTGGAGGATATAGTTAATCAACTCAAATTGGTAATTGAGAATGGAGAATTGAGAAAAGAGTTGATTGCCAAAGGGTACGAGAACATAAAGCGTTTTTCCTGGAGGAGAATGGCTCAGGAAACTCTAAACGCTTATAGATGTTAGAATTTAACTATGGAGACTCTGGACGATTTAAAAAAAGAGATCGAAGAGATTAAGAATAGGAACGCTCGGGTTGAGGTCGATAAGGCTTGGGAGGTCAGCTGGGCGCGCCGGTCGATCGTGGCCATTTTCACCTACTTTTCGATTAGCCTTTACCTTAATGCTATTAAAATTTCCGAACCTTGGCTCAATGCCGCCGTCCCTACCGTCGGCTTTCTTCTTTCGACTCTAACCCTGCCGTTTTTCAAAAGGCTTTGGCAGATCCGACGCCGTCTCGAGAACTAGGACCTGACAGAAATCTATCGGAAATTCGGGATAATCCCTAAAATTGGGATAATCCCAAAAAACGGGATTATCCCTCAAGGGTTAGGTTCTTGATTTCGGTCATTTCGTCGATTTGCTTTTCGATCGACGAACTGGAGTAAGCTATAACAAAATCTTTATAGCTTTCGGGGTTCTCGAAACTGCCCAGAACTCCTTCGGGCTTTAACCAAGCCGGTTTTTTTTCGGGATTGAGATAGGCGTTGTAGCTGGAGTAGGGCCAGGTTTCGGGTGGTCCGGCCTTGACCAA
>CAYHYS010000053.1:0-6324 GCA_964360905.1 uncultured Candidatus Saccharibacteria bacterium | reverse complement strand
AGAAATAATTGGCTGGAATCACCCGACTGACAAAGATGCCAGTTTGGTTATCTTCTTCGCCAGTCAGGTCGGCGGCGGTCAGCTGGACCTTTCTCCGATTCGTACCGCCATCAGTTGGGGACGGACGATCATTGTCGTCACCGGAGATGAGGGACAGGTCTCTCCGAAAGACATCGGCCCCGTCGAGATAGGGAAAATCTTCTTCTTCCACGTGGATATGCCGGACGGAGGAGGAGAGTTTATTTCCTTAGACCGCCTGAAAGAAATCCTCCGGGAAGACTTGATGGACATCCCCTTGGTCGCCTCACCTTTGACGGGTCGAGCCCTCGATCCCGGAGATGAATAACGACCACCTTGCACCCTGCCGGTCTCAATAAAATACCGGCCCATCAAACGAACTGACGTTCCTAAAAGCCACATTTGAGATTTCTCGATGTGGCTTTATCTTTTCATGGGTAGTACGCCCCGAAGGTGAGACCTTCAGCGTGAAGCCTGGCGCAGCCAGGAAGGTCTCACCTTCTAGGGAAATAACTCATCTGACCCATTAGACCCATTAGACCCACTAGACCCACCAAACAAACAACTTAAAAAAACAATTGACCGCGCCCCCCTTCTTGTGCTATAAGCTATAAACCTAATTGCCCCACGAAGGTGAGACCTTCAGGCAACAATAAACAGGAACAGAAAGGTGACTCCTTCAACGTGAAACCGAGGAACGGTGTGACGAAGGAAGGTGTCACCTTTCGGGAAGAAAGGAGAAAGAAAATGCAAAATAACTTGTTGACACTCTACGGTGTCGCCGCCGATCTGATCGCCGAAGGCACGGTGGTAAGTTTCGCCGAAATGACCGTCCACTTTAGAGCTTTCACCGAACGTGGAGCTAAAGAGGTGGGTGAAGCCGTGGCCGACGTCCTCGAGGGACGGACGGCGATCTACGTCGAGGTTATCATCTATCGGCTCTACCCAAAAGTGATGACCGATGGTGGCTTTGACCCGAGACCGGGCGTTATCATCAAGGGCTTAAAGTGGCACCCCGTCGCCGATTACGTGCTCTGCATCTTAGATTTTGAGAAAGGACAGGCGCCGGCGGATGAAGAAAATCAGTACCGAACGATGGTTCTGGAGTTGCTGGAAAAGTTGGTCGCTGTGAGTTTTCCCACCGGTGGTTTAAATGTCGCTCTAAAGGACGAAAGCCACCACCACCACCACGAAATTTACGTCGCCCGTCGCGATCTGTAAATGATCCCACCCTGAAGGTGAGCCCGACGTGGATCTACACCTTCAGGGTGTTCCCGTCGCCCAATGTAAAAATCGTCAAAAAAAAACCGGAACAGCACTCGCTTTCCGGTTTTCTCTTTTTTACTACTTCCACAAAAAGTTCGCAGGGCAAGCTGATGGTGCGGTAATCCGCAGCGTGAGCGAGGCTTAGCGCTCCGAGGGTCTTTTAACCCGAGGAGATAGCGGCCGCAACATCACTTGACCGAGAATTCTCTCCTTTTCCCCCTCAATCCGTCCCCACCTTCCCCTGCGGATTGACCTCGAAGGGGATACGGGTCACGTCGTGTCCGGACCGCCGGCTTAAGTTGACGGAATAAATGAGGATCCCGAAAAAGATAACCGCAATAATGAGAAGGAGAAGTAAAAAATCGAGAAATGAAACCATTCCCTGTTTTTTAGGCGTGTAATTCGCGCTCGACATAAATCAAAAAAGCTCTATCACCTTTTCGGCTACTTCCTTCGGACTGACGTGAGACTTAAGAAGATAGGATTTCGCCCCTAACGCCAAACACTTTTTGACTGTCTCTTCCTCACCGACGTTAGTCAGCATGATGACCGGAATGTTTTTATAAGCTTCCTGATTTTTAAGCCACTCTAGAAAATCACTGCCCCGCTCACCGGGAAGCATGACGTCCAAAATGATGAAATCAATTTCTTCACTGGCGAGGATGTTTCGCGCCTGTGAAGTATCATCGGCCTCTAAGACTTTAAAGTCCGTGTATTCGAGTTCGAGAGTGTAGAGAGAACGAATGTAGAAGTCGTCTTCGACGATGAGGACTCTTTTTTTGTGGTCGTTGCCGATGTCCGTGCCTTCTCTGCCAATCATTAAAACCATTCTAGCACCGCTATCAACTTCAATCAATTGAAAGTGAGACCTTCAAGAACAGAAAGGTGACTCCTTCAGCCTGCCAGCAACGCTCTCGCCCTGGCCGCTTCGCTCTGCTTGGCAGGCGAGCTGGCTTGCGAGGCGGGCGGGCGTGAAACCCAAGGGACAGAAAGGTCACTCCTTCAGCGTGAAACCGAACCGCCAAAGGCGGTGAAGGAAGGTGTGACCTTTCAGGAAAACCTTCAACAGTACAATCTGGAAAATCTCCACCCTTTGTGGTACCCTATAACCTTGCACCATAAACCAAACCCTCTCGGCTAATTACCGAGAAGAGAAAGAAGAAAGGAGAAAGAAATAAATGGAGATAAACTCTACGGGAGTACTCCTCGGCTGGATCTATGCCTTAGTGGGATTGGTTCCCATTTTGGTGACGCTTTTAAGAACCGGCCACGCGAAGCTTCACCCCATTGGCGAAACGGAAGACGGCGGTTGCCCGGACACTCGCGTTTGGAAACTGCTTCTTCACTTCGGGGGAGCGGCCGGGCTAACCTTCGGCTGGCACTACCGCCTCGCGGCCGGCTTGGTTAGTGAGCCATGGCTTAAGAACGCGCTTCTAGCCTATGCCGATCTGCACTTCGCCGGATCTCTCGTCCAACTCTTGGCCTATCTGCTCCAGGCAGCGGCTCTTAATAGCCAAGGGAAGTTGACAAAGAAGGTAAGCCAGCTGAAAGCTCACTGGGGAGATAAGTACGGCCGGCGCGGCTGCGGCTTTACCACTGGTATGAGCCCCTTCTGGTGGCTCTATTGGCTGGCACTGACGAGCAAACCGCGCACGCTTTGGGGCAACATCGTCGGTATACCTCGCGACCTGCTGACACTGGTTGACTTCATCGCCAGCCTGCCGGCCGCTAGCGTTCTCAGTATTCTCACCCGCCTCACCCTCGGAGTTTGGATTATACCAACCCTCCGCGGCGTCGATCGGGGAGACTAGAAAAAAGGAGACAGAATGATAGTACCAACGAATATCGTTATCACCGGTGGTGTGAAGAGCCACCCGGAGCAAATCAGCTCCGAGCAGATAAAACCGGGGCACGTTGAGTGGTATGAAAACCACCCCCGCGTCTTCTACGTCCTTCTGCACGGCCAGATCTATTTCGTCGATCGGGATTTCACCGATGACGAAGAAGCGCGCCGCACCCTATACCTCAAAGCGGCAAGCAACGAGGTGAGGACCTTAGCCACCGTCGAGAATAGCAATTTCCTCGTTCCTCTGGAACTCGTCCCCGTCAATTAAACGAAGTCGGGTCGGGAAGGGGAGAGGGAAAGAAAGAAAAAGGTAAGCGAAAACGCTATCCTTAGAAACCACATTTGAGATTTCTCAATGTGGTTTTTTTTTGATTGGTTGGTTATCGAGTTGTTCGGCCGAGATTACCAACCATCAATCCGCCGAAGCTTTAGCGAAGGAGGATGATTGGTTGGTTAACGCCTGCCCGTTTACCCGCCTCTGGAGGGCCTTTGGCGGATGCTTTTAATCAAGTGAGAACCGCCACCTTGAAGGTGAACTCTACATCGGTCTACACCTTCAAGATGATTCACGAAACCGCCCCCATTCGACTCATATGACTCATATTACCCATTTGACTTATTGGAAAGGTGAGACCTTCAGTAGACAACCATTTTTAAACATAAGGGGTTGTCATCCCAGACCGCGATCTGGGATCCAGAGCTATTTCTCTGGTAAAGTACCGGATCCCGGATCCTCATAGCGTCATTTATTCGCCCGCCGCCCTCCGAAATTCAACCCCCCGCCTTCCCTACTCTCCCCCGCTAGAAAATTTAGGATTATGACCCGAAGGTTGACCCGAAGGTGAGACCTTCAACGCGGAGCCCGAAGGGAAGGTCTCACCTTCAAAAGAAATTAATAAAATTTTTTCTATTCAAATATAATCTTTCACTATAGGAACCACCTATACTTCGTAATTTATTATTATCAATTGTAATATGTAACTGCTAACCACATGCGCCCCAAAACTGCCAATCCTGTTTTACCCGTCAACCCCGCCGTTTATAATCATTGGGATTTGGTCATTGGTCATTGGAAATTGTCTCTACCCTCCTCCCCCCGCCCCTCTCCCACTCTCCCCTCACCCCTCTTACTCCAGGGGAGTGATCGAAGGTGAGACCTTGAGGAAATAACTCATCCGACCCATTTGACTTATGTGACCCATTTGACTAAATCGACCTATCAGACCAGATTTTAGTATCACGGTATATACCACGATACTATTTAATTATTGACTCTCCTGCCTACTCTCGAACTCTGCTACACTATCACTATGCCTATCCCTCGCAAACTCCTCATCTCTTTAAGCATCCCCACCATTTTCATTCCCGGCCTGATTCTCGCCTCTCTCCTCGGCTGGAACTGGCAGAAGGATTTGCAAAAGCTTTCCGCCCAAGGCGGTCTTCTCCAAAACGAAACCATCTTTCCGAAAAGCGGCGTCGTCGAGAGGGCCATTGACGGTGACACTTTAGAGTTGACCACTGGCCAAGTTGTCCGTCTCATTGGTCTACAGTCCCCCGAACGCGGCCAACCTTTCTACCGCGAGTCACAGCAGTTTTTAGAAAATTTAGCCCAAGACAAGAAGGTAATTTTAGAATACGAGCCCACCGATACAATGGATAAGTACGGCCGCCTCGTCGCCTACGTTTACCTCTCCCCTCCGGCGAATTCTCAGAGGTCGGACCTTCAACGCGAAGAAGCGAAAGGTGACACCCTCAGAGTGAAACCGAATCCCGACTCAGTCGGGATGAAGGAGGGTGTTTCCTTGAGCGAATCGTCGCCCATTATGCTCAACGAACAGCTCCTCCGCTCCGGCTACGCTAAATTCCTCTCCTATCCCCACTATCGTAAATACAAGTACTTCGACCTTCTTCAATCCGCCGAAACCGAAGCCCGGAAGGAACAACGCGGCCTCTGGTCTCCTACTCCCTGATCACAAGAAGGTGGTTCCTTCAAGAAAGTGAAAGGTCACTTCTTCAGCGCACAGCAATCACCTCCCACCCCGAAGGTGAGACCTTCAGCGTGAAACCTGGCGGAGCCAGGAAGGTCTCACCTTCAAGGAAATAACTCATTAGACTCATTAGACTTATTAGACCCATTAGACTCCTTCACCTCGCCGCTCCGAATTCCCACCCCGAAGGTGAACCCAAGGTCGCTCCACACCTTCGGGGTGGAAACGAAGTAAGGTCTTACCTTTCGGAAAGAGGAATTCAATTCACCATCTCTCCTTGACTATAGGGCATATATGTGGTATAATAAAAGGTTAAACCGGTCAATGGAACGGGAGAAATTTTTTGCACTCTATATCAATCAAAAGGAGAAAGAAAATGAAATTCAAGTACGCTCTGGGGGCGTTGATCATCGGGGGAGGCCTTTTGGGCCTCTTATCACTGTTCTTCACCGGAATATCCATGGCCGAAGTCGGTCTGGAATTGTCGGGAAAAATTGCGACCCCGGAATTACTTGCGTATTTCCGGGTGGCCAAGCAGTTTCTGGCCACGAGTTCGATGGCAGTATTATTGGGGGTGGCTTTTACGTTGAGCCACATCTTCCTCTTCGAAAAACCTTAGGAAGATCCCCCTCCCCTCCCCGTGCTGGACGATTGGAAGAACTATTTTCCATCGTCCTCACTATTAAGATTCTAGAACTTTTGGAGTCTTTGAGTGAGATCGCCGCCGACTGCCGGAGTCGATGGGTCATGAATTCAACAAAATACTGACGATCGTAGCATCATTTGTTGTCATTTGTTGAAAACCAAAATACATCAAAACTCTTACGATCGTAAGGGTTTTGGTGTAAAGTCCAAAATCCCACACCTTCCAGGTGTGGATGCTATCGGCTCTAAACCGAACAAAAAACTTGACACAAACGACCCCAACCGCTATCCTCTCTTCTTAAGATGAAGAGAGTGATTTTCAACCCGAAAATCCCAACCCAAGGTTGGTCCGCCTTTGGCGGAAAAACCTAATAGTCAGGTCAGTTAAGCCCCCGCTGGGGGTTTTTTCTTGCCTGAAAGGAGAGATTCATGCCGATAAAATTGGGAACTAACGCCCTCATTGAGAACTGGCTAGTGAGGCTCCGGGACGTCAACACGCCGCCGGCGGACTTTCGGGAAACGGTGGGATTGGTCACCTTTCCCCTGACCCTGGCCGCTCTC
>CAYHYS010000052.1:0-6372 GCA_964360905.1 uncultured Candidatus Saccharibacteria bacterium | reverse complement strand
CACGTTAAAATTCCGAAAAAAGACCTTTTGTTCCGATTCAAAATAATCACGAATGTAGTCGCCTTGATACCCCAAGGTCAGGACAAACTTGTTGAAACCATAATGGGAGTAGATCTTCATGATATGCCACAAAATCGGCATACCGCCGACCTCCAACATCGTCTTCGGTTTATCAAGGGTCAAATCGCGAATGCGGCTGCTCCCGCCGCCACAAAGAATGATCACTGGAACATCTAACAAACTCGCTTTACTTGTCATTGGTCATACCTCTCAGCAAATTCTCCAACAACCCCGCTAATGTAATCTACAATACCGGGATTGATGGCGGGGTAACAGCCAATCCAAAAAGTTTTCTCCATCACAACATCACAATTAATCAGTTTCCTCGAGATCCGATAATTAGTTTTTAGATAAGCCGGTTGTTTAGTAATGTTACCACCAAAGAGTAAACGAGTGCCGATTTTTCTCTTCTCCAAATATTCCAGGAGTTCAGATCGGGAAAACGGGACTCCGTCTTTAATAGTTAAAAGAAAACCGAACCAGGAAGGCTCACTCCCGGGTGTCGCTTCGGGTAGGATAAAATATTTCTCAAACTCTTTAAACCTCTCACTTAAATACTGATGGTTGGCTCGTCTTTTTTCCAGAAATAATTCCAGTTTATCCATCTGAGCTAACCCCACGGCCGCTTGCATATCCGTCATTTTCAGATTAAAACCTACATGGCTATAAATATATTTATGGTCATAACCTTTAGGCAACTCCCCTAACTTCCAATTAAAACGGACGCCGCAGGTATTTTCTTTACCCGGAGCGCACCAGCAATCTCTTCCCCAGTCTCTAAAGGAACGGACTAACTTGCTAAGTAAGGCGCTGTTAGTTAAGACGGCTCCACCCTCACCGCAGGTAATTTGGTGGGCCGGGTAAAAACTCAAAGTGGCTAGATCCCCAAAAGTCCCGACCTTTTTCCCTTTGTAGACAGCTCCCAGAGCATCACAACAGTCCTCAATCAGCCAAATTCCTCTCTCCCGGCAAAACAGAGCGAGTTCTTCCACTTCAAAAGGATTGCCGAGGGTGTGCGCCAAAAAAATTACCTTTGTCCGGGGCGTCACCGCCGCCAAAATACTCGGCAGTGAGGGATTATAGGTAGCCAAGACCGTGTCCACAAAGACGGGGACACAGCCAAACTGGATAACCGGATTGAGAGTCGTCGGAAAGCAGGCGGCCGTTTCGATGACCTCGTCACCCTGCTTAACCGCTCTCTTCCCCAACCTCTCGGAGGTTAGACAATAAAATGCCAGAAGGTTGGCTGAGGAACCGGAGTTCGTGGTGATAGCATACTTACGGCCGAAAAATTCAGCCAGTCTCTTTTCAAAAGAACCGTTGAATCTGCCTTCTGTCAACCAAAAATCCAGCGAGGACTCAACCAGATTTGATAATTCCCTCTCGTCAAAAATCTTACCACTGGCCGGTAGGTAATCCCGACCGGGAATGATTTCTCTCCTCAAAAAAAGATCAAAATATCGGGAGGTCAACTTCAGAATCTGTTGTCGTAACTCGCTCTCACTCGTCATAGTTAGGAAAAAGAGAGTTGCTGGCGGTACCACTCAATTGTTTCCGTAAGTGCCTCTTCAATCGAATAACGGGGCTTCCAACCTAAAACCTTCTTTACCTTCTCCACTCCGAGGTATTGATCGGTAATCTCGTTCGCCGTTTCATCTTTGATAACCGGCTGGAGAGTTGAATTCATTAACCTAGAAATAATATTTGTCATTTCCAAAACGGTAAAACGATCTTCTGTGGCTAAATTAAAGGCTTCCCCTGCCGACTTTTCCATTTGTTCGGATATACAAAGGTAGCCGCTGGCCGCGTCTTTGATATAAAAATAGTTCCGGATGAACCGGCCGTTACTGCGAAGAACAGGTGGCTCATTCCTCAACAGAGACCGGATGGTTCCCGGAATGATCCGGCTGAAATTCAGATCACCCGGTCCAAAAAGATTACCGCACCGGGTAATGCTGACGGGCAATTTGTAAGTATGCCAATAAGTTTGGGCGAGAAGATCCGTACAAGATTTGGAGACATCGTAGGGATGAAGACCTTTAAGCGGTGCCTTCTCGTCGTAGGGAAGGACCTCATGATCACCATAAGCCTTATCCGAAGAGGCAACCACGACCGACCGGATTCGATGGCTGAGTCGGGCCGCTTCCAAAATGTGCCATGTTCCCCGTATGTTACTCTCAAAAGTTGAGAGAGGCGAGAGATTGGCAGTACCTACAATTGTTTGGGCGGCCAAGTGGAAAACGGTATCTATTTCGTATTCGTTAAGAGTTCGTAAAACGAGAGGAAAATCCGTCACATCACCGAAAACGGAGTTCACTTTATCGATCAATCCTGTATTGAACACCGGTGAGCGAAAGGCTCTGTCACGAACAATCAGAGTAAGATCGGCCCCCAATCCTATAAGTTGAAGGGTCAACTCCGAACCCAACAATCCCGTTCCTCCGGTTATTAAAACGTTACGATCTTTCCAAAAGTTATCCACCATTTTAAGCATCCCCCACTCTCCGACTAAACAGATTATAAACGAAGGCAACAACATTCAGCACGTAGAAAGCAATCGACAACAACTCCGCTGTCTTTTGGTCGCCTTTGAGCAAAAAAACGAAGGCCAGGAACAGCCAAGTCAGGGAAAAAAGGAAAATGATGTGAGGCTTTAAGCTCCCAACAAACACCGCCAAAACCATAACCATGGAAATCAAAATGACGGGAATCATCTAATGCTGGTCCCCCTTCCGCCGCCGATCAGAAACTAAATAAAGCAAGGCTGAAAAAACCGAGAGGCCTGAAACACCGACGAGGAATTTAAACAATCTCGCGGGCCGGTAAGTTATTTCGACACTATAATCGCCCAACTGAGAGAGATACCAAGAGTTGGCATACCCATTAACGATAGAATGGCGATCGGGAGTGATTTTGACGTTGCCGGAACTTCTCTTAACAACCGCCTGCCAATCATCGTTAAAAGTTTCGCTAAAGACCAGATAAAAAGGTTCTTGGGCTCTCCTGACGTTCAAAAGATATTGAGTTGATGATCTCTTTGCCACAGCGATTTCCGGAACCTGCGTCCAACTCCTTGGGAGATCCCGCTTCAGTACTAAACCGCCAAAATTCTTGGGTCTTAAGGTGACACTGTCGATTAAAGTTTCGCCGGTATTGGGATAGATCCGTAGGTTTTCGTTTAAGAAGGCAAAACCCAAACCGGCGGCCTGGCTCTTAAGACTTGGCACATAATCAAACCGGTACTCCTTCCAACCACGGCCCGCTTCGAGAGCCTGACCAACGCTAAAGTTTGACAGACAGACGGAGTCGTTCGGAGAATCGAAACGCGTCCAAACCGGTTGATTAGCCGAACAATTATTCTCCCAAGTCAGAAACCGGGGCGGGGGGCCATCAACCACCTTGTAGAAAAAGGCTATCTCATAAGTCGTCGGTCTCAGCCTTTCTTTGGGAAATGGATAATAAGCGTCAACCTGGCCTCTGCTCAGGCTCAGAGATCTTTGTCCCAGGAAAGCGTCTTTGGAAAGGGGAATTGGCTCCGCGGATAAACTCGTTTGCCAAGGCTGCTCTTCGAACGAAGAGTTATCGACTAGATTAGTAAACGATGGGTCAATAAAACTGACCAGATAAATCCCCTTTGCCAAAGTAAAACTGTTCACTGGTTCGAGGAATACCGTTGGGCTGACCACGGCAGTCCCCGGCTCGATCACACTCCCAACCTCGTCGAGCCTTCTAACGGAAACGGTCGGTGATTGGGGCAACTCGCCCCCGCCACTGAATTTCTCGTAGTAAAGATCGTAGATCCCCTCCTGATAAACTTGAAAGAGGAACAACCTCTCACCCATTACTGTCACCTCATTTTCCAAAATCCGATCAGCTTTTTGAAAAGTAACCGCTTCGACCCCGCCGAAAGAGGAACGGTAGGGCAATGATACAAACTCGGTTCCTTTCCTTAAGATCTCCACCGGAACGATGTAGTGACCGGAACAGCGCTCGCTGTTAAACCGCTCTTGCCCAGAGTTGCTCCCAAACTCGGAAAACAAAGCCGTCTGCCCGACCTCGTCGCTAAACTCTAAAGGATAATTAATCATCCGGACATTTCCCGATAAACAATCACTTTTCGAAGGTACATAAAACTTTCCCAGTGTCGCCTTTCCTTCTAAGCGATAGACATCCAAAGCCCCGAAGCTTTTCTCCAAGGAGACACTTTCTTGCTTGGATAAAATACTTTTGATGCGCTCCGGCGAATAATTATCGGCGAGGGGACCAACACGTTCCAAATCGACATCATTTCTCTGCAGGATTCTACTGACACCGAGGAGTGAAAGGGTTTTAAGAAAAAGTTGGGGGTTTTGATAATCCTCGTGAATTGTCCGATAGGCAAAACCGGCCACGTTGGAAACATCTCCCATCAGGGCCTGAGTGTATAAGCCGTTATTCCGTTCGATCCACGGCACACTCAGAAGGTGGGGAGTGATATCGGCTGAATCGTAGCCCCAGGCATAGGGAATGCCGGAACGATTCCAATCGGGATTGTCGGGCAGGACTAAAACCCGTCCTTGTTCTTCTTTACCTCTAAACCACTCAGCTGCGTCAAACCAATACCCTGGAACCTTGGTTCGCGAAGGAGCTAAAACGCCCCTCTTGTCAGGATAGTGGTTACCGGTAATCAAGGGCCAGGCAACAATAAAAATCAGAGTCACGGCCACCCAACCTACAAGATTAAGAACAGGGCGCGCCTTTAACCGCGTTTCCAGATAAGCGAAGAAGCTTCCCAGAAGGACGGCGTAGGAAAGAGAAGTAATCGCCGTGAACTTGGCAAAAGGCTCACGGTAGATCCAAAAGAAAGGAATGGTCTCTTTGAAGAAAGTGTTGATCCGGCCTAGAAAATCCGTCCCCTGACCGTGAGAAAGGAAGATACCGACCAAGGCCGAAAGAGCGAAAAAGTTGATGAGCGGACGCGGGGACGGTGGACGAAAAAAAATTCCGGCGAAGGCGAGAGCCGGAACGGCGAAAGTCAAAAACATCAGAAACGGGTTGAGATAGCTTTGGGCGAAAGGAAAGTAAGGAGCGCCTTGGTGGCCGGCAAAAAAGGCCCAGGAACCGAGCAGTCTGACGACGTCAAAGAAGTTGGAACCCGGTCCGACGGCAGCGGCATCGGTCACAGCCTTGATCTGGCCAATTTGATGGGTTAGGTTTTTAACATAGAAAAAAAGCCACCAGCTGTTGAAAAGAAGATAAAAAGAGGCAAACAACAAGTTAAATTTTAGAAACGATCTGGTCAGGCGTTTACTCAGAAACAGAAAAATAAAGTAGACAAAGAAGAACAAGAAAGGGATGGTATAAATGGGCGGGTTGCCGACGGCCGAAGTTAGGAAAACAGACGCCAGGGCCAGAATTAAGGCTGACTTCAAGGGAGAAGGTGATTTTCCACCCCGAATGTAAAGGAGGAGGAGAAGAGGCAGGAGGGAATAAACCAGCAAATTCGTGGTCACAACTCCGGCTAACATGCTGTAAACATTAAAGGCATAGAGAACTACCGGCAGGAAATTTTTCCCACTCTACCGTTTATCTTCGAAGACCTCCCGCGTCAAAAGGTACATCGAAAGCCCGCCTAACAAAAACAGAGAGACGAACCAAATCTTCTCGATATCGCTCAAGGAAAGGCCCAGAGATTTAAAAAGGGCCCAGAACCCGACCCACGGCAGAATTTCGAAAGTGGCGTTGCTCACCTGGCCACCGGAAATGTTGGCCGACCAGGGACTGGAAATCATTTTAAGAAAGTTTTGAGGGCTGATCGGTATCCAAAAATCGCCGCCGGTAATCAAAGTATCCCATGGCCGAAACCACGACAGGGGAACCAAAGCTAGCAAAAAGATGCCAACCAAAAATTTTCTTTCCCGGAGAGTTTGCGTTATTGTTTTCTTTGCAAGAGAAAGGCGTTTTTCCGCACCGATCTCAGATTTTTTCTTGGACACCTTCTAATTATGAGAAGATATATAATTAAAAGCAAGAGACTATGAAGATCACCAAGAAACAAAAACTGGCTATTGAATCGTTAATAAACCTAACGCCTCAAGAAATCGCCGTAAATTTGGGCATACCGCTAACCTCGGTGGAAGACCATCTTAGGAATCGTGGTTATAACAACACTCAACGAAGAGCGGATAAATACTATACTGAAAGCGACGCGGAATTAAACGGAAATATAACGCAAAAAATTACGGCTTTTTGGAACGCCAACAAAAATAAAGTTCTGTTAATCGTAGTTCTCGGCTTTATAATTTACGCCTCGGCTCTACCTAACGGCTTTGT
>CAYHYS010000051.1:0-6409 GCA_964360905.1 uncultured Candidatus Saccharibacteria bacterium | reverse complement strand
AACGCTTTTTTTGCTTTAAGAATTTCTAATTGCTATACTCACACTGTGAAGAATCTTAAAGCTCAAACCACCATTCTGGCTATTATTTTCATCGCTGTCGTCTCCGCCGCGACCGGCTATTTTTACCTCCAAAACCGCGACCTTAAATCCCAATTAGGAAGCGGCAATGGGGCTGTTAACACCTCTATCCCACCCAAACCAATCACCAATCCGTCAGTCTCTTTAAACCCCACCGACGCCAGCCGTGAACCGAATGGTTCCGCGGAAACGGCAAATTGGAAAACATATACAAATACTGCAGGGTATTCAATTAAATATCCATTATCTTTCACTACACAATTACTAGCGGCAGGATCTGGTGAAAAAGAAGCGGGTACAACAGCACGACAATTATTTGTCTATCAAATTGGATCTAAAGAGCCTTACCTAGAACGATATGTTAATTTTGAATCGTTTACCAGTAATCCTGCAAGTACTATCAGTACGGCTACTCAAACCAACATTAATGGCTTTCCAGCACAGAAAATATCATCTCCTAACGCGCCTTTTGACGTTTACACAATGATGACTCCTAATAAAGAGTTCGTCGAAATCTATGTATCCAATGATCCGTCCAGAAAAAACCTGGCCAACCAAATCCTCTCCACCTTTAAGCTTTTGGAAAGTCCGGCAGGGGAAACGGAAGGATCCTTTTGCGGAGGGTTTGCCGGAAAATTATGCCCGGATGGCTTCGAGTGCCGGATGGAAGGAGACTACCCCGACGCCTCAGGAACCTGTATCAAGAAGTAAAAAAATAGCTTTAGGATCCGGCTATAGTCCCGCCGCGGCGGGAGATCCTCGTTGCGTGGTTGCAACATAAAACAGCTATCTATAGATATCACCTCGTGTAGGCGCATTAGCTTTATTGTCATTCTGGTAAGCGGAGCGCATCCAGAATCGGATGCTGGAGACGCCAGATCCTGGAGTCCCCTCCTCGAGTCTGAGCCTCGGAGTCGAAGACCAGCATGACGAGTTTAGTGCGAAATCATAATGTGAGTTGTATATCCAAAAATATCTAATAATCTAGAGTTTGGATTCTGGAACTAAGAATTGTGAGAGTGTTAATTTTTCCTTATTATGGTAATAATGATCAGATGGACGATTTAGAAAAGCTCTACCAAACCCAAATTTCCCTGACCGAATGGTTTAAAAACGCTAAACATAAGTTAAGTGACGCGCATCGAAAAGAGGATAACGAAAAGCGTGAAAGATTGTCTATTATTAACGAAGTGATAGGCCTGCCTTTCGATAAAGCCGGTGTTTTTAAGGCCACTGACCTTGTAAATCAACCGCCACCTTTCAAAGAATTTTTAAAGATTCACGGAGAGGAGAAGTGTGCCCTGCGTCTTGTTTCGACGGACCCGTCCTTGCCGAAACTACGTATGCGCGGCTTTAAAATTAAAGACTCATTGAAGTGGTTTTTTGAGCAAAAGATTGATCCGGAAAAGTATGATGCCCATTTCGTTCCCCACAGCGACACGCCTCTTTGGTCAACGATTTTTATCGTCAGTAAAAAGGGGATTTTCGGCGAAATTATTAACGGTAGTCACCATCTTTTGACCCAAGGATTCTACGGAAATATCAAGCCAATTACCTTCCGTTACGACTTTAAGAAGTGGGAAATTGAACCTAAAAATGACTCAGCCCTAAAGCAGCTAAAACTGATCACGAAAAAACTCGTTGTTAAAGATAAGAAATTTCAGAAAATTCTTAAAGAAAAGTTAGAGGCGGAGTTTAAAAACGGTTACCTTTTGGGCTATTTCGAAACCGTGGAAACGGAAGAATTCGGCTTATGGTTTATCGACTACAACCGACTTTTAGGAGGCGCCTTTAAAGACTTTCTACCGACTCTTATAGTCGCGGAAGTGGGATCGAAGGTTTTGATCGGCCGATCCGCAAGCTACGGCAAGGCGAAGGGAAAAGTAAGGATAGTTGATCTGACGGAGGTCGGACCTTCGCAGAGGTCCGACCTCTGCGAAGAAGGGGAGGTTTTGGTCTGCGAAATGACCACTCCCGACTTTCTGCCTTTAATGAAAAAGGCCGTGGCTATCGTGACGGATCTGGGCGGGACTCTTTCCCACGCGGCGATAATCGCCCGTGAATTCGGTATTCCTTGCGTCGTGGCGACGGAAAAAGCCACAAAAATTCTAAAAAATGGCGACCTGATCGAGGTTGACGCGCAGCTGGGTATTGTCAGGATTCTTTAGCTAAATTTATTTCCCGAAAAGGAAGCCGAAAAGACGCAGAATGGAAGGTTCCTGTAGATTGACTAAGGCGCCGGTTTCGGCGTTAACCTCGGCTTGAAGAGTAAAAGTCGCGGGAAAAAGATTAAGAAACTTTCTCGTTTTAATTCCCACGACATGGTAAACAACCTCACCATTTCTTTCGACAATCTCCGTTTGCGGCGCCTTTATCTCCGTCTGGGCCGAATCCGAAGCGCTCTTTACAGGCGCTTCCATGAGGTTTGTAGCCCTGTCAATAATGCCCCTAGAGATGAGGTTATCGATAGCTTGGGCGGGTAAAGTGGCGACGGCCATTGTTTTGTTGGCAGTGGTAATGATCAGCTGATTGGTCCGGCTATCGAGAGAAAGCGGCAGTTTTGTCAGCGCCGAAACCCCCTGATTTTCGATTTTCATCTGTCCAGCGAAAGCGCTGACTTTCGTTTTTTTCAAGTTAAGACTTTCCTCTATCTCAACCCTTTCGAGGCCAGCCGAGGCTGAAGCTTCACTTTCACTCTCGACGCCACCACTATCCTCTCTAGATTTAATTTTCTGCTTTATTTTGACCTTGCCGTCTTCGATCTCGAGTTTAAAGACGCCGGTAGCCGTCTCCGTTTCTAACTTAAATTTTGTTCCTTCTTTCTCTATTTTCGTCTCGCTCTTACCATCTTTCGTTTCCGTTTTTTCCTTACTTTTTATTTCAACCTTCTCTTTGCTTTCTTTTGTTTCATTCTCTGTTTCCTTTTCCTGTGATGCCTCACTTTTACTCTCATCACTGCCTTTATCGGCAATTATTCCCAAAATCACGCCTTCACTACCGATGAGACTGGGCTTTCCGAACTGATCGAAGCGGATGATGGCCGTCTCTGCTGTTTGCGGCAATATAATAATGCCCACGAAAAGGAGCAGAGTTAGGGTTAGGGTTGGTACGGTAAGACGAGGCAGTTTATTCATATCTTGTAGATACCAGTTTATTTGACGATTTTCTTTCTGTCAATCACACGCCAAAATCCCTATAGCCTTAGGATCCCGCCATGGCCCCGAGCGGAGTCGAGGGGGATCATGGCATGACAACCACGGCCTGGAAATGGTATCTATTGTTAATTAGAGAAACTGTTTTAAAAGTATGGCTTTTACTATCCTCGTCATTCCGGCCGAAGAGCCGGAATCCAGGCTTAATAAAGATCTGGATCCCAGATTTCGGTCTGGGATGACAAGCCCATACGCTCAAAGACGTTTGTCTAATTCTCAAAAATTGGAAGATGCTTAATGTCTCGGTGTATAATTCCTTGATGGTGAAAATACTCGTTACGGCGAAAGTTAATCCGGATATTTATTCACGCCAATCCACTGGGTTTAATCTTGGTTGACAAACGACCATGTCCAAGGTGTTTAATAACGTCATCCTGAGTATTTATCAACCCGGAGGGTTACAAGTGTTTTTTGTTGTCAATCCAAGATTTTTTCGAGAACCATGTTTTCTATTCCGATAGGAAGATCTATAACCCCGAAGCGCGGATCCTGGTTCTGATTGAGTGATTGGGTAAAGCGGAAAAAGTTATTGAGGAGATCAATCACCGAGAGGGAAATCTAGAAAATGAGAGTACTGAGTTGCCAGAAAGTTCACAGAGATTCGATTTTCTCAAGGAACTCCGGCGGATACTTAAAACCAAGAAGCTTGGCAGACTCTTTAGGGGAAAACCACTTTGCTTCAATATGCTCGCGGCTCAATTTTATCTTTTTAACATCACCGACGTCGCAGATGTACATGGACAAGATAAGGCCAACACTGCCAGTCTCAGTCGGTATTCGTATCTTTGAAAGATCACAAGAAAAAGGTTTGAACCGCGATAGCGACGTAATTCCCGTCTCCTCTTTTAATTCTCTTTTTAAAGTTTCCTCGATGGAGTTTCCTTTTTGAATTCTTCCGCCGGGAATATCCCAATAAGGCTCCTCTTTGTAATCCTTTAACTCAGAGGGATTTATTTTAAGCAGGAGGATTTCCCCTTTTTGATTTCTGACAATGGCTTTAATACCGAGATGGAAGCAGTCTTCGTTCATTGAGGTAATTATATCAGAGAATGCGGCGTGGCAGCGATTTCGGATCCGGCCACCACCGCAGCGGGGTCCCGTTCAGGCGGGAGATACCCATCACGTCGTGACAAGTTACCAACCACATCCTGCGTAAACAAATCATCCCCAAACTTTCTTCTCTCATCTCCGCAAAGGGCTGACGGCTGACAATTCTTTCACCACTTTTCTGCGGGCCCCGTCCGCAACTCCCACTTCCACCCTACCATTCCCACAAACCCCACAAACCACACCTCTACAAAAAGTTGACACCTAACCACCTGTCACCACTTTACCGTCCGACCTGCCCGCCAGTGCTATGCACAGGCATTGCAGGCGGGTCGGTCAGTGTTTTGATGAACTAACAAAAAGACTTGACTCACTGGTTTTTAGCTAGTTGTTTTGTTTTAGGTTGGGATAGAAGTTTTGGGTAAGGCGTTTGTTGTCTTCCTTTTTGAGGGTAGTTTTAAAAACCATGATCTTTTCCCAAAGGTTCTCTTTCTTAAGAAAGTCTTCAAGCTCTTTCTCAATCGGGTAGGGGCAGAACCAGACGCTTTTTTGTACGATATTGAAACCATGGCTTTTAAGGAAATCTCTTAAGCGGCGTCGCAGCCTCCTCGTTTCTTCTTCAATATCGTAGATAACTACCCGCCACTGACCATCCCATTTGTATTCACCGAATTTTATATTGGGAAACCTCAAAAACAATGTCTCAAGGCCCCTTTGTGTAAGTTTTATTGCCTTTTCCCGATCCGTTTTTTCAATTTCAATTAGCTCACGATTTACCAGCCTCATGAGCGCATTGGAGACTATTTTCTTGTCTTGACTTAAACCACTGAAATCGGCGGTCGTGTAGAGTTGTCTGGTGATTGATCTTGGAGAGAATTCATTAAGGGCATCAAGAGCTTCTTCGGCTAAGGCTCCGGCTGTCAAAAGGCTGACGAGTATTTTATTGCCCAGACTAAGTTTAGAAAAGAACTCCTTTACATTGATCTCTTTAGGCATTGATACAACTCTAGCACATTAGAATGTAATATTCACCACTTTACCGTCCGATCGGTCGGTGTTTTGATGAAGTAGTATCTTTACCCCTACGGGTTAAGTATTGTCAAGTGTCTGTTGTCAAGTAGCGAGCTTAATGAGGAGAACACCGGCGATCATGACGGCCGTGGCCAGCCAAGCGTGTTTCGGCGGTTTGTCTTTAAGAAAAAGATAGCCGAGGAGGAGGATAAAGAAAACTTGCAATCTCTTGACGGTTGAGACGAGAGCCACCGACCCGCCGAGGAAGCCGAAAAAAATTAGGTAAGTGGCTAGGGTATAGATAAGGCTGATGAAAAAGAGGCTGCCAAAGTTCTTTTTAAGTTCTCCTACCCATCTCTTTTCCGTTCTGATCATGTAGAAGGTGAGAAAGACAGTCATGAAAAAATTTTCGGAAAGGAGAGCCAAGGCGGGGTTTTCTGGATCAACGCCTTTCAACCCAATTTTGTCGAAGATACCCGAAAGGCTCGAGAGGATTACCGCCAGAATGAAAATGAGAGAACCACTGTCTTTAACGAGGATTTTCAAGGGTTGTAATAAACCCTCTCTGACCGTTTCGACGTTTAAAAGATAGGTGCCGAAGACAGTTACAAAAATGCCGAGCAGTGAAAGCGGTTTAACCGTTTCCGAGATTAAAATGAGTCCGAAAAGATAGGTGAAGAGAGCCCCGAGATTATTGAGAGGCATGACTTTCGAGAGATGATTATTTTTGATCGAATGGTTGGAAAGGGTTTTGGAAAAGACGAAAACGACGGCGGAGAGAAAGGTGCCGGTTAAAAAAGCCGGTCGGATGTTTTGAGGCCGAGACGATAGGCTAAGGAAAGCTAAAAACGGTAATGGCAGGGCGAAAAGAGACCAAGAAAGAAGCGAAGCGCTCACCTTTTTTAAAGCTATTTTGCTAAGAACAGTGACGACGGCGCCGACGAGGGCCGAAGCTAGCGCGTACCAAAACCACATCTGTCAATTATCAGTGTTCAATGATCAATTATCAATTTTCAATCCTCCGGCTGTGAAAATTCAACCCCTGGGGTTGAATTTTATTC
>CAYHYS010000050.1:0-6423 GCA_964360905.1 uncultured Candidatus Saccharibacteria bacterium | reverse complement strand
CAGATTTTAGTCTGTCAACACTCTCGGGGTTTTGTCCCTTAAATTTTTTACCCTTCATAATGCTTTCCTTATTGGTATTAATTTCGTTTATTTTATCTTGTGCATCAAATTTTTCTGCCATGTTTTCTCCTTATAAAATACTTACAAAAATACAAAAAACAGCTTCCAATGCTAGCACAGCCTCAACCTTACCGTCAACTTTGCGGCCAATTGCTCAATGGTAGAAATTTACGGAAATCCTACAAAGACTTTATACAACAAAAAACGCTTTTTGACAAGGACTTATACTTTACATCAAAACCCTTACGATCGTGAGCTAAATGATGTAAATTTCATACTTCCACATTGCTGTCCGATCTGCCCGCCAGTTCTATGCACAGGCATTGCAGGCGGGTCGGACATTAAAATGGAACCATCGGGAAAAGGTTAGCGTGGCAGCCCTAACCGAGTTAAACTCGTAATTAGTCCGCTCGGGGTGAAATTGCGGGGTTGGCGGTTGGCAAGAAGACAAATTTTGTCATAAAGTTTATCATCGTCTTATGACCACGATTAACATTTCTTTGCCGGCTAAATTAGCTCGTTTATTTGACCTTGAAGCTGAAAGGTCCGGCTTTGCTTCCCGTTCCGAACTCGTCCGCGATCTTCTCCGGAAGCACCTTTTTGGAAAAGGGGAATTTGAGGTTTTTAGAAGAAGAGATTTGGATGAGATCAAGTTGGAGTTGGCCAGAACGGGTAAATATAGCCAAGTTTTTATTGAGAGCATAACTAAGGGGCTGGACAAGTCAAGCTTATATGAAAGTTAGGCCGCTTCGCGGCGACCTTAATGACGACCTGAAACGTCACCAACTAGTCAAGAGATTTAATAGTCAGGCAAAAATATTTGAAAGTAATCCAAAATATCCTTCTCTTCACACCGAAGCTCTCTCGCCCAAGAAATTGCGTCTTTATTCCTTCCGTTTGACTAAAAAGTTTCGGGTCGTTTTTATCTTTTTAGGTGGAGATGAGGTTGAGATTATTGATATCAACTAGTTATTCTAACTTAGAAGTGTTACCGATGTATCTCAGCTTACTCATCAATGGATTCGGGAGGAGGCAATCCGGATATTGGTGGAGAAATACGCCGATAAAATTGAACTGGCGGCTATAAATACTTCCGGCTCAATGGAAACCGAAGGCTGGTCACATTTATTAAAATACAACACCGCTTACGGCCGGTTTGACCGGAACGTGAAGTTTACGAAACGCCGAGCTCTACCGTGGAGTTTCGTTCTGCGAAGCGGGATAAATAAACTTCATCAGGCTTTATTCCAGATGGCTGATCCGTGCTTCGGTTCCAATAGTTCCCGACTCCGGCCCGCCTGCCAAAGCTAAACTCCCTTAGTCTTTACCTGCCGTCGAAAATCTTCCCGTGAATTGACAGAATTAGAGATCTAAGAGATTGGCCAGCGGGCAGGTCGTAAGCGAAATGGTACCACTTAGTTCAACTTGAGAGACTTAAGAAAAGAAATTTGGAATCAAAAGGATCGGGTTTAGACGATTTTAATTTATTGATCGGAGCAGCGGCCCTAGAAGATGGCACTTTTCTGATAACTGACAATATAAAACATTTCAATCGCTTTCCAAGTTTATCCGTATATAAATAAACGAATCTTTTTGCTTTTTCCGATAAAATAAATTTGCTTTAAGGACTATATTTATCAATAAAGTCTCCTAATGTTAATTCTAATAAAGGCTACTAATTCTATTAAAGAAAATCATGCTAGAAACTAAACTAAACAGATAACTGGAAATCCTCTTTTTTTGTCTTCTGACAATTAATTCCTTTATTAAAAGGATAATCGATAAAAGGAAAACTGCCGCATTCACCAGCACTAAAATTGGTCCTCCAACCCACCAGATTGGCGCCAATGGTATTGGCAGAATGGTAAAGAAAAAGAGATTTCCGGCCGATCCTGACATAAAGGATTGTATCAAATTCAACAGAGACATATACACAAAAGTACTTATTGCAGCTATCCATGAAAAGAATGTGATCTTCGCCACAAAAGTATTCAATAACCACCCTGCCAATTTCTTGAAAACATCCATAAATTTATAATACACGAGTTCTAAATTGAATTTCAACCCACCGGACTTATCGTCCGGAGATGATTAGCTGGGCGACGTTTGCCGGAACCTCTTGGTAGTGACTCGGTTCCATTGTAAAGTTGCCGCGGCCTTGAGTGATGGAACGGAGCGTTGTTGAATAACCGAAAAGTTCAGAGAGCGGAACTAAAGCTCTGATCGCTCTGATGTTAGAACGTATTTCTGTATTCTCTATTTGACCTCTCTTGCTAGAGATATTACCAATCACTTCGCCCATAAACTCCTCCGGAACTAATACTTCAATGTTCATTATCGGTTCAAGAAGAACCGGATCGGCTATTTTAACACCCTCTTTAAAGGCTTCCGAACCGGCAATCTTAAAGGCCATTTCCGAGGAATCAACATCATGATAGGAACCGTCAAAAAGAGTTGCTTTGATATCAACAATCGGGTAACCGGCAAGGACACCTTTATCGAGGGCCTCTTTAACACCTTTTCCAACGGCTGGAATAAATTCATTGGGAATTGAGCCACCCTTGACGGCATCGACGAACTCAAAACCCTCACCCCGAGCTTTAGGTTCTACACGCAAATAAACGTGGCCGTATTGACCGCGGCCGCCTGATTGTCTGATGTACTTACCTTCCATCTCCACTGATTTCCTGATCGTTTCTTTATAAGCGACTTGAGGCGCGCCAACATCGGCTTCAACTTTAAACTCTCTTTTAAGTCGGTCAACGATTATTTCCAAATGTAGCTCACCAATACCGGAAATTATGGTTTGTCCGGTCTCACGATCGGATTTAACCTTGAAAGTCGGATCTTCTTCGGAAAGTTTCGACAAAGCCATGCCCATCTTCTCCTGATCCGACTTAGTCCGAGGTTCTATGGCGATAGATATAACCGGTTCCGGGAAGGTAATTGATTCCAATATTACAGGTTTATTTTCATCACAAAGAGTATTTCCCGTCGTTGTTTCGGAAAGACCCACCGCGCCGATAATCTCACCGGCAAAGGCCTCCGTTAGATCTTCACGACTGTTAGCGTGCATCAAGAGTAGTCTGCCGATACGTTCCTTAACCATTTTAGTGCTATTCAGGATGTAGGAACCGGCTTTAACCGATCCTGAGTAAACTCGAAGATAGGTCAATCGGCCAACGAAAGGATCAGTTTGCACTTTAAAAGCAAGGATGGAGAGTGGTTCAGTTATCGACGTATGACGCTCCTCGGCCACTTTGGTTTTAGGGTTGATACCTATAACCGGAGGTAAATCCGCCGGAGAGGGAAGAAAATCAAGGATGGCATTAAGCATCTGCTGGATACCACGATTTTTCAAAGCTGTTCCGGATAGGACCGGCACGATTTCGAAACTGATAGTCCTTTTACGAAGTCCTTTAATTATTTCCTCACGGGTTAGCTCTTGACCCGAAAAGAATTTTTCGAGTAATTTATCATCACTCTCGGCGGCAGCTTCGACCAATTCCCGACGGAAATTATTCGCCTTACTCGTCAGTTCCTCGGGTATTTCTTGATACTCGACCTCGAGACCTAATTCATCTTTCCAAGTAATCATCTTCATGTCGAGAACGTCAACAATCCCCCGAAATGTTTCCGCATTCCCGACCGGAAAATTTACTACGACCGTGTTGACACCCAACTTCTTTTTTATAGAGTCTAGAGAAAAATCAAAGTTGGCACCCATTCGATCGAGTTTATTGATAAAACAGAAACGAGGCACCTTATACTTATCGGCTTGACGCCAAACCGTTTCCGATTGGCTCTCAACACCTTCAACACCATCAAAGATGACCACGCCGCCATCCAAAACCCTCAGTGATCTTTCGACTTCTGCCGTAAAATCAACATGGCCCGGTGTGTCAATAATATTGATACGATAGTCTTTCCAATAAACGGTTGTAGCGGCGCTGACAATGGTAATTTTCCGCTCTCTTTCCTGATCCATCCAGTTCATCTGCGTCGTCCCTTCGTGAGTTTCCCCCATTTTGTGAATTCTGCCTGTATAAAAGAGGATGCGCTCCGTACTGGTCGTTTTACCGGCGCTGATGTGGGCGATAATACCTATGTTCCTAATTTTCTCAATCGGGTACTTTTCGTTTGCCATAAATTTATAAGATTTGTGGTTTGCCTATCTTGTTTCTACCATTTGAAATGGGCGAAAGCTTTATTGGCTTCAGCCATCCTGTGGGCCGTTTCTTTTCTTTTAATAGCTATTCCCTGCCCGGCGGCGGCTTCCTTAAGCTCCTCGGAGAGTTTAACACTCATGGGCCGGCCTTTTTTAGAACGGGCACTTAAAATAATCCATCTCATGGCCAACGCTTCTGAACGGTCGCGACGCACTTGGGTGGGAACTTGATAGGTAGCGCCACCAAGACGTTTTGGCCGGACTTCAATTCGCGGCATAACATTATCCAAAGCTTTTTTAAAAAATTCAAAGGATTCTGTTTTATCCGATGATAACAACGCCAGTGATGAGTAGAAAATTTTTTCGGCGGTAGTTTTTTTACCTCTCTGCATCAAGTGATTAATAAATTTTCCCACGAGCGGAGAGTGATAAACTTCGTCAGGTTTCGCGATTCTTTTCTTAATCCGTCCGGTTCTAGACATAATTTCTAAGCCACCTTTCCTCCGGGTTCATTCTTAGCACCGTAGATAGAACGGCCTTGTTTTCGATTGACAACCCCCGCCGCGTCAAAGTGACCGCGAACAACTTTATACTTTACGCCCGGCAAATCACGAACTTTACCACCACGAACTAGAACGATGGAGTGTTCCTGTAAATTGTGGCCCTCGCCGGGTATATACGCGGTTACTTCTTTGCCGTTTGAAAGTCTAACCCTAGCCACTTTTCGCAAGGCTGAATTAGGTTTTTTCGGCGTCATCGTTTTAACAATAAGACAGACACCTCTCTTAAAAGGAGCGTTAACGTCACGGTAACGTCTCTTCAGACTCGAAAAAACTGTCCCCAAAGCTTTAGTCGCTTTCTTTCTTGGTCGGCTTCTCCGTGCTTTTCTGATTAGTTGATTAATTGTCGACATATTTAGCCAATTTTCGCCGACTCTCCGACGGGAATGAGTCGCCCAATAATGACATTCTCCTTAAGGCCCAAGAGGCGATCCACCCTACCAGAGATAGATGCTTCCGTCAAGACCCGTGTCGTCTCCATGAAGGAAGCCGCCGCCAGGAAACTATCAGTTTCCAAAGAAGATTTTGTAATTCCTAGAAGAATGACTTCACCGATGGTTGGTTCCCCGTTCTTGACCAGAATCCGTTCATTTTCCTCTTGAAAATAAAAACGGCTTACCAGTTCTCCGGGTAAAAATCGACCGTCACCACTGCTTTCAATACGAACCTTAGAGAACATTTGGCGGACGATCACTTCAATGTGCTTGTCGTTTAGCGAAACGCCTTGAGAAGAATAGACCTTCTGAATTTCAGAAATAATATACTTTGAGGTTTCAGCTATTCCCAAGGTCCTCATCATATTGGTGAGATCAAGATAACCTTCAGTCAGTTGCGTTCCCACCGCCACTAAATCCCCGTCTTTGACCTTAATTTCCGCCGTCGGATCAACATCATAAGTTCTATCTTCTTGACCAGAATTCTTCTCGGCCTCAACAACAATTCTCTTCTTACTTTCAAATTCTTCGACATCTTCGCCTACGTCCACAAATTTGCGAATTAGATTCTTTAAACTATCGACAAAAAAATCATGCAAAGGACCATCCGGAAACACATAATTAACAATCCAAAAACGATAACAAAGAAGCTTGTGCAATCTCTGATCTATTGATACAAGAAAGTCGAGATTGGCTTGATCTCCGGCCATATAATCTTTACGAATTTTCTCAAAACCCTTCCACAGTTCGTCCCTCGCCCAATCACCATATTTTCTAAATTCTTCCGGGCTTTGCGACACGACCCTCGCTACCTCTTCGTAATATGTAGCAATCCCGGGAAATTTACTGGGATAAAAAATACCGAAACCCTCAAGGTCGTTGGGAAAGCTCCGTGGAAACTTAAGATAAATGGGGTCAATCTTCATAAACATATCCATCATTACCATCAAGGATCACGCGACTACCATCCTTTAATGTACTTGTGGCGTTTTGAGTACCCACTACAGCCGGAATATTAAACTCTCGGGCAACTATAGCTGCATGACAAAGACTTCCACCAAGATCTGTTATAATTCCCGCCGATCGACGAATACCAAGAAGAAACTGCGGCCTTGTCATCTCCGTCACAATAATATCGCCACGACCAATCTTGGTCATCTCTGCCTCATATTTCCCGACATAAACATATTAATTCGTCTTA
>CAYHYS010000049.1:0-6547 GCA_964360905.1 uncultured Candidatus Saccharibacteria bacterium | reverse complement strand
CCCGCGTCTTAAACAACAACAAGTTCCCCGCCATTATCGTCAACTACAATCCTTCTCTGACTCTAGGCAGTACGGTTGTCAGCGAGCCAATTTACTCCTGGAGGGAAGTTAGTGTTGAATAGTCCCCATGTTGTTTTTTTATTTGCTTCTACTGGTTTTTTCAGCGTCTCCCGTTTTTGCGGAAACGGTGCCACCTCTAACCTCTTTATCCATCTCACCGCAAAGCCCAAATGGCAGTAATGAGTGGTACACGACGCCGGTTGAAGTAACTTTTGCCGCTTCTGACTTAGGTTCCGGTGTAAAGACAATCAATTGGCGGATTGATGGCAGCGGGTGGAACACCAGTTTATTCGAAAATACTTTAAATCTTGCCGGTAATCCCTCGTTTGAAAATTCTTCAAGCCCACCTATTTCCGGATGGGTCTTTTCGGGGCAACCGGGCAGTCTTGGTGTCAAAGATAGTACAGTTTCAAAGTTTGATTTGTCCGCGGCAAAAATAACTTCGCCACAAAATGGCTGGAGTGGTTTTAATAACTGCGTAACTTACATTCCCGCTTCTCCTTTTTCGAATATGACCGCTTCCGTTTGGATAAAAACGTCAGGAGTCGTTGGATTAGGGGCTTACTTCAGGATTTACGCCTTACACCCTTCCGGTAGTTCTTTAATAGTTCAGTCGGGTTCTAGTTCAGGAACTCAAGATTGGATAAGGATTGAAAAAAATTTCTATGTATCGGTGAACGACGCTTACGGTGTTTGTATTGATTTGGGAGTGGATGGGATTGGTACGGTTTGGTACGACGGTGTAATTATCAATAAGTCTTTAATTGATACTTCAACGACGCAGACATTTTCTCAAAATGGTAGTCACACAATCGATTATTATTCGGTTGATAACGATAATAATCAGGAAAGCCCGAGCAAAACAACCTCTTTGAAAATAGATACGGTTTCTCCGACTAATTGGCGTGATTTTTCGGCTGAACAATCAGGTAATGATCATACTTTAAAATCGGAAATTAAGGTTGATGATCCCGAGTCGGGTATCGATAGCCTCTCTGGATATTTTCAATACTCAATCGATGGTGGTACAAATTGGGGTTACTATTCAAATCTCACCAGTTGCAGTTCGACTTGGACAGCTAACGGTTGGCGCGCCCTTTCAACAGATCCTGAAAATGGCGGTAAGACAGCAGAATTAAAAACCCCCGCAGTGGATTATTGTAACTCAAATTGGGCTATCTGTAAGATCGTTAGGTTTAAAGTTGCTGATCTGTCCGGCAATGACGCGACTAAGGACGTCTGTATTAACGGCGCTTGGTTTAGGGCGACCGGAGACGTTGGTTCGCGCGCCGCCATTACTTTAAGCTCCGCCGGTTCTTCCGATAACAGCAACGGGGTTATTTTTTCAGCCTCAACGATCGGTAATTTTACAACTTCTTCGGGATGGTACGTCACAAATTATTTGTTACCCCAAAAAATGACTTATAATGAGTGGTTTTCCTCCTACCCGACGAGTACCCCATTACCTTCCGGAAAACTACCTAAAACATCGAGGATATTTATTAATAACGGCGGTTTTACGATTAGTAGCTCCACGATACCTTCCGGTTTTTCGTCTTCCATTTTCTCCGCCATTGTTTATGTTAATGGAGATTTAACTATTAACACCAATTTCAGTATCGGAAATAACAGTGCTTTAGTATTTATCGTCAATGGGGACGTCCGCGTCGATAAGAGCGTAAAAAATATTTCCGGATTCTTTATCGCCAATGGAACAATTGATACTTCGTACAATGGGAATTCCGGAGACGCTCTGACGGTCAAAGGGAGTTTAATCGCGGAGACTTTAATTATTAGCCGGAGTTTAAAAGGGAAAGAAAACAGCAGCGACCCTTCCATCGATATTATTTACCAGCCAATATATTTAATTTCTCTAAATTCAATTTTTGGTTCGGAGGAAATTAGTTGGCAGGAAATTACGCCTTAGCTTAGTTTCCTAATGTACTTGCCGACTTCTTCAACAACCTGTTTAGGAGTGAGAGTCGGTTTTATGATGTAACCGACCGCTCCTAACGTCAGAGCTTCTTTTATTTTTTCTTCGTCTCGTAAACTACTTAAAACTACAACAGGAATGTTGGATAATTTAGGATCTTTCTTAACGCGTTCTAGCACTTCCAGCCCGTTGAATTCCGGCATGATGAGATCCAAAACGACGACTGAAGGAGTTTCTATAGAGATTTTTGATAATCCGTCAAGCCCGTCGTAAGACTGAACGACCTTATAACCACTCTTTTCAAACTGGATTTTATAAAGATCGGAAAGAAAATTGTCGTCTTCAATGATTAAAACTTTAAGATCAAGTGGCATATAGATAAATAAACGGCAAAAACTTTACTGCGGAGGCAATCGTTTTGGTATCGGCAGCGAGAACGAAAAAACACTCCCCTCACCAATACCGCTCTCCGCCCAAATTTTACCGTAATGGGCCTCAATTATCAAGCGGGAGATATAGAGGCCTAAGCCAGTTCCTCCTTCTTTACTGGTCGATTTTAAGCGCGTAAAACGCTGAAAAAGTTTCGTCAAATCCTTAGGGGCGATGCCTTCTCCTTGGTCTTTAACGTGGAATGAGACTTCTTTTTGTGTTTTGTCGAGGTAAATTTTAATTGTACCTTGTTGGCTATATTTTATCGCATTGGAAATAAAATTACTCATAACTTCTTTTATCTTCTCCGGATCAGCCACAACTTTTGGTAAATCTAAAATCGGTTGCTCGAAGGAGATGCTTAACCCTTTAATTTTGGCCTTTTCTTCAAAAATCGTTACTTCTTCTTGAGCTACTGTTTGAAGAGATATTGGCCTTGGATAAATTTCGATTTTTCCGCGTTCGAATCTTGATACAGTCAGAATTTCCTCCATCAGGTCAATCAATCCTTGTGTGATAGAGTAAGCTTTACTGATAAGATTTTTTCCTTGAGGTGGTATTGTTACGGCGAAATCATCTAAGAAAACCGAGATAGAGGCCTTTATTGCCGTCAGAGGCGCGTTCATGTCGTGAGCGGCCATGCTAAGTAAATCGTCTTTACTCTTTGCCACTGCCTTCCAGATTGAATAGAGCTTCCAGCCCTTACCTAGTTGCCAACTTGAGTAGAGAATATAAATTATTAAAAAGATTGATAAAATCACGACAGTAATCCAGTAATTTCTTGTATCCTCCAATCGGAGTAAATAAACATCGTCTGTGGAGAACTTTAAATGCAAAAGATAGCTAGAGTCGTTTAGCGGAGTATAAACATTGACAAGGTGGCTTTCGCGAGTATTACCGTTATCGTAAGATTTTTGAATTTCTAGGAGAGGTACAGGCATTCTTTTCTCAAAACTTAAATCCATTTGATTGTCTGTAACGGTTTCCCCGATTAATTCTTGTTTGGTGCTGGCAACAGCTTGAAATTTAGCTCCGACTCTTCTATAAATGCTAATTTCGTTGATCTCTTCCAGGTTAGTTTTTAAACGCTGAATAGACTCGTTTAATGTCTCTTCCGTTGTAGGGCTGGCCGTAAAAGATAATGCGGCAATAACTGCTTTCCTGGTTAGTTCGTTTTTCCAGAGTTTTTCTTGTAAACCGGAATAAAAATAAGAAGTGGTTAGGAAACTACCGAGTATTAGTAAACCGAATAAGGAAACGAATATTAACTTACGGTAGCTTCGGGTGTTTTCCTCAGGCATTGTGCGGCGGATTTTCGCGATACCAGACAATTAAGGCGGCGATAAGAGACGCGAAAGAAAACGCATAAAGTAAGAGCGCTAGTTTTATAGCTGTGGGTAGAGAAGGAAGAGACGTCGGAATCGTCGGTACACTGACGACGACCGGCTTAAAAGAAAAAACCGGTTTGGTAAGTTCTGTCAGTTCTTTTGCTTGGGCCTCTGTAACTAGAGAAAAAGAAGCCACTTGCGCTACGTTTTCCGGAGCCACTCCCTCTTTCTTGACGTAAGCGTAAACGGTGTGGTTCCCCGCCGGCAAAGATTCTTTTAGAGTGTACGTCCAGTTGCCGTCATTATCGGAAAGGACGGTGACGGTGATCGGATTGCCGGAGTATATTTGCAGAACGATAGTGCTATTGGGCGTCGATTTTCCTTTAAGAGTTAGACCTTGCGTGCTTTGAATGGTAAGGGAAACCGGTGTGGACAAATCTTCTAAATTAGCGACTTGGACGGGGGCTGATTTATTCACCAGTGAAACGCTTGACGTCGCGTAGGACTTGTTACCGATAAAGTCTTGGACGGTTACGAGTATGGCTAATTCAGCACCGTCGCCCTTCTTATTGTTCGTGCTGATACGGTAAGAGACTGTCGCTTCGATGCTTCCGTCAGCTTGAGGGGCGAGAGATTCAACCATGACCCGATCTGGCGAAAAATTGGTGTCGAGAGATGAAAAATCCGCGTCGATGAGGCGTGAGTAATCAGGAAGAATAGCGCTGCGGGCTTGGAGATTCTTAAGATTTTCGTCATCAATAAATCCTACGGGCAACCCTTTAGGAAGGTTATTGGCTTCCTTAGCATTTAAAAGATTGTCGGAGAACTTAACTTTAATGGTGACTAACGAACCGTTTTTATAAGTAGTATAGGCATCTGCTGATTTTACCTGTTCGATTTTCGGAGAGACAGTGTCGATCATCAATCGGTAAGAATTCGTCAGAGTCATACCTCCTGGAACTCTCGCTTTAACGGAAAAATACCAAATTCCATCGGAAAGTTTACTAAACTTCCAATTAGTCGTCGTTGCCGGTATTTCTATAGTTGGCTCAATCGGGGTGTTTGCGATTCCAATTCTATAGCTTGTGGCCCGATCAATTTTTTCCCAACTGATTTCGACGTCATTCTGGCTTGACCAGACATTTTGATTTTTGTGAGTGGTGGAAGTGACGCGGGGGCCGCCAAACGTTTGAGTGACTACTTCCTTTCTATCTTCAAAAGAAACGAATCTGGAAAGGGAAGTGGAGGAGTTTTCGCTAATATAATTGAACTGATGATCTGACACTACGCTCTGTACTGCTGCCTGGGCCTTCTCGCTAAGTTTTGGAAGTTCTTGATTAAGTGATTTTTCTTCAATTTTTTTCTCGATGGTCTTTTCTATTTCTAATTTAACATCAGTGGAAACTTTTTCTTTGATAATATTTACGACGGGTGTTGATGATCCTGTTTGCGGTCTATAAATTATCTCGAGTTCGGATGACCCTAAATCTCTGTTGGTACTATCTTTTGACTCAAACTTTAGCTTATTTTTTCCGGGCGAAAGTAAATAGGTTAATTTCCACGGTGTTTCAGGAGACTCCGCGATAATTTTATTGGAATTAAGGTAAACGGCTGAACCCGGCACTTTCATGCCGTTCAAAGCGATGAGCGGGTTTTCTACCAATGATGGGCCGGAATTTATAAAAAATGAGGTTCTAGTGTCATTTTCCACTGTTACGATAGGTTTAATACTCTCGGACTGGATATCTTTCTTATCCTTTTCACTGTTGGCACTAATTTTGTCCGTGGTTTCTTTGCTTGTCTTCTCACTCGTATCCGGAACAATTATTATCTGGGAGGCTATTGGGGTGGCCGTTGGAAAAAGAGTTGGGGTTACGGCTTTTACGGCTGATGTAGGTGTGATACTCGTCTTATTTTCGTCTTTTTCAGTTTCTTTTCTCGATTGCCCTTCATTTTTAATATTACCGGTGTCCTCTTCTTTATTTGCGTATGTAAATGTTAAAGGAAAAATATAATAAGAAGCTAAAGCGACGATTGTCGTGGCAATAATTATCAAAAGAGTGTGCCGTTTCTCACGACGTTTTTTAACAGGCATTAGATAAAATTTAACTCGATTTTGGTAAAATGTCAATGTCTAAGTTTTATATTGGTAACTTATTGACACAAGATGAATGATCGTTAATAATGATTATAGAGATTATAAAACTGCCATGACTTTTTTTGGATTAGATATCGGATCCTCCTCACTAAAAGCGGTCGAAGTTAAACGAGACGGGAAAGGATCGACTCTCCAGCTTTACGCTTCAGTCGCGTTAAAGCCGAATATGGGCTTTCTCGCGGACACCGAAGGAGATTTAAAAGCCCTCTCTTCGAGTATTAAAGAATTTGTTGAATCCTACCCGTTTTCCAGCAATAAAGTAATTGTGGCTCTCCCAGAATCACAAATTTTCACCCGGGTTATCACTCTTCCTAAAATTACAGAAAAAGAACTAACCAACACGATGCAGTGGGAGGCTCAACAGTATATTCCCGTGCCATTGGCGGACGTATCTCTTGATTTTCAGATAATAGGTGGGGATTCGTTGGACAGCGATAAAATGGATGTACTATTAATCGCGGCGCCGAAAAACTTGGTCCAGAAATATCTAAAAATATTAAAAGATGCCTCGCTTGACGCGATTGGGCTGGAAACAGAAACAATGGCTGTTTCCCGTTCTCTTGTCAGTGCCGATCCGGGAACACCACCGACGATGATTGTCAATATTGGGGCGATGACTACCGATTTAGCCGTAGTTTC
>CAYHYS010000048.1:0-6660 GCA_964360905.1 uncultured Candidatus Saccharibacteria bacterium | reverse complement strand
ATTGAAAGACGTTTTCTTTCCCGGCAAATCCATCCGTGGCGCTCTCTATGAGTATTACACAAAAGGTATTTTTAACCGTGAGGGCAGAGAAGCGTCACAGCGCATCGGCAAAACATTAATTGAAAGAGGCGGTGGTCTTAGAGATTCTCTTGGAAAATTACTCAAACCAGCTTCAGGAAAACCAACGACTGTTTTTACTTCGGAAGTCAATTGGTACCCTAAAGGTTTAAGCCGAGTTGGGCCTAATCGACTCGGAGATTTTATTAGTAGATTGCGAGGAGGATTCTCCCGATTGGCTGATAATTTTAAGACTTTTTGGGGGACGCTAAAGGATGGTCTTAAACCAGTTCTCCAAGCCCTTAAACCCCTCTTACAACAAGCGGCGAAAATGCTCGCGCAGCTGCTAAAAACAATGCTCGAATGGGTCCTCAAAGCTTTCTCACGTTTAGCCTCAGCTCTCTTTCACAGTACTCTTGGAGGTACGGCTGGATTGGGTGCGGGTGGGGCTGGAGCTGCTGGAGCAGCCGGTGCGGGTGGGGCAGCAGGGGCTGGTGGGTTAGCCGCGGAAACAGTCACCGAGACAGGCGCGGAATTAGCCGCCGCCCCGGAAACAGCCGGAGCTAGTTTGATAATTCCCGTGGCCAAAATAATCCTTCTAGCAATTGTCTTAGTTGTGATAATTATTGTAATAGCCGTGGTGGTTGTAAGTACTGGTCTCAAAGACTACGGACAAGGAGGAGCCGTGGCGGGGAGTCAATTGACCCTGACTAAATCCGTTGATGTTTTAGACGCCGCTGGTAATTCCACTAATACCAATCGCATCACCACTCTCGATAGTAAGTCTCACCGCGTGCGTTATAAAATTACGATGAGTAATGGCAGTAGCTCCGACGCGACTAACATTAGCCTCTACGATAACCGCTGTGGAGTGACTTTCACCCCGCCGACTCTCTCTGGATCCCGCAGCGCCGAAGTGGGTACTTGCGAGATTGATATCATTGCCGATACCGATCGGGTCGTCATCAACGAAGTCACCGGCACAGCTACTCTCAACGGCTCACAGGTTAATTTACAGACTTCCGGCATCCTTATAATCGGTAATCCTTCCGACGCGCCTCCCTCCGGTTGGCCGATTAGTGATGGTTGTATTAATCAAGGTCCCGGCGGCGCTTTTTCCCACACCCAAACGGGCAACGTTTACGGCAACGCTTTAGACATTTCTCCGAGAAGGGCGGAGGGGTATAATATACGAGCCACCCACGCGGGCGTCGCCCAAGCTTATTACTCAACGGCGAGTCTTGGCGACGGGCCCTATCCCGGTTTTGGTTACTACGTGGTCGTGACTTCGGTCAATGGCACTTTTAGTTCTGTTTACGCTCACATGGAATCAATCAGTGTCAGTGATGGTCAAACCGTGGCCGCCGGGGATCTTCTCGGTCGGATGGACAGCACTGTTGGTCCGGGCGGTACTTCCACCGGTGATCACATCCACTACGCGCTTTCGAGTCTCGCTATGAACGCGCCGTACATTCCCGCGAACGTGCCCGCCTGCTCCCTCGACTGTGAAAATTATCTTAATTTAAACGCCGGCCAGAATTGTTTTGAGCCCTAAATTATGAGACTGGAAGTCGCTAACAAAAAAAGATTCATTTTGGTGATCATGGTCCTACTCGTTCTTCTCCTCGTTGTTTGGGTTGTGGTTTCTATCCGGACCTCCTCGACTCCGGGAGTCGACAGATCTACAAACTACAAACTACAAACTACCAACTACCCGGCCAACCCCTTTGCTGAGCTTAAGACCCCGGTGGCTTTAAGTTACGTAGGAGGTGAAAAAACGTTTCCGAATGAGAGTCAGACTTATCAACTTGGTGATCAGACTTTGTCCGCCGCGGAGGTTAAATCTTTAGCCGCTAAGTTTGGCTTCAGAGAAGATCCAGTCATTAGTGAAGATAAAGTTCAGGGAAAAGTTTATTTTTGGATAAGTGATGAGGCCACTCTTCGATGGCGCGAAAAACAACAGGTCCTAAAATATGCCTTGAAAAATATTAAAGTTGTTAAAGTTTCTGTCCCTTTAAGTTTCGATGAGGCGAAAGCGACTGCTCAGGTATTTTTAGAAAAATATGGACTTTGGTCGGATTTGTCGTTCCTGGAAGGTTACCAATATCTTAGAAACTTAGAAACAGAGACGTCTCTAACTGAAGCGCGGTTAAGCGAGGGTATTAAAGTCTCTTTAACTTACACCATTGGTAATCTGCCTCTCTGGGACGAATTTTTAGGCGGTGAGCCGGTGAGTGTTACGATTCTCAACGACGGCCGCGTGGCTTTTGTTTCTTATTTATTCTTTCGTCCGGCTCAACTCAAAAGCGTCGGGACGTTCCCTTTAAAAACTTTAACCGAGGTTCGTCAAGATTTAAATCGTGGTGAGGGTCTGGCCGTTTCCTCTCTTTCTAAAAATCCGCAAAGTATCGAAGCCATTCCCGCGAACGGATTAACCGACCAAGCGCGGCTCGTTCTCTTCCGCTCGATCGAAACAGCCACGGCCCAACCCTTCTTTGTTTTCTCCGGTCCTTCCGTCCAAGTCTTGTTCCCAGCGGCCCGGAGCGACTAGTCCATCTTCGCTAACTATTTTCTCTACCCCATTTCATACGAAGATCGTCGTCTCGATCGTCAATTGCAGACCATTCATTCGTCACAATATGAGTTGCTTTGTAATCATGAATCGATTCATGATTGTGAAAACAATCAAAACCATAACCAATTGACAAATAGATATACAGGTGGGTGCTGTTTTGTCAGTAAATTTTCCGGGTGTTCCTGAGCCGTAGTTCAGAAAATACTGAAATTGGTTACCGCATCAAAACACCCTACGACCCGCCTGCCAAAGCTAGTAGCTCACAGCAAATAATATCTCTATTCAGACTTTCGGATAAATTAAGATTATTGAAGTTTCAGAGTCGGTTGGCTAGCGGGCAGGTCGTAGTATAAAATGATGCGGATGCTTTTCATCAAAACCCTTACGGTCCTCCTCCCAACTTCCCATCACTGAGCTACGTAAGTTTTAAGCGCACCAAAATACTGTCCGATCGGACAGTAAAGTGGTGTTATCCACTGATATCATGATACATATCATAGTATCAATTTCCCTGCAGAAATCTGCGGAAGGACCGTCCCGTCACTTGTGACAAATAGATATACAGGTGGGTGTTGTTTTGTCAATGACTCTGAAACTTATTCCCTGGGCTAATCGCTGACGAAGCGGCGGTTGCGGGACCAAATAATGTCGAGAGAGTGGGCGCCTTTGACGCCTTGCTTTTCCAGCCAACTATAGACTTCAGTTTGCTTTTGGGAAAAACTACCGCTTTGAATGGTGATGGATAATTTTTTGGTGTTCGGGAAATATTCAACGTAGTAACCGTCTCCACTCACGGGCAAGGTCTTGAGGAAACTGGCTGGTAGTTCTTCTTCAGATAGAGATTGGGGCGGAGAAATCGTCAATGGAGTTACGGGGGTGATCGCCGGCGCCTCAATCGGATTTTCTACTGGTGGCGAAGTGGGAAGTGTCGGCCGCTGTTTAACGGCGCGGTTAGTAATGTCCGGATTAGCTTCCTGGCGCTGATTAGTAAAGTCCAGCACGGCTAGTAGAGCCGCGCTAAGGACAACAACAATTAGAGCTATTTTGTATTTTCTTTCCATACTTTATTTTATAATTTTATAACGGCTGGCCCGACTGGCAAGTGTAGTTGTAATAATAATTTACCACCGTCGAAACATAGTTGTCCGTACAAGCGCCGTAATAATGGTAGGCGGATTTAGCGGCGTTGCCGGGAGTCCAATTACAGGATCCACTCGGTGGTGGTGTACTGTTGTTGTAGCTGCAAGCAGTACCAAGCCTTGCCGCGTCCTCCTTCATCTTAGCGGCGGAAGCGTAGAGGCAGTCTCTTAGGTTACAAATGTTGGGAGTGTGAGTATAACCGTAACTCTTGACCGTATCTCCATAAGCACTCCACTGATTGGGCATGAATCGGCAAGGGCCCCGGGCGCCAACGTAACTTTCGGCGCAGTAGGGCATGGACGTCCCCGGCGACGAAATCGCGGCAATTTCTTCATCACTGTAATTAAAGATATGTTTTTTTCCGGGAGTAGGGTTGTCCGGCACGTAGCCTTCGAAGTTGAGCATACCGGCGAGGACCGAGGCAGGCGTACCTACGGCTCCGGCCACCTCATTAAGTAAATTCTCAAAGGTTAGTCCCGATCCACCGCGGTTGAAGTTGCAGATATTGCAAGAACCGGTAAAGCCCGGCGGCGGGGTCACGACGGGAGGAGGACTGTCTTGCGCGGCGCAAACCGTGCCGCCGGGGATATCTAACTTGCATTGAACGCCCGGCTCGGCCGAGGCCAAATTGGTGTTGTAGAAAGCTGATTGGACCGAGCCCCAGTAGCGTGCCTTAAGTTCCGGATCGTTGATGATATAAACGCAGCTCAATTTCGGAGAGTAAATATCAGAGAAAGTTCCCTGTCCGGTGTAAACAACGGAACAGTCTTTTAAATCGGGGCTGAATTGATCGGCGGGAATCGTTCCCGATCCCGTTAGGGGAATTCCGTAACCGCCAAGGGCTCTTGGTATAGCCAGAAAGATCATGACCGGTCCGGGTATTCCGTAAATTGGTGAGCCGACTTCAACCGTAAAGCGGATGGGGGAAATTTTTCCTTCGGCGGCAATATTTTTATAATTCTTTCCTCCCGGTACTTTAAAAAGATCTAAGGCGCCGGCGTTTTGACTGATGGCACGGTCAGTGCACCCACGTCCGGCCGTATCGCAAACGGTCACCGCGCCGACGAGACTGCGTGAAAGCACATCGATAGAAGAAACTCGGGCGATAAGAGAAGTAGAGTTTTGGAGGACGAGCAGAAGATTAGAAACATCGTTGTTAGGCTCCGCGCTATAAGATCCGGACTCGTAACATTCGGCATTCTTAACTGGGCGGGGTAAGCTTTCCTGACAAGAGTTAGCACTTGAGGGTGTTGGCGTCGGCGCCGGCGTAGACACAGGAATACTGACTGATTCCGCGAGGACCTTTCCGGCGGGTAATGTTTCAACTTTCATCGCGGGTACGTTTTTCGAGCCGATCTCCGCCCGCAGGGAAATGCTTTGAGAAGAGCTGGTCAAATCTTGAGTTCCTTGGACAACTGGTGTTACGCCAACGCCCGGCAGGCGGGTTAAATAGCCTTGAATCTGATCCGAAGCGCAAGCGGCGGGATCAACATCAGCGATATCTCCTTCTTTAAGGGGAGTACTACCGCCTTCGAGACTCACGTCCCAACTGACACGGGTTTCCCGTTTAGTAATTTTATCTTCAGAACTGGCGTCGGTGCGGACATTACATTTGCTAATCGCTCCCGGCGGAGAAAGTTTAAAGACGCTGCCTGGCTCCAGTGTCCCGTCAGACTTCTTTTGGCCAAAAAGAAGATTAGCTTGTTTAGTGCGATCGGCGGTGAACTCAATTTTATCGACGCTCACCCCCATCTTAAAAGGAGCGAGACCATTGTTGGCGGAAATATAGACGACTAATTTATTGAGAAGACTAACGAGTCCGTTCCAAAGGCTCGTTCCGGAAAGTCTAAAAGGACAGCAGGGAATTCTCTCTTCCGTATTCACACAGATGTTGGCCGGCGGCTCTCCGCCGAGATTTAAGCTGGCACTGGCGTAGCAACCGACGCCGTTTTCGATATCTTGTGAATCGGATGTGTCGAGGTCGGGGGTGGTTACAGAAAGGGTGTAGGACCCGCCTAAGGTGTAGGTAAAAGGCGCGCCTTGGTCAGCCCGTTGGTCGACACTTCCCGGACCACTGATCCGCAGAATAACTTGCTCCGGTGGCGTAAAGACCTTGATGTCATCAACGGCGGGGGGAATACTGCTTAAGGAGCGGTCGTGAAAACCGGCTGATTTAACCGTGGCGCCGGTGAAAGGCAGATAAAGGTTGCCTATCCAAGCGGGGGCAGGGCTGGCTACGTTTTGAAAGCCAGCGACCGTCGTGTCGTAACTGCAGTTGATGACGTTGATCGTGCCTCGATTTTCCGCTGGGTAATCGCCGCAGCTGCTCCCGTTGTTGGTCGCCGTCGCTTTCAGTGAATAAGTTCCCGGATAGTTGAGATAAAAGCCATTCGTGTACCAACCGGGAGGAAGAGGGTAGGCTTTCGGGTTGTTACTAAAGGCTAAAACTTCCCCACTGGGCTTCGTCATGTTGAAAGATAAATTATTGAGAGAGGCCCATTGATTACCCGGGCCGTTATTATAATAGGTACCGCTTTGGACCGTGCCCGCTTTGACGTCTTTTTTGTTGATGGTGATATCAGGTAGCCAAGGATCACCACTCCGGCCGCGAATAGAGTTAACGATAACTTCCTTGTAAGGACAGTAAAGAACGTTGAGACTCGCCGTTCCCGTGCCAAGGTTACCGCAGATGCCGATACCAATGCCTCCCACCCCGTAATAACTGACACCGCCAATGAGAGGAGAAACATCAGCGGGATTACTATTTAAGATAGTGCCGCTGAAAACCACTTGGACTTTATCAAGGCTAACGGCGTTTCTTGTGCCGTTATAGAAAACAGCCGCTTGGACGTCGTCCGTTTGCCATTGGTTAATGTTGAGACTACTTT
>CAYHYS010000047.1:0-7085 GCA_964360905.1 uncultured Candidatus Saccharibacteria bacterium | reverse complement strand
TTTACGTCGAAAATGACACCTATTTTGGTGATTGTACCGTCTATCCCGGCGGGGAAGCGGAGCACCAGCGATTCGCTTATTTCAGTCGGGCCGTGGTCGATTTCCTCGACACGCGGGCCTTTGAACCGGAGGTTATTCATTGCCACGATTACCACACGGCCCTCATTCCCGATATTCTAAAAGAACAAAGGAAAAAAGTAGCCACCGTTTTGACCATTCACGACCTCTCTAATGAAGGTATCAGTCCTGCTGGCATTTTAGATACGGCCCTGCTTAGCAGTTCTAAGCTTCGAGTGCTGGATTGGGATTTGTCCGATTTTAACGTTGATATGATTCTCCAAGGCATTGTCAGCGCTGACGTTATCAATACGGTCAGCCCAACTTATTCGAGGGAAATAATGACGAAAGAGCGCGGTGAAGGGCTTTCGGAAGTGCTGCTGTCTCGGGAAGCTCGGGTTTTCGGAATCCTTAACGGCATTGACAGCGAGGAGTTCGATCCGGTGAGGGATAAATACTTAGCGGCTCGGTTTCCACCTAAAATACACGATTCTAAAGTTTCCGGCAAAACTTATCTTGATGAAGTTATAAAAGCAAAGTCCGCCAATAAAGTGGCTCTGCAAAAAAAGTTGGGGCTGACAGTTGACCCGTTAAAGCCTTTAGTTTCGATGATTACTAGGTTAGTTGAGAGAAAGGGGATTGGTTTGCTGGTCAGGTTTTTAGAAGAAGTCGGACCGAATAATACCCAATTTGTTATTTTAGGAAAAGGGGATCCCCGTTTTGAGGAAAAACTATTGCAGATCGCCACGAAATATCCCGGTCAGGTTTCCGTGCAGGTACGTTTTGATGAACCTTTAGCCCGTCTCATTTATAGCGCGTCTGATATCTTTCTTGTGCCATCTCTTTTTGAGCCGTGCGGATTGACGCAAATGGTGGCCATGCGTTACGGCGCCGTGCCGGTGGTCAGCCGCGTCGGCGGGCTTTCCGATACGGTTGATGATGGGCTGACCGGTTTCACTTTTAGTCCGGTTGAGTTTGATCCATTTAAGCAGGCCCTTAACTTGGCCCTAGACGCGTTTATAAAGGGTAAGCTAACACCGATTATGGCTAACGGCCTGACGAAGGACTACAGTTGGGATAAATCCGCTCAAAAGTATATTAAGCTTTACGAGAAAGCCTTAAATTATAAGTTTGGTATCGCCCGAGGCGTCGGCGGTGAAATTCGCTCTAATGCTCTCGGCGAGTGGACGATTCTCTCGACTTTAAGAAAAAGTCGGCCGGATGAGACGGGGTCCTTAGCAGGGCAGAGAGCAAGGAGCGAAGAGCAAAGAGTAAGAACTCATAGTTCCCTGGAAGAGGTTGAGAATTGTCCATTCGAAGAAGGACATGAGGCAATGTCTCCGGGAGAAATTTTTCGAACGGGAAAAGGCGATAAAGATCAACCAGGATGGCTAACTCGTGTTGTACCTAACAAGTACCCAATATTGCCCGCTCACGAAGTTATTGTGCACAGTACGGAACACGATAAAGAGATAGAATTATTCACCAAAGAGCAAATGGATAATTTAGTTTGGACCTATTTATCCCGTTACCGCCATTACGAGAATTTTGGTTATACCCATATTTTTTGCAATCGTGGAAAAGAGGCGGCCGCCTCCCTAAATCATCCTCATAGCCAGCTTATAGTTCTAGATGAAATGGCTCATTCAACTGTTGAGGCTCTAAAGTCAGCCGGGGATTATTACGGCCGTTACAAGCTTTGTCCCTATTGCGACTTAATTCAGCGGGAAATTAATGGACCCCGACTCGTTTGGCAAAACGACTCTTTTGTAATATTAACTCCCTTCTCGTCCGACTGGCCGTATGAACTAACTCTACTTCCTAAAACCCATCGAAAATCGTTCGGTAATATCAGTGAGAAAGAGACGAAGGACTTTGCTTCCGCACTACAGAAGGCAATTATAGCTTTATCTCTTGAAATAAACTATTTATCGTACAATTATTGGATTCACTCAATTCCGGATCTTTTAGGCTTCGATAAGACTTCATTATACTATCACTGGCACCTTGACTTAGTCCCTAGAGTGAAAATATTAGGAGGTGTTGAACTGGGTTTAAAACTCATGATTGATGACCGTATCTCTCCGGAAGAAGCGGCGGAGAAATTAAGAAAACACCTCAAAAAGAAAAATCCCCGATTGAACGGGGACCTTTCATGAGTTTTCAATTTATTATTAGATAGATCCTTCGACTCAGGAACATCTGACGTTCCTTCGCTCAGGATGACCTTAAAGCTTACTTTAAGGTCACTTTAGCGCCCGCCGTCCCGCACCATTCGGTGCGGGATCCACACATCTCTAAGCGCTTGAAAATCGCTAAGAGCTGTGGGACTTCTTTTTGACGGGGTGGTTACTTCAAGGTTACCTTCGCACCAGCTGATTCCAATTTCTTTTTCGCCTCTTCGGCGGCTTCTTTCTTAACACCTTCAACGACGATTTTCGGCGCGCTTTCAACGAGAGTTTTAGCGTCGGCCAGTCCTAGAGTGGTGTTGATTTCGCGGACGGCTTTAATAGCGCCGATTTTATTGGTGCCGGCTTCGGTAAGCTCTACGTCAAAAATAGTTTTCTCTTCCGCCGCTTCGGCCACTACCGCTGGGGCCGCGACCGCTGGGGCCGCCGCGACAGCCGCGCTGACACCAAACTTTTCTTCGAGGGCCTTGACGAGCTCATTAAGCTCAAGAACGGACATTTCATCAATTCCGGAAAGGAGCTCTTCTTTGCTAAATTTTGCCATTTATATCACCTCCGTAATTTACGACTTTTTACTCGCGATACTGTTCAATACAATCACTAATTTTCGCTGATTTTCGGAAAGAGCGCCAAGAAGTCGTTGGATAGGGCTGATGAGGCTTCCGGCGAGCTGACCGAGAAGAACTTCACGAGAGGGAAGCTTGGTAATGATGATAATCTCTTCGCCACTGTAAACTCTTCCCTCGAACGATCCGCCTTTTACCTTAAGGGCCGGATTGTTTTTCGTGAATTCAACCAGGGTTTTTAGCGCGGCGAGGGGATTGTCCTTAGCGAAAAGGACGGCTGTCGGACCTTCGTTTTTAATATTGATGGCTTTTTCGATCAAGGTATTTTTAGCCACGGAAAAATTAGCGCCTAATTTCCAAAGGGCGTTTCGGAGCTCTGAAATACGCTCAACGGTCATACCCCGGTAGTCAGCGAAAATATAGGCGCTGGCGCTGTCGAACTCTTCTTTTAGATTGTTGACGATCTCTATCTTTTTTTGTGTCGGCATATTCCTTCCTTTCAGTCAGTCAAACTCAAAGTTCAAAAAACAAAATGAAAAAATTAAAGCCCCGAAAATTCGAGGCCACAGATCAATTATTACTTATCGCCAGGTTACTACTGATCATTGCCTCGGTAGGACTTACGAAACGTTTCTACGCGGCTCAACCTACGGTCTTCGGACAGAAGCCATTAAACACGAAGCGTCTGCCAATGTCAACTAGGAAAAAGGCAAATCTCCCTGTTGAACGAAAAGGTTCTAACAGGGAGATTGGTTTACTGCATCGATACTAATGATCGTCATAAAAGCCAATAACGTCATTGTCTCCTTCTCCGGGCGCTGGAGAGAATTTCTCGATTAGCCAGAATATACTCGTTGCGATTATCCAAACGACGAAGAGCGTTGGTCCGAAGGGCAAAACCCATCCGAACAAATACTGCGGAATTAGGCTGAGGAGCCAAATGATCGCAGTAATGACGGCGGCGCCGACGAAAACAACGATTTCGGCGATCGTGATGACGACAATTCCCGTCAATTCATCCTTGATATCGTTGATGTATTCCACCCTCCCCGCCAAATAAATCAGGGCGTAGAGGGCGAAAACGATCAATCCGGTGATCGCCGGATGCCATCCGGTGAGGATCGAAAATCCCCAGCCTCCGGCCAAAACCGAGAGGGTAAGGATGGCAATCAAATCCGCGGCGACCACACGCCAGTCGTTTCCGGCGGGTAGGATCTTCGATGTTGCTGTTGCTGATATTGTCATGGAAACCTCCATTTCCTAATTTATCAGCCATTAATCCAGTTCAAGAAATTTTATTAGGCTTGTGCTAAGCCGTACCTCCTTTCTACAGGTATTACCTAGATCTCTCTTCCGATTTGACCGATTCTAGCACTGTCAGTTTCTAAGGTCAATTTATTAGAAATGTGAATTAAATGAGTGAGGTTAGGTCAACTTTTATACCGGGGCCCATCGTGGCGGAAACGGTTATCGCTTGAATGAAAATTCCTTTCGTCTTAGAAGGTTTTGCCGATTTTAGCGCGTTAAAAATAGTCATAAAGTTTTCGACAAGGGCTTGATCCTCAAAGCTTTTTTTACCGATAAGTGTGTGAAGAAGAGGAGCACTCGTTTCCGATCGCAGTTCCACCCGTCCTTTTTTAAGCTCTTTTATTGCCTTAACCGGGTCAGGCGTAACCGTTCCCGACTTCGGGTTGGGCATGAGGCCTTTCGGTCCGAGTATTTTCGCGACTTTAGAAAGTTTCAGCATGAAGGAAGGGTCAGAAACGATAACGTCAAAATCGATGACGCCTTTCGCGATTTGATCGATTTTAGTTTCATCGCCAATAATATCCGCGCCGGCTTCCTTCGCGTCCTTTATTGATTCGATCGGGACAAAAGCGAGAATTTTTTTCACCTTTCCGGTGCCGTGCGGAGGAACAATGGTTATTCTTATCTTTTGGTCGTCTTTAGTCGTGTCGATCCCGAGATTAAAATGGGCTTCGATAGTGGCGTCAAATTTCGCGTAAGAGGTTTCTTTAGACAGTCTGATGGCCTCACGAAGAGAATAAAACTTGTCTTTATTGACTAAGACGTTGACCTTTTTGTACATTTCACCACGCTCTTTTTTCTTAACCTTAGCCTTTTTTTCCGTTTTTAAGGCGCTGGTTTTCGGAGCAGCTTCTTCTAACTTTATCTCGGTTACTTCAGGATTTTCAGTTTTTTCAGCCAAAGGCTGATCAGCCTCCGGCTGAATTTTTTTCTTATTTTTTTCTTTAATTTTTTTCTTGGCCATAACGACCTCACTTCGTTTCGGTAAACTCTAAATACTAATTTCTAAAATCTAAACTTTTAGGGTTTAGAGCTTAGAATTTAGGATTTTTCTATTTCTATGCCCATACTCCGAGCCGTGCCGGCGATTATTTTCACGGCCGCGTCGATATCTTTCGCGTTGAGATCTTTCATTTTCTTTTCGGCGATGGCGCGTAATTTTTCTTGATTTATTTTACCGACTTTATCTTGGTGGGGCCGGGCCGATCCTTTTTCGATACCTAATTCTTTTCGAAGGAGATCGGAGGCCGGGGGAGTTTTTGTTATAAAGGTGAAAGTCCGATCTTCAAAAATAGTAATAACGGCCGGGACTAAATCGCTACCCATCGCTTTCGTGCGTTCGTTAAATTCTTTACAAAATTCCATGATCGGAACACCGTGTTGACCGAGAGCCGGTCCGATTGGGGGAGTGGGGTTAGCTTTTCCCGCCGTGATCGTTAATTTTACGATTGTTTTTATTTTTTTAGCCATAACAACTTCACTTCGTTCGGTAAATTCTAAACACTAATTTCTAAACTCTAAACGTTTAGGATTTAGTGCTTAGGATTTAGAGTTTCCGCTCAGAGCGGTGAGACCTGTAAATAATCCAGTTCGACCGGAGTCTCACGGCCGAAGATGGAAACCAACACCTTAACTTTTCCTTTTTCCTCATCGAGGGAGTCGACTTTACCTAAGAAATCGACAAAAGGACCGTTAAGAATCCTGACGGAATCGCCCACGTGGAATTTCGCTTCGTACTTCGGGGCTTCCATTTCCGAAAATTTCAGGATGGTGGTTACTTCTTGGTCCGGTAGAGGCGTTGGTTTTCCTCCCGTGCCGACGAATCCCGTCACGCCCGTCGTGTTGCGCACTAGGTGCCAGCTTATATCAGAGAGATCCATCTTGACAAGAACATAACCGGGAAAAAGGCGTTCTTGAACCGTTTTTTTACGTCCCGATTCGACGACAATCTTGTTTTGGGTCGGCACCAAAACCTTGACTATTTTGTCTTTCATTTGGCTGTTTTCGACCCGTTCCATGAGGGAAATAGCTACTTTTCTCTCGTGCCCGGAATTGACATGAACAACGTACCACTTAAAACGCGGATCGTTTTCGAAAGCCTCTGTTTCCGGATCTTTCGGCGTTTCGATGGGTTCCGGTAGGCTGTTTTCTTGTGGTTGTGGTTGGTCGCTTTTTTCGACTTCGTTTTCTTCCATAACTTACTTTTTGATTACCAAAGACATGATTCTAAAAAAAACATCGTCCAAAAGTCCCAGATAGACGGAAACGCCGAGCGAAATCAGAACGACGTAAACAGTTAATTTAATCGTCTTGTTACGGCTCGGCCAGGAAACTTTTTTCAGCTCTTCCGACGAACCGCGAAAGTACGAGATTACTTTGCCGATCATATCAATAATGGCCTCATTAAAAAAGCTACCATTAAAGGTAGCTTACCCGCGTCTGTCAATAGCCTAGCAGAGATTTACCGAAAGATCAAGGGCTAGTTTTTCGGCCGAAAAAAATCGAGCGAGGAGAGATTAGAAAACCTACTCCTCGCTTTTTGCGACGCGATTGATACTGAGTACTAATCGATCGCGTCTTCGTCGTGGATGGTCACTTCGGGCTTATATTTCTCCGGTGGTCGTAACGGATCGAGGCCGTCAATTGGCGCGAAATACAATTCGAACCAGAGATGGCTATTGCCAAATTCAGCAAACAATCCGTGGTTAGGTTCCATTACTAACTCATTGACTGCCACGTGGCTGTCAGATTCGAGTTCGACGGAGACTATCTTCCCGGAGACCGGCACGAGTCGAAGCGCGAAGCAGGCGAATCCGGTCTGGCTGCGGTAGACTTTACCACCCTTAGCGCTGTGGATGGTGTAGGGGAAGCGCGCCATTTCGACTTCGAGCACAACCGCTGAGTCTTCGCTTTCATCCGCGCTGACGATGACCGGCATTGACTCGTAGAACAACGTTCGCAGCAG
>CAYHYS010000046.1:0-7253 GCA_964360905.1 uncultured Candidatus Saccharibacteria bacterium | reverse complement strand
GATCCCACCCTGAAGGTGTAGATCCACGTCGGGTTCACCTTCAGGGTGTTCCCTTCGTCCAACCTCGTAATGTTTTCTTTGTGGGCACCGGAAAGGCTTAAACCTTACCGCTACCCGCAATCTTTTAAGGCTTTCTTATTATACCATATTATAGTCCCATAGTCAATAGGTTGTGGGGGTAAACGCTAGATATTAAAGCTTAAACGCCAATATTTTACTATCTTCTAGTGAGAAAGGGCGGATGACTCCAAAAATTGGACCTTGCTGATCCCACCCTGAAGGTGTAAATCTCCCGCCACAGCGGGACCCCGCCTCGGCGGTGGCACGGGTTCACCTTCAGGGTGTTTCCCTTCGTCCAATTTTAGAGTGTGACTTTATAATGTGAGGTGAGTAGAGAGTCTCTTGATATCATGATATGTATCATAGTATCAGGGAAATAGTTGTCTCACTTAGAAGTCGCACGGTAAGTAAATCGCTATTGAAGGTGAGACCTTCCTTTCGGGGCTTTCCGGTAGTCCTTTAGGGCTCCGCGTTGAAGGTCTCACCTTCAGCCAAATGCGATTAAATAAAAAAGGGTAAGATGTAAGGGTGCTTAAGAAATTAAGATCACTGATCTTCCCCCTCATCGCCGTTTTGGCTCTGCTCGTTTCTACGACCGTCGCTTTAAAACTGCGAATCTACGAATCGCAACGAGAAAAGACGGTCCAACTAACGCCAGCCATGAAGGCGACAGAGCTCTCGGAAGAAGAAGTCGTGGTTAAAAGAATCATTGATGGCGACACATTCGTCACCGAAAAAGACGAACGGATTCGCCTGTTAGGCATTAACGCCCCGGAACTTACCGATCCCGACGGCGAAGCGGCTAAAAGATTTCTCGAAGAGAAAATTCTCGGTGAAACCGTGATCCTCAAATTCGATAAGAAAGACCGCCTTGATATCTACGGACGAAAACTAGCCTACGTTTATAAAGGCGGTTACTTCGTTAACGGAGAGCTTGTCCATCAAGGATTGGCCTTAACTTACATTATCCACTCGATCGAAAAAGAAGCGGAACTGAAAAACGCCGAATCGATTGCTAAATCCGAAGGCCGCGGACTTTGGTGGGAAGCTTATCGGCGGCGAATTGATAACCAAAAGTAGTTCAGGGACTTAAACTACTGATACTATGATACGTATCATAGTATCAAACTTTCTTAAGGTGATTACGGCCGAGATTTTTTGGTGATAGTTACAAAATACTAAACTACCCATTGCTATCATGATATATATCGTGGTAACATGAAATCGTGCCACAAGTTTCAAAAAGAATTCCCAGCCAGGTTGTTGAAGAAAGGATGTTCGAGGTCTTCGAAAAAACCTTCCTTGATCTAAAATCGGTTGAGGACGCGCGCTTACTTCTCGGCGATCTCCTTACGCGCACCGAGAAAATAATGGTGGCGAAGAGGTTAGCCATCGCCGTTCTTTTAGCTAAAGATTACGACTATCGCTCTATCACCAACATTTTAAAAGTTTCCTTCTCGACTATTAACGCCATCCTTAAACAACAAGTGATTGACGGTCGCGGCTACAAAAAAGCCGTCGATAAAATATTAAAAAACGAATCTTTAGACGAGTTCTATACGCAACTGGCCAAGAATATCTCTAAGGTCCTTTCCCCCCACCCCACCAGCCACAAAAGAATTGAAGCCTCCTACCGGAAAAAAATAACCCAACGAAACCGAAAAATCATTTAGTTGATACTATGATACGTATCATAGTATCAAAGCATTGAGCGGTCTCTAAGCGACCTCCCCGTATTCGTTATCTGTTAAAATTAAGGCGTGAGTAGCGAGAGTCAGAAGACTTATTATAGCCAGCACCCCGTTCCCCAACACGTCCTCGGTGTCGAATTTAAACTCATTGGCGGACTGACGATCAAACAGTTCGCTTACGCCGGCGGCAGTATTGTCCTCGCTTACCTCGCTTACGCCTCAATTCTGCCTCTCCTCTTCAAGATTCCGCTGGCTATTTTTATCGCCATCTTAGGCCTTTCGATTGCCTTCCTCCCCGTCAACGAGCGTTCGATGGATGAATACTTGAAAAATTTTCTCGTCGCCATTACCTCTCCGACCGAACGCGTTTGGATAAAACAACCGGCCACGATCGATATTTTTTTTGAAGATTTCGCGGCCGCGCCCCACCCTCGGGAAACAAACATCGCCGCCTCCATACAAGGGAGAAAAAACATTAAGGAGTATCTTGGCAAAATGAAATTTGAAGGCTCCCGCAGCACCTTAGATTTAAAAGAAGAAGAATATCTAAAATCCCTCGCTCCGGAACTTATAAATGGCGCGGCCAGCTCTTTAATCACATCTTCCGAGAAACCAACCGCGCCGGCAATCCCAACCTACCGACCGGAAAGAGTTGAGGTCAGGCCAACTTCGACCCTCGCCTCCGAAGTGAATTTCTCCAATCAAAATATAATTTCCATCCCGATGAGTGGAAAATCCCGAAAGTTCATGACCACGATCAAAAACACTAAAGCCGGCCGAAAGCTGCACAACCTGCCGACGGTGGAGGGAGAAATTGTCATGCCGGTTTTCGGAGAGATCATTCTTAAAGAGAGTCGCGAACCGTTACCGCCCCGAGAAGAGTTACTAAAAACGGCCGAGAAAGTCGTCGCTAATCTTGAAGCCTTGAGCAGCGACACGCCAAAAACTGAGCCGGTGGTAATTGAAGTTAAGCCTCAATTTGAGCCCCAACTGATCACTCCGCCAGTTATCCCCAGTGAGTCGCCAAACCCTTCGAAGTGGTTTCCTGGCGGCGGAAAATCAAAAGCGGTCGCCCAAGTGGCGGTCTTCAACGACGAGTTAGAGAAACTTAAAAAACAGAATGATGAGCTCTTTTTACAGCTGAACCGTGAAAAGAAACTTCGAGAAGACGCGGAGATAATCGCCGAAGAGTCACGCCGCTCTAGCGAAAAGATTCACTATCTTGAAGAGCAAAACGAGAAAATGAATAAGGAAACGAGAAAGACGGAGGAAGAATATAAGAAAATTCTCAATGAAGCTTCCTCTTCTAAAGCTGAGAAGGATAACGCCGCGCGAACCCTTCGAGAGCAGCAACGCCGTCTCGAAGCCCTCTTTAAAGAAAAAGCGGAATCGGTTGACGAGATCGTCCGTCTTCAAAAAGAGCTGCAAGCGATTCGCAGCCGATCTTTAAAAACAACTCAAGAAAATCTCTCCACTGCTACCTCTGATCATGCCTCGAAGCCGGGTGTCCCGGCAAACCCCCAACCTTACAAACCGCGCGTAAAACCAAGCGCTTTCATTAAGGATTTACCGAATGTCATCAACGGTTATGTTAAAGGCAAGGAGGAAACTCTCATTAAAAATGCCGTTATCATCGTCAAGGATCAAAGCGACGACGTCGTACGCGCGCTGAAAACCAATGAGCTCGGGCAATTCGCCATCACCACGCCTCTGCCGAACGGGCTTTATCACGTCGAGGCTTCATCTCCCGGATCTACCTTTGATATAATAACCGTGGATCTGTCCGGCACGGTCCTAGAACCGATTGAGTTTGACGGCCGGTAAAACGGCGAGATTATGACGACAAAAGCTTCGACCCAAGAACACCTTGATATTGAAGATATAAGAGATAACATTGTCATTCTTAAAAACAACGCGGCTTCGGCCGTCGTGCAAACAACCGCCGTCAACTTTGACCTCCTCTCCGAAGTGGAGCAGGACGGGATGATTGCCGCTTATTCCCAACTTTTAAATTCCCTCTCTTTTCCGATTCAAATTTTAATCCGTTCTAAAAAAATGGACATTTCCTCCTACCTCGAAAATCTGGCCGGCGTTGAGAGTGACCAAACTAATCCTTACCTTAAAGAACAGATAAAAAGTTATCGCCAATACGTGGCCGACTTGATCTCGAAAAACGAAGTCCTCGACAAGCGGTTCTATATTGTCATCCCCTATCAGGATATCAGCCTTAAACCGAGTGTTTCGCTCCTCGATATCTTTCTTAAAATTCTCGGCATCGAAACAAAAAAAACAGTCAGAGTCAATAAAAGATACATCCTCGATAAAGCAAAAATCGCCCTCGAGCCGAAAATTGACCAAATTATTAAACAACTCTCCCGGATCGGGGTAAAAGGAAAGCTCTTAACGACCCAAGAATTAGTCGAGCTTTTCTACGATATTTACAACCCGACTTCTTCGAGTGAAGAAAAATTAAAGGCAGGAGCGGAGGAGTACACGACGCCAATAGTTGAAGCGTCAATCGAGAAAGGATGATTATGTTTGGAAGAAAAAAAACGACAAAAGAAGAACTGCCTAACCTGAAAAAAATCGCGCGGCAAGGAATTGAAAAAGATCAATCGCGGCAAGAAGAAATCATCGCTCAAGGAATAACCGAGATGAAAGACCTCATTGCCCCTTCCGCTATTGAAGTTGATTTCGATCACCTACGTATTGGCAATTCGTATTTTCGCACTTTATTCATTGCCGGTTACCCGCGTTTCGTTGGCGCTAACTGGCTCTCACCGCTCATTAATTTCGAACACTCACTCGACATTTCTATGTACTACTATCCGGTCTCCTCTCACGGCGTTCTCGACTCTCTCAAGAGAAAAGTGGCCGAGATGGAAGCGACGATTGGCTCGGATCGCGAACACGGAAAAGTGGTTGATCCGGGAGTTCAAGCGGCTCTTGAGGACGCTCAAGTGTTACAGGAACAACTCGTTAAAGGTGTTGAACGCTTCTTCCAATTCAGCTTTTACGTCACCATCCCCGCCGGCAGTCTCGAGGAACTTAACAATATTACGAAGAGAGTCGAGGCGACTTTAGGCAGCCTGCTGCTCATCTCTAAACACGCGACCCTGCAAATGGAACAGGCGTTTCAGACGACAATCCCGCTTTGCCTCGACAAGCTTTACATCATCCGTAACATGGACACGACTTCTCTGGCAACCACCTTTCCCTTTACCTCTTCGGAGCTAACTTCCAATGAGGGAATCCTTTACGGCATCAATGAGCACAACGGAAGTTTGATAATTTTCGATAGGTTCAGTTTAGAGAACGCGAACTCTGTTGTCTTCGCTAAATCTGGCGCGGGAAAGTCGTACATGGTCAAGCTTGAAGCGCTGCGATCGCTGATGTTTGGCACAGAGGTGATTGTCATCGATCCTGAAGCGGAATATAAAAAACTTTCGGAGGCCATCGGCGGCGAATATATTACCTTCTCGACCAACGAACCGGCCAAAATTAATCCTTTCGACCTTTCCGGAATCTATGAAGAAGGTGAGAATGAGCTGGGTCTTAAAATTATGTCACTGCACACCCTTTTTCGCATTGTTTTCGGAGAGCTTTCCAGTTCGGAGGATGCCGTTCTTGATCGAGCCCTCATCGCCACCTACAAGTCAAAGGGTATCACCTCCGAGCCGACGACCCAAAAGAACGACCCGCCGATCATGGAAGATCTTTATAAAGTTCTTCTCGGGATGGAGGAGACGGAGGCCCGAGGACTGGCGGACAGACTCGAACGTTATATTAAGGGCTCTCTCTCCGGTATTTTTGATCAGAAATCAAACATCAATATCCGCAACACTTTCACCGTCTTTTCCGTCAGAGATTTAGAAGATGAGCTGCGCCCGATGGCCATGCACATCATCCTTGATTTTATTTGGACGAGAGTCAAAAAAGAAATAAAGAAAAGAGTCCTCATTATCGATGAGGCCTGGTACCTAATGCAACATAAAGAAAGCGCTTCTTTTATTTTTTCGATTGCTAAAAGAGCCCGGAAATATTACCTCGGATTAACAACAATTACCCAAGACGTCGAGGATTTCCTGAACTCTGATTACGGCCACGCCGTCGTCACAAACGCTTCGATCCAAATTCTTTTTAAACAGCACCCGGCGGCGATCGACAAGCTAGCTGAAGTTTTTTACCTTTCCGAGGGAGAAAAAAGGTTTCTTCTTTCCTGCAACGTCGGTGAGGGTTTGTTTTTCGCCGGCACCAATCACGTGGCTATGCAAGTGGTGGCTTCCCCGAGCGAGCATAAACTTATAACCACCTCGCCTAAAGAAATTTTAGACATGCAAAATAAGGAAAAGGCGGCGGCGATAGGCAGTGAGGATCTTAAAAGTGAAGGTGAGATAATGATCGCGGATAAGTCCTAAGTCTACTCTTCCCGAATTTCCCAATTAGTGCGTTTTTCCTCCATCCTAATCTTCTCTACAGGATTAAAGATCCTTCTGAAAAACTTATTTATTGTATCAGTGAATTAATTCACTGTAACAAGAGTAGACCTCACCTCTCTCTAAAAATATCTCTCAAACAATCTACCACTCCGATTATTTAAATAATTATAGTGGTTGGTTAGGAACTCTTGAAAAAATAAAGGTGCCACTATACAACTCACATTATGATTTCGCACTAAACTCGTCATGCTGGTCTTCGACTCCGAGGCTCAGACTCGAGGAGGGGACTCCAGGATCTGGCGTCTCCAGCATCCGATTCTGGATGCGCTCCGCTTACCAGAATGACAATAAAGCTAATGCGCCTACACGAGGTGATATCTATACATAGCATTCTCAAAACAGAATGTCGTATTTGTCATCCCGACTGAAGCCTGCTCTGAGCCTGCCGAACCTGTCGAATGGGTGAAGGGATCTTACTGTTAAGATGCTGAAACGAATTCAGCAGGGCAGATTATAAAACTTGTCATTTCGTTTTGAGGTTGCTATACCTAACCGCCGTGGTTCGGGAGTACCGTTGGAGAAGACGGATTCAAATCCCAAATCTTTGTTTTTATGGTAGAGTTCGGAATATGAAGATAAGTCATTTTCCCGAAATTAAGGCCATGTACATAAAATCGGAAAGAGGCGTAATCGGATCGAAACAAGCTTTCGATAAACTGGAATCAAAACTGCCGACTTTAAAGGGCCGAAAGTTTTATGGATTGGTTTTTGGCACTCCACCAAACGATGAGTATTGGGCCTGTGTTGAGCTGACGGCTAACGATAAACCGGAGGAATGGGGAAATCTACGAGGAGTTGTGCCAGCGGGGAAGTATCTTCAAGAAAGAATTAATAATTGGAACGAGGATGTTACCATAATTGGCAAAACTTTCCAAAGGCTGGCAAGTGAAAATGAAACAGACAAATCGAGACCGTGCGTCGAGTTTTACCGAAGTATGAAAGAGATGTTGGTTCGGCTGCCGGTTAAATAAAAGTAAAACCTCTCCACGACAATCTCCACAAG
>CAYHYS010000045.1:0-7347 GCA_964360905.1 uncultured Candidatus Saccharibacteria bacterium | reverse complement strand
CCTTTAGTCCCGGACGGGGATCCGGGACGGAATCCAATCATAATGGATCCTGAATCAAGTTCAGGATGACGCAGGTAGTGCGCTTACACGATGTGAGGTTAATATATAAATGTGGATTCCAGCTTTCGCTGGAATGACAGGATAAACGTAGCTTTGTAAGTCGAATTTATTAGTTATACCCTTCACAATTGAAATTGTTTCGGGTATAACTCCTTCTAGACTGATTTGGCAACATTTTTCTGACGAAAAAGTTGCAAAATACAGTAAGAAGGGTATATATGAAACTCTTAAAATTTATTTTAGTTATTTTATTTTTTTCTTTGACACTCGGGCAATTCGGCCGACTACCTTTTTTTCAAGGATCATTTAATTTATATCTACAGGATATTTCTGTTTTTGTTTTCGTCGTAAGCGGATTTGCCTATATTATCGTCAAAGGAGAATTGCGTAAATCTCTAATCGACGTGACGTTATTATCCGGTTCGGTTTTCATCGTTTGGGCGTTAATAACTTTCATCTATAATTCTCAATGGTTAAGCGCGGCGCAGAATCTTCTGGGCTTTTCTTATTGGGTTCGTTTTATTTTATATTTCTGTGTCTATTTCGTTCTCTCGCGTCTTTACTCGATTAACGGTAAGCAGTTGAAGGATTTCCTCATTAATTTAACAACCGTCTCGGGTCTGATTATCGCCATTGCCGGTTTTATACAACTTGTATTGTTGAGTGATCTTTCTGTTTTGTCAGGGTTCGGGTACGATCCTCACCGCAATCGGTTGGTTTCAACTTTCCTCGACCCTAACTTTACGGGTGCTTTCCTCGTTTTAACCCTGAATTTAGTTCTTTCGTCTAAGTCTGTCATTCTAAGCACATTCGATTCTCTCAGTGTAAACTCCGCGAAGAATCTAGATTCTTCGGGTCGAACGCCTCAGAATGACACAATATTGCGCTTACTAATTGTAACCATTTTGATCTCAGCGCTGATTTTAACTTTTTCACGTTCGGCCTGGTTGATGTTTGCTGTTTCCATTTTCTTATTCGGGATTATTAGATCACGAAAATTGCTTTTTTTATCTCTCATCGTCGGATTTTTGGCGTATTTCATGATCCCCCGTATTCAAACACGCGTCGCCGGAATTACTGATCCAGACGACTCGGCAAAACTGCGATTCGTTTCGTGGGAAAGGACATTCACGATAGCGAAAGACCATCTATTGCTGGGAGTGGGATTTAATAACTTCCGTTCGACACAGGAAGACTACGGTTTTTTCGACTATAACATTCCCGAGGGTGGACGCGCCGGGGCCGGGTCGGATTCGAGTTTGCTTCTAATCTTGGCCACAACCGGACTGATCGGTTTCGTTCTTTATACCGTTTTTTATTTGTCCATTGTTGGAGCTTCAATAGCCGCCGCGGCGAAGGGAGATAACTTAGCCTTAGGCCTTTTTATTTCAATGATCGGCCTGCTTCTCGAGAGTAACTTTATTAATTCACTCTTTTTCACTCCCATTATGCTTTGGATCCTTGTCACCGCTTCGCTTATTTCGAATAGACAGATAAAATCCTAGGGGATCTCTAAAAGGTTCTCGAGAAGATGACGGTTTTTTCAACGGTTGTTTTATTTCCCGCCTCGTCGGCAGCCTCGACAGTTATTTTGTTATCTCCGTCATTGAGAGGAAAAAGATAACTGAATGTTCCGTCTGACGTGACGAGAGCTTTCTGTCCATTTATAGCGACGATGGCCGACGGATCAGTGCGGCCGCGTATCGTGATCGTGTTATCTTTCTGTGAAAAGCTGGCCCGATCGGTCGGTTCTATTATTTCAATTTTCGGAGCCGTTTTTAGATATTTAATGCTAATGGATTTTGAAGGTAAGCTTTCCACCCCACCTCCAGACTCGGCTACAACGTGGAGATTGTTTAAACCTTCATTAAGCTCGACGTTAAAAAAAGAAAACGCGCCTTCTTTATCGGTTCTCACGGATCCATTTTCTTTGTCATTGAGGAAAAGTTTAACCAAGACGCCTTCTAGAGAGTAGCCTTTAACAGTTATCTTTTTTTCTTTAGTGGCGGTTTCAAACGGGTTGATATATGGTGGCGGTATGTTTTCTTTATTTTGGGAAACAACAGCTTCCTGGTTCGGATTAAAGATACGCCAAAAGGCATCAAGATTAGAAAGTATCGTCAGACCCCAAAACCACACTGCCAAAAGAATGGCAATAATAACGGTGACGATCGTGATCAATTTTACATATGAGTAAAACGTCTCCTCGCCATTTTCTCCAAGATAGTTCTGCCCAAGATATTTTTCTCTCATATATCGCTATTGTAGGAGTTTTTTTCGTTCCAGACAAATGATTATTTCAGATTATAGAGGGTTCTTATAGCCTGCCCGAGTTCCGGTGAGTTGTAGTATTCATTAAGGCGGCTCTCCCAATTCGGGTCACTAATGCTTATTAATGGTTCAACTCCCTTTCCTTCTATAGATTGGCCATCATCACGCAGCGTTAAACTGTGGACGAGAAACAGCGAATACTTTTCAGATTGATCTATTTGGTGGTCAACACCGAAGACTTTTTCGACCGTTCCCCAGCCTCTGGTCGTTGTTCCGATGGTGATACCAACATTGTACTTTTTGAGCGTGGCCGCTATTACCTCGGCCGAGGATTGGGTTTGGTTATCAACCAGAGTTACGACTTTTTTATATCGCAAAAGACTGGGTAGAAATCCTGTTTTTGTCTTATTGGGGGTGGTTTCACCTTGGTGGAAGAATTCGTAAGCGTACTGGTTTTGCCCTATAAAAGGCCCTAAAAGGTAAGGTAATAGGTCAATTGAGCCGCCGATGTTACCGCGTAAATCCACTATCAAGCTGTTGAGATTTTTTGATTCTTTAATAGAAGACGTTTCCCTCTGAATCTCGTCAAATGTCGTGGGTGATATTTTTTTAATTTGGAGATAGACGATGTTTTGTTTTAGAAGTTTAACGAAAACTGTTGGTTCTACGCCCAATTTATCGTAATTATCTTTTTTTTGGCTGTCAGAGATAATGCCATAAGCGTAATTCACTTGCTCCAGTTTTTTCGCCGCTTCCGGAGAACTTTGTTTTTGGGTCTCCAGGACAGCTTTAATTTTCTCGTAGGATTTCTGAACTTCAGCGCTCGACGAGCTGCTGCTCACGCCGAGGTCTTGATATATATTCTTTTCCGGGTTGATGTTAGCCACGTTGTTATTTAGCTGTGTTTCTTGTTTAGTCGTATAAAGACCGCTGCGGCCAAATGGGCTTAAGTTAGCTAGAACTATGCTGGCTAAGTTCACCGAAAAATCCTTTTTCTGCTTCTCATCCTTGTTCTTTATTACGGAAGATAGATTTTTACGAAGCTCCTCTTTATTTAGCGATTTTAAGTTCAAAGGATTACCGGTCAGCTTCTCTGTGCCTAATTTAAAGATGGTCACTAAATTTCCGTCGTCTATTTTATCCCAGTAGTTTTCTTTAATTTTGTCGTAAACTTCATTCAGAAATTCAATGTAAACATCTGGTTTAACTGTTTGCACGGGTATTGAAGGCTGAGTTTTAGGTTTTATCAAAAAAGAACCAGCGATAGCGCCGAGTGTGAAAACGGTGACGAGAGTTGTGATAGAGAAGAAAAATATTTTAGTATTCATTCGTAGCATCGAATCCAAGTTATAATTATAATACGCTTACAAAAATAGTGTAAGGTATTTTTAGTGTTTATGGATAATGTGGGGAAAAGACAAAAACCTGGTCACGTGATTTTCTCGACATGTTTCAAATGGCCGAGTCAGACTCGGCTGCGCTTCGTCAACCTCGCAAGCAAGTTTGACTTGCTGGCCTGCCACGTGAATCTTGCTGAGACGTAAATCCCGCTACGCGGGACACGTCTCACTGTAAAACTCTAGCTTCAGACCAAAACTACGTTTTGTCCTCAGCAAGATTTTTACGTGGAGCCGCCTCTCGGAATCGAACCGAGGACCTACTGTTTACGAAACAGTCGCTCTACCAACTGAGCTAAGGCGGCCTTAATCCAAGTATATAGGTGACAAGTGCCGAGTGACAAGTTATAATTGACTCGTGCCAAACAGAAGGACGAAAAACATGCAGCGTCTAAAGCTGCTTCAGAAAAATAAAAAGGCCAATCACGGGCGTAAACCAAACCTCAGTGGCAGAAAGGCCAAAAGAATCAAGACCCACTAACTACTAACTACGGTTTTCTTTTCAACAAATAACTTAAGAACTCCCAACCCACTTAGTCCGTTGTTGAGCGTTCATTTCCTGTTCTTGTGACAAATAGCAATACAGGTGTGTATTGTTTTGTCAACGACACCACGACTTCTTTTCGTTGTGCTTCTACGATTCGAATCATGATAGCACAAAATTCCATTCTGATCCTCCGGGTTCTAATGTTACCACCAGCGAAAGAACCACTTCTTCGCGGCGTTTTTCACTACCACCAACCATCCTCCCTTTGTATCAGTGAATTAATTCACTGATACAATAAAATAGAAGACCTAGAGCTAATTAATCCCGTTCTTATTGAGGAATAAGTTCATCAAGGCGAAGCCACGTTTGACGTGGCGAGGCCTTGAAGAATTGAGGAACTTGATGAGTTGACTTCAGTTTAAGAGAATCAAAACCCGTTAGGAGTTGTCAGGTTGTTTCCCAGTTATCTATTATTTATTAAGCTCCAATACTTTAAATTGTTCCTTAGGATAGAGTTCGGTGTTAAAAAACTTTATTCTGTGAGGTGTGATTTTATAAACCTTCGAAAGTCCCGCATCTAAAAACTTTCGCGGTTCGGAAAGTTTCTCTCCTTCGTTGCCGGTGATAAGCTTGTTCCACATCTTAAACATCCATTCAAGTCGGGAAACAATATTTACTGATTGCGCCGTTCCGCTAATTTGAAGGCCCTTTTGGGGCTTGTAAATCGGTTGATGTGAATCGGCTACTGCCACGGTAACACGATTATCTGATTCTATTGATTGGCAATGTTCGCGCCAGCGCTTACTTAGAAAATATATATTTAAATCGTTATCATGTACATAGTAAACGCTCGCTATCCATGGTGACTTTCCGTAAGTGGCCACAGCCATGAGGCGTTGCGTTTTAAGGTACTCATTTATTTCATCTTTAAGATCCATATTCTTATTTTACCAAAAACTATTAAAGTTAGTTATTGAAATTTACTCTTTATTTTTGATGTCATTCTGTGTGCTTCGATGATTCGAATCATAGTAGCAAAAATCATTTCAAGTGTTTTAAGAGCGATCGTTGCTAAAACACTTGAACTTAATTCTATTAAACGTAAGTGGCATCGGTAGTACATGCCAAACACGTGCTTAGAACGTGTTTCATCATTTCCCAACTAAACTAAATATTCTTGCTTTCCCAAACTGATCTAATAGAATTTGAAGTGGTTCGGTCGGACTTTTTCTTTGTCATACTGCTTACTTTGATTTTAATTCAGTTTCCAGTGTTTTCCTTAGTTCAGCCAGTTTGATCGGGAAAAGTTGTTTTCCCCTTTCTGTCTTTATTCTTTGCGGTAATTTTTTCTCAAAAAGGTCACAAATGCTGAGCCAGTCCGATTTCACGTACTTTTCTTTGATATGATCCGGCGAAGTTTTACTCAAGTTATCCGCGTCAACTAAGATCATTTCGTCTTCTTGAGTGGCCTCATATGTTTCGGTTGCCTTAACTAACCTCAAGATCTTGTTTATCTCACTTACTGTTAGGGAGAAGTTAGACAAAACGCTTTTTACGAGTACATCTGTTTGTTTATTTGCCTTAGGTTGTAGATTTAGCAGTTCCTCACGAGAAAGCTTTGAGCCTTGGGGAATAAGACCGCTCCAACCAATATCGTGGATATACCCTGCGATGATTAATAAGTTTAAATCCGTTCTGTTATTGGCTAATTCTTTTATCCAAAAGACGACCCTTCTGGCGTGTTCCCAGTCACCTGGTCTACATTTGAGAATATGTGGTTTGAAATGGGTTTCTAAGTTTTCAGTAGTACTCATCACAATTTTATTTAGCTTCCGTCTTCTTCGTCTTAAAAAAGCAAAACACTATCTTCGATGAAAGTAGGCGTGAAGGTAGTACGGCTTATATTTATCTTCCACGATATTCAGATTAAAATTATTAAACAAAGATCTGTGAAAATATTCGATTCTGGGTTTATGTTCCAAGTTGCAATATATCCACAACCCCTTTAAGTATCTAAAGTAAGAGTACTTCTCTAGCTGTTTAAATAGTCGCTCGTAAAGCTCAAAACCAGTCCTCCCTCCATAAATACCAGTCATTGGTTCGTACTTAATTACTTCCGAGCGTAAAGCTTTCATTTTATTATCATCAGCGAAAGGAAGGTTGGCTATAATGACATCAACCTGTTTGTCTAACAATGGCTCAAATAAATCTCCCTGTAGCAGTTCAATCTTATCTTCAAGATTAAAATTTGATCTATTTATACTGGCAACTTGTAAAGCATTTTCAAATAAATCAATCGCATAGACCTTCTTTACATTAGGGCATTGTGACGCTATTGAAACTGACAACACTCCTGTCCCTGTTCCAACATCGGCAACAACCAGGTCGCTTTTACTTAGATTATTAATGCTATTTATATAATGAACGGTTATAAACTCAGTTGAATGGCGAGGTATGTGGGCTCCTTGATCAATGTAAAATTTCTTGCCTAGAAAAGTGAATTCTTTATCGATATATTGTTTGGGTTTATTAACATTCATTATTGTCCGCTAATGTTTATTTCTGCCACTTTTTGAGCTGGGGCCGATACTTAGCCAGAATTTTTCGACTTGGACTTGTACAAATTTACCCAGTCGCGCAAATCGTAACTTGATTTTACAACTTGAATTACTTAAAGGCTATCTTAAGATTCAGATTTGTGACAAACAGAAGGACGAAGAACAGTTAGTGGCTAAAGCTGCTTCAGAAAAATAAAAAAGCCAATCACGGACGAAAGCCCAATCTCAGTGGCAAAAAGGCCAAAAGAATCAAGACCCGCTAGAGACAGTCTTGACAGGAAGGTTGACTTGACAGAAATCAATACTTTCTGTAAAGTGACAGTTGCGTATGTTTTATAGCCGTAAAATTTATCCGGAGCTTCTTTCGCACTCTCAGTTGCCCGCAGTAACCGTGCTGACGGGTATGAGAAGAACGGGCAAGACAACCCTCATCTTACAACTGTTGGCAGATATTCCGAATAAAAACTCTCTTTACTTGGATCTTCAACGACCGGACAACCGCGAACTCTTTGAACAAAAGAATTATGAAACAATCCGCGATTCGTTTATAGCTCGGGGATTATCGTCAGATAAA